>CAZHHM010000014.1:0-45351 GCA_964532225.1 uncultured bacterium | reverse complement strand
GGCCATCATCCTGCAGGGTCCGCACCAGGGAGCCCAAAAATCGACAAATACAAGTCCTTTGGACGACTCGATCTCAGCGGAGAAACTGGAATCAGTTACGTTCAGCATATAAGCACCTCCTATAATTGATCTATGATCCTGGACGCAAGCCCTTCTCTCAACTGATAGCATATGGCGGTCCCATCTCTCATCCCTTTGATCACGCCGGCCCTTTTCAGGATGCCGAGATGCTGAGATATGGTCGATTGCGGAGCCCTGAGCTCTTTTACTATCTTCATGACATTGCACTGCTTCTTCCTGAGCCCTTTGGCTATGGCCAGACGTACCGGATGGCCCAGTGCCTTGAACATCTCCGCTTCGTCGATCTTATATATCGTCATATCTAGATATTACGATATATAGCCGGTATTGTCAATAGTGGTATAATCTTTCCATGAAATATGACGTTACGGTGATCGGGTCTGGACCCGGAGGATACACCTGCGCGATCGAGCTGGCAAAGCACGGGAAAAAGGTCGCTGTTATCGAAAAGGACAAGATCGGCGGGATATGCCTCAACACCGGATGCATCCCCACAAAGACGCTTGTCGCATCCGCCGCCCTTATAGACAAGATATCAAGAGCAAATGAGCTCGGCATCATTGCGGCCTCTCCCGCCATCGACTGGACAGTGATAATGGAGCGCAAGGAAGAGGTCATCAACCGGCTTAGGTCAGGGATCATTTCACATTTCAAAAAATACGGGATAACAGTGATCGAGGGAGAAGCGGAAGTTGACGCAAAAGGACGCTTGTCAGTTGCTGTCAGGGACGGAAAAGAGGAAATAGACGCCGGTCAGCTGGTTATCGCCACAGGAGCCCGAAAAAGCGTTCCTTCGGGGTTCGAAAGTTTCATGAGGGCGGCCGACATACTGAGCGTTGACAGGCTGCCTTCGGATCTTGATATCATCGGGGCAGGTCCGGTAGGACTTGAATTTGCCTCCATCTTCTCGGCATTCGGCACCAAAGTCAGGGTGCACGAGATGATGGACTGCATACTCCCGGGTTTTGACAGGGACATATCAGCAGCACTTGAATCCGTCCTTGTAAAAAAGGGCATAGAGATCCACAAAGGCAAAAAGGCAGATCCGTCGATGTTCGACAGGAACAGAACGCTTATGGCCGCGGAAAAGGCATCAGGGTTCATAGTTACTGACGATCATATGAGGACCCCTGAGGGCCACTATGCCATAGGGGACGTTACGGGGAGATCGATGTACGCTCATACCGCGTATATGCACGGTCTTGTTGCCGCTGCGAACATACTTGGGTCAGAAAGAAAAATGGACCACAGGGGCATACCTGCATGTGTCTTTACCATGCCTGAGATAGCCTCAGTAGGTCTTTCGGAGCAACAGGCAAGAGCTGAAGGAGTAGATGCCGAGGTGCGCAAAGGATATTTCCTGGCATCAGGGAAGGCTTTAGCTGACGGAGAAAAGAACGGTTTTGTTAAGCTGGTATCAGAAAAACAGTCGAGAAAGCTCATTGGCGGTCATATAATCGGAGAGAATGCCTCAAACATCGTACAGGAACTTGTTCTAGCGGTCAGGACAGGTCTTACGCTTGACGACCTTGCCCGGACGGTCCACTCGCACCCTACCCTTCCAGAAGTGATCTGGGAAACGTCGAGGTCATAAAGTCCGCATAAAGCGCTTCATTGTCATTGATATGGGAAAGCCTGCTTACATTACTTATGCCGGAGAACTTTGCGATTATCTCCGGATTGTCATCAAGTATCTTTTTGTCGCTTTGCTTTGAAAGGTCGTTATATACGATGCCTTTTAACCTGAGCCCCCTGTTCTTCAGCGCCTCAATGGTCAGCAATGTGTGATTGATGGCCCCCAGACGGTTCCCTGCTACAAGTACGACAGGAATATCCAGCTCCTTAACGATATCGATCACTAGCAGCTCATCATTAAAAGGAACAAGCGCTCCTCCGATGCCTTCGATTATCACTGACTCGTACTTCTCCGAAAGGACCCTGTAGGACTCCTTGACCTTTTCCGGATCGAGGTCAACTCCTTCAAGCTTTGCAGCAAGATGCGGAGAACCCGGAAAGGAAAGGCAGTAAGGGTTGACGTATTTAAGGTCTGATTCGATATCCTCAGGTTTCTTGCCCATCATATTGAGATGAGAGAGGATGTCGTCCGGGAAGGAGTCGCATCCGGTCTGGATCCATTTTTGGGTGATCACTTTTTTTCCGTTCAATGCCAGATACTTGGCGATCAGTCCAGTCACGACCGTTTTACCGATCGCTGTGTCCGTCCCGGATATGAAGAACGATCTCATTGAGCCGCCCAGCAGAAGAACAGCTGGTGTGTGGCTTCTATCTTTTTGAAACGCTGCATGTAAAGCTCCTGGGCTTTCTTAAGCTTCTCTTTGGTCAGAAGCCCTTTGCCTGACATACTGTTGCCCTGCGTACCCGAGAATTTTATCTTTGAAAGTAGGCTTCTGAGCGATCTGTTCTCTTCTTTGATGATCTCTTCCTTGATCTCGTATTTGGTGAAATGCTTTTTAAGGATCTTTTCTATCTCGGTCCTTCCCAGGAATTTCTTTGAATTAATAACGAGCTTTTTATTGGTCACATCTTCCATCACCCAGGCAAGCTCATGGTATGTAAGAGGCCCGAATATCGAGAATATAACCGCCCCGTCCTTTGACAGCATCTTCTTATACTTGGACAAGGTCTTTTCAAGATTGTAGAACCACTGCATCGTCGCATTGGAGGCGATAACGTCATACTCTTTCTTGTCCTCGTACTCCTCAGCGTCACCTACTATGAACTCAACATTGTCGTTGATCTTTTTCTTTGCGATCTCGACCATCTGCGGGGATATGTCTATGGCCGTTATGTGCGAGTTCCTGTACTTTTCTTTGAGTATCTTTGTGAGGTTGCCAGTTCCGCAGCCTATATCAAGCACATTGGACACGGCGCCTTCAGGGAGGTATCTTTGCAGCTTTTTCGCGAGCACTTTCTGTATCTGAGCGTATTTATCATACGATCTTGCGCTTTTCGAGAAATTCTTTTTGATCAATTCTTTGCCGCTAGGAGAAGAAACCATACAGTACTCTATTATGCCACAAATATACCGGAAATAAAGGCCCTTCAGCGTTTACGCTTTTCAACTAGAAAGAGCGCGTTCTGTGCAAATAGGTTCGGGAATATCTTCACTTCTCTTTCGCCGGAAATGAAATGCTTTTCAATGACATTGATACCCTTCTCTCTGCAGTATCCCGCAAAGTCGCTAATGCTGAGGAAATGGAGATTGGGGGTGTCATACCATTTGTACGGCAGCGAAGGCGTTACCGGGGTCCTTCCGAGGAAGAATATCTGCAGTCTTGAGTTCAGATAGTTGAAGTTGGGAAAGCCAACAATGACCTTTCTCCCCACCCTCAAGGCCTCAGTGATGACGAAATCGACTTTTTTGACTTCCTGCATCGAATTGTTGAGCACGACATAATCAAATGAATTGTCGGGAAAGTCCTTTAGTCCGCTGTCGATGTCGCTGTGAAAAACGCTCAGCCCCTTTTCGGCGCATTTCATGATGGCCTTATCATCGAGCTCTATGCCCTGTCCGATGACCCCTTTTTCTTTCTGCAAAAGCGCAAGAAGGTCGCCGGCCCCGCATCCGAGGTCAAGTACGCGGGAGCCTTTCTCGATCATAGAGGCCATAAGCCTGTTGTCCAGCCTGTTCATCATTGTCTGTTCCCCAGAAAATGTTTTATCATATGTGTCTGCTCTTCGAACTCAAGAAGGAACGAATCATGGCCGTAAGAAGAATTTATCTCAAGGTAGGAGATATCAACCGCCCTTGATTTGAGCTGCCTGACGATCTCCTGTGACTGGGCCGGAGGATAAAGCCAGTCAGATCTGAAGCTCATCACCAGGAAGCTTGGATGCTCCTTTTTCCAGTTCTCGAACAGTTTGCCTTCGGAAAGGTCGAAATAGTCCATTGCCTTCGTGATGTAAAGGTAAGAATTGGCATCGAACCTTTTTACAAAGTTATCGCCCCTGTACCTAAGGTATCCCTCCACCTCGAAATCCGCCTTGAAAGAGAACGTATAGTTGTTAGTCTTCAGCTTGCGGGAGAACTTCTTCTCCATAGACCTTTCGCTCATGTATGTGATATGCCCTATCATCCTTGCGACGGCAAGACCTCTTTCGGGCTTTTCGCCGCCGTAGTAATGGCCTTCGTTCCAGTTGGCGTCCGTCATCACGGCCTGCCTGCCGACCTCATTGAAGGCGATCTGCTGCGGGGAGTGTTTTAGTGTGGTCGCGATAGGGATTATGCATTTGACCTTTTCGGGATAGCTTGCCGCCCACTGGAGCGACTGCATCCCGCCCATTGAACCGCCGCTGACGCAGAGGAGCTTTTCGATCCCCAAGCTTTCAACAAGCAGCTTTTGCGCCTTTACCATATCGGCTATTGTCACGAACGGAAAGTCGATCCCGTACGGCTTCCCCGTTGAAGGATTAACTGATGAAGGGCCAGTAGAGCCTTTGCACCCTCCGATAACATTGCTGCAGATCACGAAGTATTTGTCCGTATCGAAGGCCTTGCCGGGACCTATCATTCCGTCCCACCAGCCCGGAGAGTCATCATCCTTGTAACTGCCGGCAGCATGGCTGTCACCGGAAAAACCGTGCTCGATCAGGACAGCGTTTGACCTGTCGGCGTTAAGCCGGCCATAAGTCTCATAAGCAATCGTTATGCTTTTCAGTTCCTGGCCTGATTCAAGCTCAAGCACATCCCCTGAAAAGTCGACTGTCTTGAGCTCTACGACCTCTAAAGACCTGTTCTTTGGCATTTATCCTCTAAGCTAATTAATATCATCGAACAGCCACGTTGACAAGTATCTTTCTCCGCAGCTTGGTATGATGACCACGATCTTTTTGCCTACATTCTCAGGTCTTGATGCGATATTAAGAGCAGCACATACGGCAGCTCCGCTGGATATGCCCACAAGTATGCCCTCTTCTTTGGCCATTGACCTTGCATATTTTCCGGCATCATCATTGGAGACGGTGATTATCTCATCGATGATATCCCTGTTGAGTATCTTCGGCACAAAACCAGCACCGATACCCTGTATCTTGTGCGGACCGGCTTTTCCCTGAGAAAGTACCGGAGAATCCGTCGGTTCGACCGCAACGATCTTGATCCCAGGTTCTTTTTCCTTAAGGAACTCCCCTGCACCGGTTATCGTGCCTCCGGTCCCTACCCCTGCCACAAGAAAATCTATCCGGCCTTCAGTGTCTTCCCAAATCTCGGGGCCTGTTGTCCTTCTGTGAACATCTGGATTTGCTGGGTTCTCGAACTGCTGAGGCACATAGCTGTTCGGCACATCTTTTGCCAGTTCAAGTGCCTTAGCGACTGCGCCTGACATTCCTTTAGGCCCTTCGGTCAGGACAAGCTCTGCCCCCAGCGCCTTTAGGAGCTTCCTTCGCTCAATGCTCATTGTTTCAGGCATTGTAAGGATAAGTTTATACCCTCTTTCGGCGCATACAAAAGCCAGTGCTATGCCGGTATTCCCGCTTGTTGGCTCGATTATCACTGTATCCTTCTTTATGAGCCCCTTTTTCTCGGCATCCTCTATCATGGCGACCCCTATCCTGTCCTTCACGCTGGATAAAGGGTTAAAGAACTCGAGTTTTGCGAATATCTCGGCATTCACCCCTTTAGTAATCTTGTTCAGCCGCACCAGCGGTGTTTTTCCGTACGTACCTGTAATATCTTTATATGATCTGGGCATAATGACCTCCTTAAGCCTTATTGAGGGCTTGATCTATATCGGAAATGATATCGTCAGCATTCTCTATCCCTATAGAAAGCCTGATAAAGTCAGGAGATACGCCGGTCGATGCCTGCTCTTCAGGCGAGAGCTGTGAATGTGTGGTGCTCGCAGGATGTATGGCCAGTGATTTTGCATCCCCGATGTTGGCAACATGCGATACGAGCTCAAGTGAGTCGATGAACTTCTTGCCTGCAGAGGCCCCGCCTTTAATACCGAACCCTATTATCGCTCCTGCTCCAAGAGGAAGATATTTTTTAGCTCTGTCCTTTTCCGGGCTGTCAGCAAGTCCAGGATAGTTAACCCATGCGACTTTCTTGTGGCCCTTGAGGAAGGTCGCTACTTTAAGGGCATTGCTACAGTGCTGGGCAAGGCGCAGATGAAGGGTCTCTATTCCCTGCAAGAGCAGGAAAGCGTTGAACGGCGACAAGGCAAAGCCTATATCGCGAAGGAGCGTGACCCTTGCCTTAATGATATAAGCGATGTTCCCTATCGGCCTCAGGGCCTCAACGAACTTGACGTTGTGATAGCTGGGGTCCGGATCTGCGATAAGAGGGAATTTGCCGTTCTCCCAATTGAACTTCCCGCTGTCAACTATCAGACCTCCAAGGGATGTTCCGTGCCCGCCCAGGAACTTGGTCGCCGAATATACCACTATATCCGCCCCGAAATCGATCGGCTTGAATATGTACGGAGCTGATGTGTTGTCTACTATCAGCGGGATACCGTTATCATGGGCGACTTTCGCAAGTGCCTCGATATCCGCTATGTCGAGCTTGGGATTACCGATAGTTTCGGCATAGACGGCTTTAGTCTTTGGTGTGATCGCTTTCTTGATCGCCTCTATGTCGTTCGACTTTACGAACTTGACATTGATGCCCAGCTTTTTGAAAGTGTAATGGAACAGAGTATACGTCCCTCCGTAAAGATTGTCTGCAGAGACGATCGCATCGCCTGCTTGTGCTATGTTTAGCAAAGCAAGCGTTATTGCCGACTGGCCGCTTGATACGGCAAGCGCTCCGATGCCCCCGTCAAGAGCGGCAACTCTTTTTTCCAGCACATCGGTCGTAGGGTTCATTAACCTTGTGTAAATATTACCGAACTCTTTCAGGCCGAACAGATTCGCCGCATGGTCAGTGTCCTTGAACTGGTACGAGGTCGTCTGATATATAGGTACCGCTCTCGATCCTGTTGCCGGATCGACCTCCTGTCCTGCATGCACCGCCAGGGTCTCCGGTCTTAATCCCTTCTCGTTCTTTGCCATTTTCATTCTCCTTTATTTTATTTGGTCCCTGTCAATTCAGTGTTCTCTAAATATAATACATTGAAGCCAGGTCCGTACCGTATTTCCTCGTCTGTCTCAGCAAAGCATCCTGCAAAGTGATAGATTCAAGTGCTTTAAGTGTCGCGTCCCCTATCTCTTTCCAGATGTCCTGTTCGATACTCTTTGCTATGTTCCTGGTGCCGTTGGTGTTCTCGTCATAGCTGTAAGGCCTGCCTTCAAGAGTAAGGACTATGTCCTTGACCGTGATGTCCGAAGGGTCTTTTGACAGCGAATAACCGCCTTTTGCGCCCCGTTCGGAAATAACCAGCCCCGCGTTCTTCAGCTGAGAGATGATCTGCCAGAGATATTTATCGGTAACGGCGATACGTTTGGCAATGTCTTTTAGAAAGACCTGCCCGTTCCCGTACTTAGATGCAAGATCTAGCATCAATCTCAATCCGTACCTGCCTTTTGTTGAAAGTTTCATTTTATCCCTCCGCATGCTTTGCATTCTGCGTCTTTTGCCACCTCGGCTGTCCTGAACCTGTTCGTTCTCAGGTCCGCTATAAATAGCTTATCGGTCAGCAGTTCGCCTGATCCGGTCAGATACTTTATTGTTTCGGAAGCTTGAACTGTGCCTATAAGGCCGGCCGCTGCCCCGAGTATCCCAATATCGGTACTTTGTTCGGCATCTGAAGCCGAAGGTTCCTCTTTGAACACGCACCTGTAACAGGCAGACCTGCCCGGAAGTATCGTAATTGCCTGACCCTTATAGCCTACAGCGGCGGCATGGACAAGGGGAACGCCAAGTTTCACGCTAGAGTCGTTGATAATGAACTTTGAGGCGAAGTTATCCGTGCAGTCGACTACTATATCGTGTCCTGTGATGACCTCCTCTGCATTAGAAGCTTTAATGCGGACCGTGATGGTCTTTATCTGAATGCCGCTGTTTAAAGCGCTCAAGGAATTTTTAGCGGACAAAGCCTTGTTGGTGCCGATACTTGATCCTTTGTGTATCACCTGACGATTAAGGTTAGACAGCTCAAGATCATCACTGTCTACTATGGTAAGCGAGCCTGCCCCGGCGGCGGCAAGGTACAAAAGCACAGAAGAGCCGAGCCCTCCTGCACCTATAACAAGTACTTTAGAACGTTTTAGCTTCTCCTGCCCCTTAGTCCCGAATCCGGAAAGGAGCAAGTTCCTTGAATATCTGTTAAGCTCTTCCTGACTGAGTGTCATTATCCGCCCCCTACAAAACTTAATACCTCGACCTTGTCCTTATCCTTTAAGATGGTGGTTTCGTACACCTGTCTTTCAAGTATCTTAAGGTTCAATTCAACGACTACTGAACCGGGATTGATATTCAGCTCTTTAAGCAGCGAAGCGACCGACTGCCCTTCAGAGATCTTCTTTTGTTCACCATTTAGTTCTATCATCATATACTCCAATGTCTATCGATATACTAGTGATTATACATGTACAATATTCTTTGTCAAGCCCCCTATGATGCCAAAATATCCAGGAATTTCTTTGAAAGAAAAGGAGCATGCCCCGCATTATCCATCATTACAATCCTCTTTTCCCCGCCATGACCGGCAATAAAGTCTTGTGCGTCCTTTACAGATACTACAGGATCGTTCATCCCATAAACAAATGTCTTGTCTATAACGTCCAGTTCTTGTGTGCCCTCTACTCCGCGAGCCAAAAGATCAAGACCTTCAAGCAATGTCCCGGAATCAAAAATGTCGCAGTATTCCTTGAACAGAGTCCTTTTGAAAGTATGCAAAGCCTCAGTCCCCTGTGAAAAGCACCTTCCGTAAAAGTTGTAAAGATATGCCTTGAGGTTCTTGTTGACCCCGTCCTTAGCTATCTCTATCTCTTGAGGGGAATACCTGCCCTTGGCGCTTACAAATATCAGCCTGCCGATCTTTTCAGGCATCTGCTGCGCTACCAATGATGCTATAAGCGCTCCCATTGACCAGCCTACGATATCAAGTTTCTTTTCCGATGATCCAAGCATCTCAGTGTAATGCGCTATCATATCGGCCGGCCTTTGACATTTTCCGTAAGGAGATGTCAAAGGGCTGTCGGCCAGGTCCAAAACCCTTGTATCCGAGGCCCATCCCGGTATGAATAAGATCTCAGTATTCATTTAAAGATGCGATCAATCCTGCGATGTCTTCCTCTCTCAGCATAGAGTTAAGCGAGATCCTTACTCGCTCAAGCCCTTTCGGTACAGTAGGATATCTTATCGGACGTGCGTAGAAGCCGGACGCTATAAGGTGCTCCGCGAGACCGGCGGCCTTTTCGTTGCTGCCGGTCATTACCGGTATGATATGCGATCCTGACGGAGTAGGCAGACCTTTTTTCCTTACTGCAGCGAGAACATCTTTTGAGATACGTGAAAGGTAGGCCCTTTTGTCGTCAGAAACAGCGCATACCTTAAGTGAGGCCATATTAGCCTTTATTACGGCATGAGGCAGGGCCGTTGAGTATATGAAGGCCCTTGACCTATTGATAAGGTAACGTTTTATCAGCTGTGAAGTTGCCGCATACCCTCCATAGCTGCCAAGCGCTTTACTGTATGTTCCCATAACTACATCTACTCTATCAGAGAGCCCAAGTTCAGACACGATGCCTGCGCCCTTCTTTCCATAGACCCCGGTTGAATGCGCCTCGTCAACAATCATGAGGAACCCGTATTTGTCCTTTAAAGCGCAGATATCATCAAGAGGTGCGGTATCCCCGTCCATGCTGAAGAGTGCTTCGGTCGAGACAATAATGCTGTCGGTGACCTTTTTAGCTTTTATAATGGCCTTTTCAAGGTCTTCCAGGCTGTTATGCCTGTACCTGAGCATATTTGCCCCAGACAATCTTATCCCGTCGATAATGCTGGCATGCGAAAGCTTATCGCATATTACCGCATCACCGGGCCTTGCAAGGGCCGAAAAAAGCCCGATATTGCATTGGTATCCTGAATTAAAAAGGACACAATCCTCTTTTGTTTTAAATGCGGCAGTATCGTGTTCGAGTTGTTCATGCTCTGCGGAATTCCCTCCCAGAAGTCTTGAGCCCCCAGAACCAGTCCTTTTTGCAGAAGAAGATGCCTTGAGAATGTCAGGATGCGTCGAAAGTCCCAGGTAGTCATTGTGAGTGAGGTCTATCAGCTCTTTGTTGCCGATCGTGACCGTTCTTCCTTGGCGGTCGGAACCTGTCAGAAGTCTTTCATTTCCATTCGATCTTATCTCTTCGAGCTCTGAGACGAACCTTTCATTATAGGGCATCAATTCTCCGACCATGAGGACTCTATCCTGGCGACCATTTCCCTGTCAGACTCAACGCTGCCGCCCGCGGTTGTCAGATACCCTCCAATAAGCATTCCGCTGGCGCCTGCCCTGAACGCCATTTCCTGTTTATCCCGTAAAAAGCTCTCCCTGCCTGCCGCGACTTTGATGATCTTATCTCCGAGTATTATCCTGAAGATTGCTATTGTACGCAAAGCATCTTCCTGTGTGATAAAGCTTTTTCCTTCGAAAGGCGTACCTTTAACAGGAACAAGGATATTCAAAGGTACGCTGTCCACATTAAGTTCTTTTAAAAGCATTGCCATATCTATCCTGTCCTGCCAGCTTTCGCCAAGTCCAATTATGCCCCCGCTGCAAGCTTCAAGACCGGCCTTCTTTATTGCCCTGACGGTGCTGACTCGCTCCTTGTATGAATGAGTCGAGACAATGTTAGGATAATAACTTTCGCTTGTCTCCAGATTGTGGTGGTACCTCGTTAGCCCGTTGCCCCTGAGCTCAAGCAGCTGATCGATAGACAGTTTGCCGAGAGAGGCGCACATTTTCATGCCAAGGTCCTCGGTAATTGTTTTTATGGCATTGTTAATAGCCGATAGATCATCACCGGTAAGCTCGTTGCCGCTGGTAACTATGTCAAAGCGGTCCGCACCTATGCTTTTAGCCCTTTCCGCCGCCCTAATGATCTCGTCCGTGCGCTTAAGGGGGTATATCGGGGCATTAGTAGAATAATAGGAGGATTGAGCACAGAACTTGCAGTCTTCGGAGCACATTCCTGATTTTGCGTTCATGATCGAACAGAGATCGATCTTTTTAATACCTGAATCAGACCTTACCTTATCAGCCATATTTATCAGCAGGTCAAGGTCCAAACGGACAAGTTCTAACGCTTCATTATTGTTCATAATGTATCATTTGATATGCCGCTACGCGGGATGATCGATGGTGATCAGATATGTTCGAGAACTACTTCGTCTTGTCGTTCTCAGATACGAATTTCTTTATCTCATCTACGTTATCAAGGATAAGCTTTGCCTTTGACACGCCGAAGGAGAAAGGATACTTGTCTTCTTCGTTCCTTTTAAGGATTATGATGGGCTTGCCTTGATATTCAGACCTTTCAGATACCATATCGCACCTCCAATAATATAATGATTTATTATATTAAATATACAGGAATTGTCAAGATATTGTTTTTGTAAAGCCAAAAGTGATGATATTTGGCGTGATGTTGGTCATTCCGTAGCTGTAGGCCGCATCGAGGTCAAAGCCATAGAAGTTCTTGTACCTTATCCCTGTATTCAATGACATGTCGTCCTTTGACCAGATCAATTCGGAAAGAACGAACAATTTCAGCTCTTGAACGGGATAAGACCCGGAAACAGATACAGAGGTGAAATCTTCCTGATTTGAGCCTTTTGGAACGCCGACGAAAGTATACCCGGCATTTGCCGCACAACTGAACCTTCCGAACCCGAACGAATACAGATATCTGAGGGACAGGTCAGGCAGTCCTGAGCTTGAGCCTGATATCCTGCCGCCCGTCGGCACCTTATAGTCAGCATAGAGGCTGGAGCCTCCGTCATAGGACTCGTTAAGCACATATTTGGAGGATATATGGACATCTCCGAACGCCGAAGCCCCTCTGCTGTAAGGGAATGCGAGCCCTATCTCGATCTTTTCAGAGTATCCGTATGATACAGTTGTGTCTATCCTGGAACTTATAAGCCCGGATTTCAGCAACGACCTTGAATACCCGGAATCAATGCGGTATTTATGCTTTGGCACGGGTTTATATGTTTCTGTTACCATTGGCCTCTCAGCAAATGCCGCCGAAGCAATAATAAAAGAAAATAAAATTGCCAGGACATTCTTCATCATTTGATTTTCCTTTTAGCAAGCTCATCTATCATACCCTTCACCTTATCCTTTGCTTCCTTTGTCCTGTCCGGTTTTACAATGAACCTGATATCTAAGATATCGCCCTCACAGCAATCCTCCGGCAGCATCCCTGACGGTATATCGAGCCTAGAACCGTCAGCATCTGTAAATACGGCATAGTCACCTTCGAACCTGTCGATAGTTCCGGAAAAAGACCTTTTTTTCATTAGAAGAACAGTTTGACCTTTCTCATAGATATGCTTTGCAGTATACCGACAGAAGCCATGCTTACGATAAGGGATGTTCCTCCATAACTGATGAATGGAAGAGGGATCCCTACTACAGGCGCCATACCAAGCGTCATGGCGATGTTCACGGCCATATGAAAGGTGAACATGGCTGCAATGCCGCTGGCGAGCATGCTGCCAAAGAAGTCATTAGCATTGACGGCTATCACTACAGCTCTCCAGATAAGGACGCCGAACAGGGCGATCACCAGGACGGCGCCTATCATACCGAATTCCTCCCCGATCATGGAAAAAATGAAATCTGTCCACTGCTGGGGGATGAATTGCAGCTGGGTCTGAGTCCCTTTAAGGAAGCCGGTGCCGAACATGCCTCCTGCCCCGATCGCTATCTTTGACTGTATAGTATGATATCCCGCACCGAACGGATCAACTGTAGGGTCTAAAAAGATCAGGAGCCTTTTCTTCTGGTATTCTTTCAGAAGATGCCATGCGACCGGAAGTATAAGTCCGACTATCGTGTTCAAGCCCATAAGTACGGTAAGGTCCCAGGCCTTTGCGCGGGAAAAATAGAGCGATACGCCGAGTACGGCAAGGTAGAAGATCCACAAAGGCGTGCTAAGGCTGAAAAGCGCGCTTAACAGCGGCGTGGAAAGAAGAAGCAGTATGAATATGTTGTCCTGCGCCCAGATGAGCATTCCTGCCATTATCGCAACGAACACAAGAGAGGTCCCGAGGTCCGGCTGCTTAAAGACAAAAAGGAAAGGCAGAAGCGTGAATACGAAGGCAGGTACCATATCCCCTATCTTCTTAAAGTCTTTGGAGTTCTCGAGCACTTTTGCAAGGACTATTATCAGAAGCAGCTTTGATATCTCGGAAGGCTGAAAGGAAAAAGGCCCTAGGTTGATCCATCTTTGCGCTCCAAAGCTCTCGTAGCCGACCACCATGACCAGTAGCAGAAGAAAGATCATGACCCCGTAGAGCAGCTTGTAAAGCGATCTTAGATGCCCGTAGTCGATATACATCAAAACGGACATCACGACCGATCCGAACAAAAAAGTAAAGAAATGGCGTTTTACGAACATCAGAGGATCGATACCCGCCTCAGGGAACATGGCCGCTTTTCTTGAAAGCATCGCGAAAGTGGAAGAATAAATGGAGAGAAAGCCTATGGCTATCAAAGCGAACATGCACACCCACAGATGCATGTCGGAATTCCTGAGAAGCCTGAAATTTATCATCAGGATACCATCTCCACTGCCTTGATCAGCGCTCTTGCCTTGTTGAGAGATTCATTGTATTCCTTCAGAGGGACCGAATCAGCAACTATTCCCGCCCCTGCCTGGATATGGACACTGCCGTTCTTGACCACTATAGTCCTTATGGCGATGCATGAGTCAAGGTTCCCGTCGAAATCAAAATATCCCACTGCTCCTGCATAGATGCCTCGCTTTGTGTTCTCAAGCTCGTCGATTATCTGCATCGCTCTCACCTTCGGAGCGCCGGAGACCGTTCCCGCAGGGAAGGACGCACGGAACAAAGAGAATGCGTCGTGCTTAATATCCAGATCACCGGTAACGTTCGAGACGATATGCATCACATGCGAATATTTTTCGACCTCCATCAGCTCATCCACCTTTACGCTGCCCCGGGTACAGACCCTTCCAAGATCGTTCCTTGCCAGATCGACGAGCATGATGTGTTCCGCTTTTTCTTTTGGGTCGGACAGCAGAGCTTTAGAGATTTTGGCATCCTCGTCATCATCAGACCCCCTTAGTGCAGTGCCGGCTATAGGGCGTACTGTCGCCTTTTTGCCTTCAAGCCGGACCATTATCTCAGGAGATGATCCGATGACCTTGAAATCTCCCATATCGAAATAGTACATGTACGGTGAAGGGTTCAGCATCCTTAACGATCTGTACATATCGAATGTGTCTGCTTTCGACCTTGCCGTTATCCTCTGTGAGAGCACGACCTGAATAATGTCGCCTTTGAGGATATAATCCTTTGCTTTCCTTACCATGGAGGTGAAAGCCTGCTTTGTCATATTAGAGGTGATCTTAAGCGGTTCCGGGCGCGGCCCGGTCTCAAGCGGTTTAAGGTTGCGGCCGGTCCTCAGCCGGTCGATCATCGTATCAATACGCCTTACCGCTTTGTCATACTCAGATGAAGGGTCTCCCCCGATCCTCGCATGGGCAAATACCATTATCTTGTGCTTGACGTGATCGAACAGCAGGATAGTGTCAGAAAGCATCATCAGGATATCCGGCACGTTAAGCTCATCCGGAGCGCTGTCCGGAATATCCTCAATGAACCGTATCGAATCATACCCTATATAGCCGACTGCACCGCCATGGAACCTGGGGGCACCTTTGTGCTTTACGGACCGATATTCGGACATCAGCTCCTTGAGCACTGCAAAAGGGTCTCCGTCCAAGACCTGCGTGCTTTGTTTCCCCGGCGAAGTTATCTTGATCTTTCTTCCTTTTGACTCAAATACTTTGTACGGGCCTGTCCCGATTATCGAGTATCTGGCGATGTTCTCCCCGCCTTCCACGCTTTCGAGAAGGAAGGAGTATTTGCCCGATACTTTGGAATACGCAGAAACAGGGGTTTCCGTATCCGCCACGATCTCCCTGAAAACGGGGATGACGGTCCCTTTTTTCGCGATCTTTAAGAAATCATTTTTTTCCGGATAGTACGTCATATAACACCTTTAATCCTACCACTATCATGAACACGCCGAATATCCTGCGCAGGTCCCCGCTCTGCAGATTGACCGCGATAAGAGAACCCAGTGCTGACCCCACAACAGCGCCGGAACCGAGCAAAAGGCCTGTTTTAAGTGATATTTTACCTTTTAAGAAATATCCGTAAGCCCCTATCATGGCCGTGGGAACGATCACAAGCAGGGATATCCCCTGCGCTGTCTGTTGAGATACTCCCATCAGGAACACCAGTGACGGTATTATTATGGTCCCGCCGCCTACCCCGAGCAGACCGCTGAGGATCCCGGCTGAAAGACCAGTCAATATTGATATGATCAAAGTGCTGAGTTCCATAGATCTACCCCGTTATCATTTTAATTCCGATCAACAGCATAAAGAAAGCATATACGAGCTTTAATGTGCCCTCATCCATCTTATTCGCAAAAGAGCTGCCAAAGAACCCTCCCACCATTCCGGCGGCAGCTATCCATGCTCCGGTATTAAGATCTATATGTCCGGTCACCCCGTACACTGTGGCAGCGACAAACGCTGTCGGGATTATCGCAAGTAGCGATGTTCCCTGCGCGACATGCTGCCCGAACCTTAAGAAATACACCATTGCGGGGACCAGCACTATGCCTCCGCCAAGACCTACCAGACCGCTGACGAGCCCAGCGGACAGGCCGATAGTTATTGCCTTGATCGTAATATCGCTTCTCCCAGCACCACATCTTCAGGAGTGGTTATCTTAATATTCTCATAAGAGCCCATTATCATCTTCACCCTTGCGCCCAGGCGCTCTACAAGGGCCGCATCGTCGGTCGCATTGATCCTGAGGTTCTTTGCCTCTTCATGAGCCTCCGTTATGAGCGCTTTTTTGAAGGTCTGCGGTGTCTGCACGCTCCAGAGACGGTCCCTCTGCAATGTATTAGATATGAGCTTGTCATCCGTGACGGTCTTAATAGTATCCTTTACCGGGACACCAACTATTACCGCTCCGCAGGCCTTTGCTTCACTGATGGAGTTTATGACGATTTCTTTAGTGACAAAAGGCCTTGCGCCGTCATGTATGACGACCATCTCTGTTTCCGGAGAAAGTGACAGAAGCCCGTTATGAACGGAAGCTTGCCTGGTAGGGCCGCCTTCGACAAGCTGTACCGGTTTTTTGATATTCTCACGGGATATCATTTCTCCGACCTTAGTGATATCCTTTGCGGGCAGGCATACTATGATGTCGCCAATTATCTCGATAGAGTCAAAAGCTTTGATAGTATGCAAAAGCACCGGCTTCCCTCCGATCTCAACGAACATCTTCCCTTCGGGGGTCCCCATACGGGTCCCCGCACCTCCTGCCGCTATGACAGCTGATACTTTCATTTTGACGCTTTCGTGAGCATAGAATGTCCTGTCCGGGTAACGATAAGCATATCCTCTATCCTGACCCCTCCCCATCCCTTGATATAAATTCCGGGTTCTATCGTGATCACATCCCCTGCTTTAAGGATATCACCACTTTTCCATGAAATCCTCGGGGACTGGTGTACTCTTTTCCCTATGCCGTGCCCCGTAGAATGAGGGAATTCTTTTGAATAACCTTTTGATCTGAGAAGATCTCTGGCGGCCAGGTCAACCTTGCTCACATGCATCCCTGCCCTTACTTTGTTTATCGCTGCGTTCTGGGCTGAAAGAACGGTATTGTATATATTTCTTTGCTTTTTGTCGGCAGGCCCGACAAAATACGTCCTTGAGATATCCGAACGCATTTCGCCGCATCTGACCCCGAAATCAACGAGCACCTGCTCTCTCTTGCGGATGACCTTCATGGTCGCGTATCCGTGCACAAGGCTTGACCTTTTTCCCGATGACACTATTATCCTGAAAGACTCGCCTTCACCCCCTGCAGCTTTGATCTCTTTTCTGATCCATGAAGCCACTTCTTTCTCGGTTATGCCCGGGACTAGTATCGAAGGTAACTTTTCTGCGATGTCAGAAGCGATCCTTGCAGCTCTTCTGATCGATCCGAGGTCTTTATGAGGCATTTATTTAATGATGCCGGCAGCCGCCCTGACAGCAAGAAGGTATGAATCTTTCCCGAAACCGGCGATCTGACCTGCAGATACCGGGGCAATGAGAGATCTCTGCCTGAATTCCTCTCGAGAATATATATTTGACAGATGGACCTCAATAGTAGGTATGCTGACAGCAGAGATCGCATCCCTGATCGCGACGCTGTAATGCGTATAGCCTCCCGGGTTCAGTATGATCGCCTCAAAGACGCCTTTTGCCTGCTGTATCCTGTTGACGATCTCCCCCTCTACATTGCTTTGATAAAAATCGGCCTCAAGCCCAAGCGAAGATGCTTCTTTGGAAATTTCGGAGTTTATCTGCTCCATTGTGACTTCTCCGTAAACAGAAGTTTCCCTTTGGCCCAGAAGATTGAGGTTCGGCCCGTGTATAATAAGTATTTTTTTCATAATTGGAAAGATTTTAACACGGCGGGTATATACGTGCAAACTCATGTATATATTTTGTTATAATATGACACGTGAATACACATCCGCGCAGGAGGGCAAGGAAGAAGCCCAAAAGGTCAAATCCTTTGGTCTTTCGGATAATCGTCGGCGTACTGCTGGCGGCCATGGCAGCTCTTCTGGCGCTAATACTTATCGTTTCTTTGCAGCTGCCGTCAGTTTCCTCTCTCAACAATCTCGCGCCGATAGAATCATCGATAATCTATTCATCCGACGGTACGGTGCTCGGCACGATACATGGCGACGAGAACCGCATAACGGTCCCCCTGTCGAGTATTTCACCGTATCTTATCAAAGCCGTAATTGCTTCGGAAGACAGTGATTTTTATCACCATAAAGGGGTATCCTTCAAGGCCATTGTCCGCGCTGTCATAGTAAATATCGTAAGCGGCAGAAAAGCTCAGGGAGGCAGCACGATCACCCAACAGCTTGCAAGGACATTGTTCCTGTCGAATAAAAAGACCTTTGCCAGAAAGCTCACCGAGATGGCCCTGGCCATCGAGCTCGAGAAGCGGTTCACAAAGGACGAGATCCTTGAGATGTACCTTAATCAGGTGTTCTGGGGCCACAACACTTTTGGAGCGGACGCGGCATCCCAGGTCTTCTTCGGGAAACACGCTGATTCCCTAACGCTCGGAGAGGCAAGCTTAATGGCCGGGATACTGTCCAGACCCGAAAAATACTCCCCCTACAAGAACTTCGCTCTGGCAATGGAGATAAGGAGCTCTGTTCTCAACAAAATGAAGAGACTTGGCATGATATCCGATAAGGAATCACGGGAAGCCGACAAGGAAAAGATCAACCTTTCGATGGAAAAGATCAACAAGTACAAGTTCAACGCTCCTTATTTCACCACCTATGTGATAAACCAGCTCATAGACAAGTACGGCAGGGATATTGTATACAAAGGCGGACTGAGGATACATACATCGCTATTCATGCCTTTACAAAAGATCGCGGAAGAGACGGTGGACGATTTTATAACAAAAGAAGGCACAAAGTACAGGTTCGGACAGGCCGCTATGGTCGCATTAGACCCAAATACGGGCTATATCCTTGCAATGGTCGGAGGTGCGAATATCGACAAGAGCGAGTACAACAGGGTCACACAGGCAAAAAGATCTCCGGGGTCATCATTCAAGGTATTCGTCTATACCGCCGCACTCGAAAGAGGCATGATCTCTCCGGGGGATATCGTTGATGATACGCCTGTAACATTTGATGTATACCCGGACAGCGAACATCCGGACGGCAAATGGAGACCTAATAATTTCGACAAGAAGTTCAGAGGCCCGGTCACTATAAGATATGCTCTTGAAAATTCCCTCAATATACCCGCATTAAGGGTCCTGCAGCTTGTCGGCGCCGACCATGTGGTAGATCTCGCACAAAGAATGGGGATCCGCTCCCCTCTTCAACCGAACCTTTCGCTTGCCCTGGGAACGTCCGATGTCAACCTTCTTGAGATGACATCAGCATACGGCGTGCTGGCCACTCAAGGCATAAAGAACCCGCCGGTGTCGATAACCAGAGTGACGGACCATGACGGCAAAGTGCTGGAGGAGGTCGAGCTCTCCCCTGTACGCGTGATCGAGCCCGAGATCGCCAACATAATGATAGACATGATGAAAGGCGTAATAAACAGCGGAACTGGCAGAAGGGCTAAGATCTCAAGGCCTGCTGCGGCAAAGACAGGCACATCGCAAAGCTTTAAGGATGCATGGTTCATAGGGTTTGTGCCGCAACTGGCAGCCGGCGTCTGGGTCGGCAACGACAACAACCGTCCTATGACCGGTGTAGCCGAGGTAGGTGTATGCCCGAGGATGTGGAAAGCTTTCATGGACAAAGCCCTGGCAGACGTACCTGTCGAGGACTTTAACAGGCCGATGAACATGATCGGAGCAAGTATTTGCACGATCTCAGGAAAGCTTGCTACTTCGGCATGCCCTCCGAACAAGGTAAAATGGGCCGCTTTTGTAAAAGGAAAAGAACCTCGTTCTTCCTGCGATATCGACCACTCATCTCAGGATCCTTCCCCTGCCCAGGAGGACTTCGGAGAGGAGGCTTTTTAATGATAAAGTTCGGCACTGACGGATGGAGAGCGCTTATGTCCGGGGATTTCACGGACGAGAACGTTAAGTCCGTCGCGGACGCACTGTCCCGGCATCTGAAAGATATCGAAGGCCCGGTGGTAGTGGGCTATGATAACCGAGCAAGAAGCGAGGATTTTGCCCGGATCGCAGCCGAGGCAGTATGTGCCTCAGGCAAAAAAGTGATGCTCACCGACCGGTCCTGTCCTTCCCCTGTCGTTTCTTACCATGTAAAAAGGATAAAGGCCTGCGCCGGAGTCATGATAACCGCAAGCCACAACCCGCCGGAATGGAACGGCTTCAAGATCAAAGGCCCCTACGGAGGGTCAGCCACGCCCGAGATAACAAAAGCCGTGGAGTCCCTGATCGGATCGGCACCTCCGGAAAGGTCCGGAGGCAGCATATCAATTTTCGATCCCAGGTCATATTACATCGATGATATCCGTAAATTCGTAGACCTTGAGGCCATAAAAAAAGCCGGCCTTGATATTTTTGTCGACCCGATGTACGGCAGCGGCAGCGGTTATCTGCCTGAGATACTTGGTCGGGATGTCAAGATCACGGAGATCAACCACAAGCGCGACACCGGCTTCGGCGGGATCAATCCTGAGCCTATAACCCCTAATCTTGGCAAACTCATGGAACTATGCAGGTCAGGAATGAAGGTGGGACTGGCGCTTGACGGTGACTCTGACAGGATCGGGGCGGTCGGTGATGATGGGGTATTTATCAATACTCATCAGGTATACGTTCTGCTACTTTTCCACCTGTTAAAGAACAAACATGCCGAAGGTTCCATAATAAAAACGTTCAACATGACAAAGCTGATAGACAAAATGGCCGCAAGATACTCGCTTAAGATGCACGAAACACCGATCGGGTTCAAATACATCTGCGACATCATGCTCAGGGAGAAGGTGATGCTTGGCGGCGAGGAGAGCGGCGGCATGGGGTTCGGGACGCACATACCCGAAAGGGATGCGCTCCTGGCAGCACTGTATCTGCTTGAGCTGATGGCCTGCGAACAGATGCCGTTGAACGAGGTCCTTGATGACATCTCAAAGGTTTACGGTAGGTTCTACTATGACAGACTTGATCTCCATCTGGACCAAGAACAGAAGGAAAAGGTTGTAAAGCTGCTTGAAAAGGACACCCCCAGATCTTTCGGAGGCAGCAATGTCGTATCGGTGGAAAGGCTTGACGGGACTAAGCTGCTCCTGTCTGACGGAAGCTGGATCCTGTTCAGGGCTTCCGGCACTGAACCTCTATTGAGGATATATTGCGAATCATATTCGCAGGAAAGCGTAAAAAAGCTCCTGTCTGCAGGAAAGGACCTTTCAACAGGAGCTTGATATCTACTTTGACGAACGGCTTCTTATCTCCGACTCGAACTTCTCTTTATCGATGATCTTTTGGATCCTGGCTTTTTCCTCCGAATACAGCTTGTCAAGCTTTAGTTCTTTAAAGAAGCGCATCAAAGCTTCCCTAACGTTCTTATTGTCTCCGGCCAGAACCGAGGCCCTTTTAAAGCTCTGCAGGGCTTTTTGAGAGAAAGCCTCGGCAGTGGATCCCTTTAAAGTGGCAGAGGCGGAATAATATGCTTTGCCGATGTAGAAGTTCATGTATGGGTCGGAGCTTGAGAGCCCGGCGGCCTTTTCGAACTCATTATCCGCGCTTGTGAGGTCCCCTGTCTGCATAAGCATGTCGGCATAGAAAAGATGTGCATAAGGATTGTTAGGCTGGGCGGATATCGCGGCCTTGAACTGTTTATCGGCCTCGAGCAGGTCTCCTTTGACCCTAAGATCAAAAGCCTTTAGCAGCGGATTCTCGATCTCCACCTTTGCCTTTGCTTTCAGGTCTCCGTACCATGCATTGAAGGCCTGAGCCTGCTTTGCCTCAAGTATCTTGTTCTTGTCAGCGTTCTTTATTGCCCTTGAATCGGCGACCTTGATGATATGCCAGCCGAACCTTGTCTTTACCGGGTCAGAGACCTCGCCGGGCTTAAGCCGGAAAGCGACATCTTCGAACTCCTTTACCATGTCGCCTTTTTTAAAGAATCCCAGGTCCCCGCCTTTTTGTGCTGACGCCCTGTCATCGGAGTATTGTTTCGCGGCGGCCTGAAAATCCATGCCTTTTGCTATCTCCATCCGTATATCCAGGGCTTTTTTCATGGCCTCGTCAGCTTTTTTGCTATCCTGTCCTGTGGCCAGAAGCACATGAGCGGCCCTTACTTCCCTGAGGTCATCCGGCCCGACAGAAACTGACTTCCTGACCGAATCCATCTTTTTCTGGACGGAGATCTCATCCTTTATCATCCTTTTAATATCGCTCAGCTTGAAGCCTTGAGCTTTAAGTATCTGCTCGAACGTCTTCTCATCGGGTATCTTGTTGGTCTCCATTATGCCGTTTAGGGAGTTCTGTATCTCGTCCCTGCCGGCACCGAAGTCCCTGACGGCGCCCTGTTTCATGATCGTAAAATCGATAAGCTGGGTCAATGCCATGCTTTGATAGAATATGAGGGACATAGGATCAAGTGCGTTCGGCGATGAAGAAACTATTTTATTGACTATCTGGTTATACCTGAAATAGTCGACCTCTTCGCCGTTGACCTTTGCAAGTCCTTTCGGGGACTTAGTTGACTGCCCTCCCCCGCCCATGCCGCCCGTGAAGCTCAGACCATAGAACATTGTCGCGGCAAATATCACAGCGACAGTGATCAATATTGTCTTCATCTTCTTCCTCAAAAAGTTCATCATCATTCTTTCTCCTTTAACAGTGAATTTACGGATATATAGCCGCCAACCATGCCCAGCACTACCCCTACGGTAGCGACGGAGCCGTATATCCAGAACAGGGACACTTTTGACGTGATCATCGGAATGAAAGGCAGCACGGTCTGCAGCTGATGAACAATAAGATCGTACGAGAACTTAAGGACCATGAATGACAAGGCAGAGCCGATGACACCTATCAGTATCCCTTCAAGAATGAACGGCCATTTGATGAAGCTGTTCGTGGCCCCGACAAGCTTCATGATGATTATATCTGTCTGCCTGGCGATAACGGTCAGCTTGATCGTATTCACGACAATAAGAAGGGTCGCGATGATAAGAAGGACGACCAGGATCAGGCCTCCTACCTGAACGCCGTTCAGGAGCGTCTGCACTCTTTCGGCGAGAGCCCCGCTGTAACGGACCTCATCGATAGAAGGTATATTCGATACGGATTTCGCCACTGATGTTATAAGCTCGGGTGCCCTTACCTTTATGACGAACGTATTAGGCAGAGGATTGTCCTTTACGACCTCATCAAGCTCGAGCCTGCCTTCAAAATCCGACCGGAAATTGCCCCAAGCCTCTTCTTTTGAAATGTATTTGACGTTGTCAACACCTTCGATCTTAGTGATCTGAAGAACGAATGTATTGGCGGTATAATCGTCGATCGTCTTGTCGATATAGGCGACTATCTCCATCTTTGATCCCAGGGAGTTAACGATATTGCCCAGATTGAATATAGCAAGAAGAAAGGCCCCGAACACTACAAGTGAGACCGTAATGGTCACCAGGGACACGACGCTCATTATCCCGCTCCGGCGGAACCCGTTCCACGCTTCCCTGATAAAAAAACTAAAGTACATTGCTGTAGACCCCCAGCTGCTGGTCCCTTATTATCCTGCCGCATTCAAGTGCGACGACCCTTTTGCGCATTCCGTCAACGATCGATTTGTTGTGCGTGGCGACGATGACGGTAGTATTACGCTTATTTATCTTGTCCAGAAGGTGAATTATCTCCCATGATGTCGAAGGGTCAAGATTCCCGGTAGGCTCGTCCGCGATCAGCAGCGGAGGATTATTTACAATAGCCCTGGCAATACAGACCCTCTGCTGCTCCCCTCCCGAAAGTTCTCCGGGGAAACAGTTCGATTTTTTCAGAAGCCCTACAAGGTCCAGTACCTGGTTGACCTGTTTACGGATATATGTTCTCGATGCTCCGATTACCTGCAAGGCGAACGCAACGTTCTCATAGACCGTCCTTGTAGGAAGGAGCTTGTAATCCTGGAAGACTATGCCCATGTTCCTTCGCAGGTAAGGCACCTGGCTCGGCCGGAGTTCAGCTATCTTTATCCTGTCGACAATGACCTGTCCGCTGGAAGGGAGCTCGTCCCTGTATATGAGCTTTAATAGTGTCGATTTGCCGGAACCGGTAGGCCCTACGATGAATACGAACTCTTCCTTGCCAATGCTTATATCGATATTTGAAAGTGCCTCAACGCCCTTAGGATAGACCTTTGAGATCCCTCTTAGTATGATCAAGCTTCTATAGCTCCTTTTTCATAAAGAGGAAAGCGTGAGCAGAGTTCCGCTACGTCGTTCTTAACGGAGCCAAGCGCCTTTTCATTGCCTATTGAGCCTATCGCCCTGTTTATGAGGTCGGCAACTATCTGCATCTCTTTTTCCTTGAACCCTCTCGTTGTCGCTGCCGGGGTCCCGATACGTATGCCGCTCGTCACAAAAGGCGAGAGCATCTCAAAAGGTATTGTGTTCTTGTTCACTGTTATGCCGACCTCATCAAGGGCTCTTTCCGCGTCCTTGCCTGTTATCTTCTTTGATGTAAGGTCTACAAGTATCAGATGATTATCAGTACCTCCCGAAACAAGCCTGAAGCCGTTCTTAGTCATCGCCTCGGCCAGCGCCTTGGCGTTCTTCACGACCTGCTTCTGGTAAGAATTGAATTCCTCTGTCATTGCTTCCTTGAAGGCGACCGCTTTGCCGGCAATAACATGCATCAAGGGGCCTCCCTGCATGCCCGGGAAGACAGCTTTATCAACTTGCTTGGCAAACGCCTCTTTACAGAGTATCAGTCCGCCTCTGGGGCCTCTTAAGGTCTTATGTGTAGTCGAGGTCACGACCTCGCTGTGCGGCACGGGAGAAGGATGAAGCCCTGCGATCACTAGACCTGCTATGTGTGCAATATCCACCATAAGTACAGCATTAAGCTCTCTAGCCATCCTGCCCAATCTTTCAAAGTCTATCGTTCTGGGATATGCTGTGGCTCCCGCGACTATCATTTTTGCGTTATTTGCTTTGCCAAGCTCAAGTATAGAATCGTAATCTATCCTTTCATCCTCCTTTTTTACACCGTAAGAGACGAACTTGAAGTATATCCCGGATATGTTCACCGGCGAACCGTGAGTAAGATGCCCTCCATGGGACAGGTTGAGCCCGAGCACAGTATCACCTGGTTTAAGGAATGCAAGGTATGCGGCAGTATTTGCCTGGGATCCGGAGTGAGGCTGTACATTAGCGTGTTCCGCTCCAAAAAGCTTCTTTGCCCTCTCCCTTGCAAGTTCCTCCGCGACATCGACTTCTTCGCAGCCTCCGTAATACCTTTTTCCCGGATAGCCTTCTGCGTATTTGTTGGTAAGACATGAGCCGACCGCCTCCATTACCGCCCTGCTGGTGAAGTTCTCTGAGGCAATGAGCTCGATCTTGTTCCTCTGCCGGTCAAGCTCCTTATCAAGTACTGAGGCGATCTCGGGGTCCGTATTCCTGACATTATCTATATTGAAATGCATTTTTCCTCCGATGGAAAGATTATAACATGTTAAAAAAATATAAAAAAAGCCCCCCGCCTAAGCGGGGGGCTAAGATCGCCTTTTGAGCGCCTTGCTTAGTTCTTTGAGCTTGTTACAGCTTCAGAAGGATCAGCAAGCTCGCCGTTCGACAGCCATTTACCGGTTGAAGAGGTCGAAAGATCAAAGGTAATAAGACCGTCGCTGTCGAACACTCCGTCACCGTCAGTATCGACCAGCACGTGGATGTAAAGTATCGAACCGCTCAGGCTGTATGAGAACCCGAGTGTATATCCTCTGGTCACCGTGGTCGAGATCCCGAGGGTCGTAAGATCGATGTCGCCGCTTGAAGGCAGCTCGATCCATTTTCCGCCCGTTCCTGTATACGGTCTGGTAGATGCGTAAGTCGTTGACGAAACGCCGCTGAACCATCCGTAGCCGTCGGCCAGCCATCTGATATCTGCAGTACCCGTATAACCGTCAGGGCCGCTGCCGGAATCCAGTTTAGGGCTTACGGCATAAACAGTAGCGTTACCCGAAAGTTCCGCTTCGATGGAGCCGGCTTCTTCTGTCGTGAACGAGGAACCATCAGCATTTTGATGTGCCGCAGTGTCGATGATCACAACAAAGACTTTCTGCGCACCAGATCTCCACGTGAAGTTGTTGTACGCATACATGAGCGCATCAAGTGCGTTCTCAGGAATATCCCCTCCTCCAACACCTGAAAGCGCGTTAAGCCATGTAGCTACCTCAGCTGCTGTTGCAGGGAGAGGAAGTGTTGACTGCTCCGAAGTCGTATCACCGAAAGACACGACACCGAAAGTCACATCAGCTCCGGCGGATGTAAGGGATGAGGTAAAAGCAGTTATGCTGTCCTTAACCGCACGTATCCTGCCGCTCATGCTGCCGGTATTGTCCATGATGAACACCATATCGATCTTGCCGCCAGTTGTGGCCGATATGGTCGTTGCAACAGGTACGTAACCAGAGAAGTCGGTCAAAGATGATCCGACGAATACCTTGAACTTGGAGAAGTCCAGACCTGTTACAGCCGAGCCTCCGACGATTATGGAGCTGAGATTGATCGAGAATGTCGAACCTGACTTTGTCACCGAGCCTGAAACAGCCGCTGTCGGGGTCGCAAGTCTGCCGGTATCGGTACCTGTCGTGGATGTTGTGCCCGTTGTAGAAGTGACGCTGCATCCAGTTATGGCCATCATCGAGACCAAAAGGATCGAAGCAAATGCGAACAATAGACCTTTTTTCATATATATATCCTTTCTAAATATTTTTTTCACGGACATTAATGCATACACCTCCTCTGTTTGTCCATTTAAAAACGTAATATAATTTTATATCCGGTCTTTAATCCTGTCAATGGCAATAATTTGCAAGATTTTGGCGCTTGATATTGATAAAAAGATCACTCTTCTGTATAATATTTTGCAATACCATGAAAACAGGTGAGACCTCCGATTACAGTTCATTGAATCCCGGCATGTGCAATGCCTGCGGCGGAAAGCTCTACTTCGACAAAGTCTCCCTTGATCACTATGAGGACGGAAAGCTATACGTTATCGAAGAGGTGCCTGCTTTCATCTGCGAAGAATGCGGGGAGGTCTGGATACCAAAGCCGGTGATCGAAGAGCTTGAGAAGATGATCGTCACTTATGTTGAGAAGGAAAAGACCGGAAAGTTCCCCAAAGAACTGCGGAACGACTGACCCGGCCGTTAAAACAATTTAGAAAGGTGGAACAATGGAGATCGAGCTTGGCAAAGGACGGATGGCTAAAAGGGTTTATGGTTTTGACGAGATAGCGCTTGTCCCCTCTTTAACGACAATTGACCCCGAAGACACAGATACTTCTGTAGACATTGCCGGAAAAAAACTTCAGTTCCCTATCATCGCATCCGCGATGGACAGCGTTGTCGATGTCGGTATCGCGTCGCTGCTTACTTCTCTAGGGGGTCTTGGGGTACTTAACCTTCAGGGAGTCCAGACAAGGTACGACGACCCTGACAAGATCCTTGACCAGATAGCTGCCGCATCAAGAGAGGATTATGTTCCTCTAATGCAAAAGATATACATGCAGGATGTAAAAGAAGAACTTATCGCAAAACGCGTAAAACAGATAAAGGACAAAAAGGGTATAGCTGCAGTTTCCGTAACACCTCAAAAGGCCGAGGAATACTCAAAAATTGCTCAGGATGCGGGAGCTGACATGATATTTGTACAGTCGACCGTGGTCTCGACTACACACAAGTCAAAGATGTTCAAACCCCTCGATCTTAAAAAGCTCTGTTCCGATCTTAAGATCCCTGTTGTCATCGGCAACTGCGTGACCTATGAGGTAGCGATGGAGCTCATGAAGACAGGCGCCGGAGCTGTCATGGTAGGTATAGGGCCAGGAGCAGCCTGCACTTCAAGGGGCGTGCTTGGCATAGGGCAACCTATGGCGACCTCTATAGCCGATTGTGCCGCAGCAAGGGACGACTATTTCAAGAAGTCCGGCAAATATGTATCGATAATAGCTGACGGCGGAATGGTGGTCGGCGGAGATGTCTGTAAGGCAATAGCCTGCGGAGCTGACGCGGTGATGATCGGCTCCCCCCTGGCAAAATCAAAAGAAGCTCCGGGAAGAGGCTTCCACTGGGGCATGGCAACTCCGAATGCTACTCTTCCAAGAGGCACAAGGATAAAAGTAGGGTCGATCGGGACGTTAAAAGAGATCCTTCTCGGCCCTGCCAAGTTCGATGACGGTTCAGAGAATTTCGTAGGCGCGCTGAAGACCTCAATGGGCACGCTAGGTGCTGCTACGATAAAAGAGATGCAGAAAGTCTCGATAGCTATTGCTCCCGCTAATAACACCGAGGGAAAAGTATTCCAGAAAGCTCAGCAGCTCGGGATGTATAAGTAGACAGGGAGACCGTTTAGGGAGACTGTACTGAAAAGACCGTTTTGGGAGACTGTATCCGAGAGACAGAAGACCGTATTAAACAAGGACCTAGGAAACTGGGCCCTTTTTATTGCATGCCTGCCGGTATCCCTCGCTGTTCCAGCAGGAATTGAAAAAACTGCAATCTTTGCATTTTTCAAGCATGCCTTTTTGAATGAGATATTGTTTGCCGCCTATGCCCTCGATATTATCCTTTCGGATCTCTGAGACGCATGGAGGAGTATTCGACATACAGCCGTGCCTGTTATCGCAGTTCAAGCAGTATCCCATGCGTTAATTATACTATTCAGCGGTAATTGTCGGAAACAATTTTGGATATCTCATTTATGACAAGCCGCGCGTTCCTGTCACGTCTGAAGCCTTTGGTGAAGACGCACAGGACATAAGTGCCTTTTGGGGACCTTACGATCGCAGCGTCATGAAGGATGAATTCAAGGCAGCCTGTCTTATTGGCGCATACGAACCCGTCAGGAAGAACAAAAGGTATCCCGAACCTGTACTTCTGTTCCAGCATGAACGAAAGCATCTCGCTTCTGCTGTTATTCTTGAAGCCGACGCCCCTTTCGATCCTGTCGAGCAGCTTCACCATGTCATAAGGTGTTGTCATGTTGACCTTGCTCAGCGGCGGCTCTACCAGCGCGGTAGCATCGTAAAGATAGGTATTCCTGAGCCCGATCTTTTTGGAATAGCTGTTTATCCTGGACCTGCCAAGCCTTTTTACCAGGGCCATGGTAGCCGTGTTATCCGATTTTGATATCATCAGACGGCACAAGTTCCTTACCGAATACCTGCCCTCCCCTCTGTACTGGAGAACACCTGCGCCCGGCAGTTTATCCTTATCGGAAATGAATACCCTCTCATCAAGGTCAATAAGACCTTTGTCTTTGAGGTCGTACAAATACGCCATTACAGGCAGTTTGATAATAGACGCCGCGGGGAAAATCTTTTTACCGTTCACCAGGACTGACCTGCCGGTACGCAAGTCCTTTAGCGCGACACCGATCTTGTAACTTTTAAACACTTTTGTTCCGTAATACCTGTTCACCACTTTGCGGATATCCGTCTCCATCTTTGTGAACACATCGGCAGATGACGGCAAGGAGAAACTGATAACGGCAAGAACAGCAAAGGATAAGGCGGAAACTAACTTCATATCGCCATTTTAAATAAATCGGAGAGGGAATTAAAGGCTATGCGAATGCTTTTTTGTAGATCTCGGGATACGCGTCCTTGCCGCCTATGAACATCATCGTAAGCGGCATGGCCTTTTTTGCTTCTTCGGTCATGGCCTCGGTAATGTCCCTGATATCCCATTGTGCATGTCGGTCCTCACGGAGCCTGGAAACATGGTACAGCTCTCTGGCATTGCACTTGAACAGTACCCTCCGTCTGTGTGCATTGGTCAGGATGTAGGGAGCGGCTATTTTAGAGACCCCTTGTATAGCTTCAAAGGCCTTTTCAGAAGACCGCACCACATCCATGAACTCCTGTTCCTTGCCCAGTTCCTTTACCGAAGGCGGCACTGTGACACCGAGAGAGGTGTCATATCCCTGTTTAATAATAGTAGCCATCCTGTGCCTTTTGAGCTGACCAAAACATGCTGATGAAAGGACGACCTCGAATGTGAGGTCGATGTTCTCGTACTCTCTCAGCACGGTGTCATAGAACTGCATATTCTTGCACGAGGCTTTTACCATCTCCGTCCTTTCTTTAACGGACATGGCGGATGCTTTCTCCAGGCAGTCGGCAAATGTCCTTCCCGAGACCGCAAAGAGAAGCGAAGCTACAAGCATACTGTCCGCGTCTTTTGTGCTGTCGACCAGTTTTACATATTTTCCTGCATCTGATGTCTTTCTCTTTTCGTCCATTCCTGACAGCGACCGCAGATCAGAGTAGGTCTTAAGGTCATAGTCATTGGCACTGGCAAAAAGAATGATCGATGGCGCTATCTTCTGCACAAGAGAGTGAATATTCTTTGAAAGCTGTTTTATCTCGCTGTTCTCTTGAGACTCGAACCTTCTAAGCATAAGCTCGAGATTACGCGCATTAACAGTAAGACCGAGCTGAGCTTTTGTGGCCAGAGGCGTAACATACCGCGCATCCTCTTTCGCCCAGCCTTCAAGAAGCGCATCGTTCTTAGGGTCTTGCGCCAGGTCCTTATTGTTCTTCCTGACCTGCACCAGCAGCTCCTCGTTTAGTTTGCCGTATAAAGCGTTCTGCTGCTTTATGGTATCGACGAATATTGCCTCGGACTTGGTCCCTTTGATCTCCTCGGGAACTACAAAATCCTTGTCCAAGGTAATATAACGTTGTGATTTTTCGGTAAAGGAACAAAGTCTGTGATGCTCTACAGATTCTACGGCATACCTTGAAAGGCCTATGATATCAAAGTTAAATACAGCGTGTTCCGCGACGGAATGATGCCCCATCTTGAAGATGATCGAACTGTTCGATCTTCTGGCCTTTTCAACTTCGCCTCTCGCGGCTTTCCTCAGCTCGTATATCGGCCTGGGGTCCCTGCTTATCCTTGCGTAGGATGCAGACAGCGTTTCCGGGGTCACATCCTGTCTGTCAGGTGAAAGCTGCTTCAGCTCATCAATGACTTCCGAATCTATGTTATATCCAGCCAGTAATACCTGCATTGTCATTTTTATTATAACATCGCATGAAAGTACCGGACCAAATCAAGGGTTTACTTTGTTTTTATCGAATCCCTATATTTCGAAAGCTTGTCCGTAAGCTGCTGGTCCTCCACTGCGATAATCCTTACGGCCAGCAGGGCGGCATTAACTGCCCCGGAGGAACCGATCGCTACGCATCCGACAGGGACACCTTTAGGCATCTGGACTATTGAATAAAGTGCGTCAAGTCCGTTAAGCGCGCCTCCGGACATAGGGACACCGATCACAGGCAAAAGGGACTGAGCTGCCACAACGCCCGGAAGAGCTGCTGCCATACCGGCACCTGCGATTATTGCAGCATATTCTTTCCGGTCAAGACCTGCGATGAACGCTTTAAGCTCTTCAGGGTCCCTGTGGGCAGAAAGCACCCTGAACTCATATCCGACACCGAACTGGTCCAGGACCTCAAGGGCCTTATCGATCTGTTCCTTATCAGACTTTGAACCGACGACTACTGCGACCTTTTTCATGACTTTACCTCCGTATCTTTATATTTTAGCAGTACAAGCACTCCCCCAAGAAGAGCGGAAACACTTCCGAGAAAGAAAGCTACATCATACCCTGCGGTAATATCAAAGATATATCCCGCGGCCAACGGTCCGATAAAACAGCCCAGTCCGTACCCTATGAAGACAAGCCCGTAGCTTATCGAGAAGTCGTTCGACCCGAACGAAGTAAGAGTAGCGGGAGGATAAACAGCAAGGAAGCCTCCGAAGAAAAGCCCGATCAACCCTGATACCAGGTAAATTGCAGACAATGAGCTAGCGAACAGCAGCATGAGAACAGAGACCGCTATAGAAAAGAAGAGCATGACCAGAGTCGGTTTTACTCCTGCCTTGTCCGATATTGCTCCAAAAGATATTCTTCCTATACCGTTGAACAATGACATGACCGTCAGTGCGAAAGCCGCCTGTATAGGCGAGAAGCCCTCACCCATCGCAAAAGCAGCAATATGGCCGATGGCCATCATTCCTGCCACCATGGCAAGAAGATAACTTATGAAGAGCACCTTAAACTTTCCCGAACGGACAATTTTCAGAGCTTTGTCCAAACCTGCCTTTCCGTCAGAAGCAGTACTTACGCCCTCCGGCCTTTTAAGCAGAAAAGACATGGCAACTATGACGAGCATGAATACTGCTCCGAACATCTGCATTGCGCCCCTCCATCCCAAAGAGTCGATGGAATATGTTACTAAGGGCGAAAGAAATGCTGTGCCAAAACCGAACCCGAACACGATCAGGCCCGTCACCATGCCTTTCCTTTCAGGGAACCACTTTATTCCCGTTGATACGGATATCATGTAACATAGACCTGTACCTATACCCGTCATCACACCGTAGGTAGCATTAAGCCATGCGGGCGACTGCGCAAATGATGCCGAGATCCATCCAAGCCCCACCAGAAGGCCTCCCAATGCCGAGGTCCTAAAGGCGCCGATCTTTTTTTCAAGTATACCGGCAATGAACATGAACACCGAGAAAACTAGCAGTAGTACTGATACTGCAAATGATATTGATGCCCTTCCCCAACCCATTTCTGCGTCTATCGGGATCATGAAAACACCCCATGCATAGGCTGTTCCAAGGCAGATCATTATCAGTATCCCTGCCATTACCGCGACCTGCCCGCTATATCTGTTCATTGATAGCTCCTTTTACAGTCTCATGGGGATTATCGAATTGTATTGGTCCGCGCTGCCGCCGTCGAGACAGCACGTTATGATCTCTTTACCGATCTTGCTTAGTTCCGGTTTAAGGAAAGGTTTGAGGTTATCCCTGAAGAACCCGAAAAGCATCTCTGCCCCTTTGTCATAGGCAGGAACACCTACTTCCGGCTGCCTCTCGACCCTGAAGAAATAATCAGGGATCTGCGTACCTTCTACAAGAACGCGGACCGGAGTGTACCCGAGCAGATGGCATCTTGATTCGTTCAGCTGCTCCTTTTTGAACTTGGCCTCTCCCCTTCTGGCAAAGTATTCCCTGGATATCCATTGGGGCATGAAGCTTACTTCCCATGAACCGATATGCTGGTTCGGCAAAAGCAAATATCTGGTCTTGCCTGTTCCAAGTATCTGTTCAAGAAGAAGGTTCGCATGATTAACGTATTTGCCCGTCGCGAAAGGCCAGTAAGAGCCTACCCCTTCGCTTAATAACGTATCGTTCTCGATTATGCTTGGATTGGCGTGTCCGCGCGGGGAAACAAGTCTCCACAGCCATGCAAGAGAAGGCGGCAAAATATGGAACAGCCCTACTATACCGTATGACGGGTTCTTCTCGCTGCAAAGCGGCGTCCGTATACCAAAGCTCCGGAAATCCACTTCGACCTCGCTATTTATGACGTCAAGCATAAGGCGCCTGGGGAGAATGACCCTTGGATTTGGACATCTTTTGCCCGGTCCGTCCATGGTATGCTCCCATATCAGCGCCGTTGATGACGGCGCAGCATCGATGTTCAGGAATATCAAAGGCTTGCCCGGATGCACGCAGGTCTTTTCCAGATGAGGATCCGTTCCGTATTCTGTGATGTGGTTCACTCTCACGAACCAGGCCTCCTCCGCGTCAGATACGACAAGTTTCTTTGCTGCGTTGCTGAGATCGTAGTTCACCATGGCCATATCATCGGTAACAGGATGGAGGGCACAAGTATGATGGAGCCCGATCTCGAACTTCTTGTCAGTGATCCTGTTTACCCCGAGCAGAAGCCCGCCGTCCTCCTGCCTGTGAGGGTATTCAAGCATTTCACTCTTTCCGCTACCGCTGGCCCCTTCATGAAGGAAGTTAGTGATGTTCTCATAAGGTGTCACGACCTGCACGGTAGAAGCATGCAGCGTAAGCCAGTTCTCGTCCTCTCCTTTTTGCAAAAGCACCCCGTATATCCCTTTCTTGGCACTGGGCCCGGGATAGAGATTGTAGGAGAATATCTCGTGCACGTCCTTTGTCCTGTTATGCACAACTATCTGTTTGCCATTGAAATGCGTGTGCCTGAATACAGGCGCAAGATAAATAACGGTTACCGGCTTAAACTCATCATCGATCTCTGCCATGCCCTGCAGGTCGGCAAGCCCTCCGACAAAGAAACCCGCGTTCCGGGGCGCGATAACAAGACCCTTCAGTCCCGTATTAGGCCCCCCCACATTTATGCCCACCACGATCAACTGCTGCCCGTTAAGCCACTCGAACGTTCTCTTTCTCATCTCAGTGAATTCTTCGCCGTAAATGTCCTTGTACTTTATTTTATCGGTCCCTAGTTCATCACCTATGATCAGGCAGTCAGGGTCGCGTCTGCGCATGCCGGGATCATAATAGTTCACCGACAGCCCGTTCCTGCAGTTCACAACCTCTGCTTCCTTAACTATCTTTCCCGCTATCTCATACTCGATAACAAAAGTATCTTTTCCCCCGCCTGTAGCAAGTTCGAACAAGTCATCTCTTCTCTTCGGCAGTTCTACCTTTTCCGCACTGCTTAGTATGCGTTTCACCTCGTCATCTACCAACCATGTATCCCACTTATTCATTTATCTTTCTCCTTAAAAGAAAAGCCGGCATCATTCTTAGAATGATGCCGGCATAATTCGCAACCGATAATACAAACCCTTTGCGGATTCTTCCAGCTATCTATATTTTACAAAATTCAGAGGTTCTTATCAACAACGAAGACAATTATGCGCTCACCCAGCTTTGTGCTGATGTCGGTGTGGAGGCTTATCACGGAACGACCTGTTATATCGCTGATGATCGCTTCAAGCAGGGGCCTGGAATTCTCCAAAAGGTTCATCCTCACTTTTTTAATAAGATCAGCCCCATCAATGCTTTTTGCAAGCTGTTCTTCAGCAGGTGTCAGTACACCCTTGAGCCTGACAATGACCATATCATCCAGAATGAACGTTTTTGCCTCTTTAGGTCCCCTGCCGAGATATTCCTTTTCGAATTTTATTATTGCTTCACTTATTGAAGACTCTATCTTTTTGCTTTGTGTTTCCATGATATTCATACGGAAGGGGTGGGATTCGAACCCACGTTACGCTTTCACGTAAACACGCTTTCCAAGCGTGCGCCTTCAACCGCTCGGCCACCCTTCCAGACTAAAGATCTATTTTTTCAGGAACGTTCTGTATGCCGCCGGCATCCCGTGTGCCAGAGCTATTATCGTGGCAACTATAGCCCCGTTCCGGTGCATCTCATAAGGAGCGCCCAAAAGCCCTCCCATCCCAGCCATAAGCAGCATGATGAGAGCCAACAAACCTGACCATTTTATATAATCGTAGTACTTCATTTATTCTCACCTCCTTAAATTCTGCATTGTTTACTTATCTTCGTAAATATATCGTCGAGCCTATCAACTATCATATCAGCTTTTGTCAGGTACTGTCTCGGCAGAGAGGTGGTGACAGCGAAACAGAACATCCCTGCAGATTTGGCGGCCCTTATCCCTAGCGGTGCATTCTCCACGACACAGCATTCTTGCGGTCTTACAGTAAGCAGTTTTGCCGCGCGAAGATATGGATCAGGGAACGGCTTCCCTCTTTTCAGCATATCTCCGCCTACGACGGCAGAGAACATCGAGAGTATCCTTTTTGGCAGGATCTTCTTAACCTCGTTGACGGGTGTTCCTGTCACCAGAGCAATCCTGTACCCGCCGTTCTTCAGGCATCTGATGAAATCCTCCGCGCCTTCAAATATGCTGGGTTTGAAGAATTTCTTAAAAACCCTTGATCTTGTCCTGAATATCCTTTTTACTGCTGCCGGCGTAAGTTCTATCCCGTTCTTTTGAAAGAGCTCTTTAAGCGTTTTTTGCCACTTCTCACCTTCCCTGGAGTATGCGTCAAAGGCCGTGGCTCTTATGCCGAAAGGTTTAAGAGCTTCGTACCAGGAGATGTAATGATAAGGCATAGAATCAACGATCACTCCGTCCATATCAAAAAGAACGGCTTTGAAGTGTTTTGTCTTTTTTGGCCAGTGGACCGGCATTAACGGCTATTTCTTCCTTGCCGAAACGATATCAAAGAACAAGAACAAGGCCCAGAAGAAAAGCACGATAGCAGTTAAAGTGATGTTAATGAAGAAATTGAACGGAGAAGGTGTAAGTGCGATCCACATACCAAGAAAAGTGACAAAGAACCCTGCTGCTGACACCCGAAGGCTTATCTCTGCCGTCTTGGCGTTAGAGAAGCGGTCGTTGAGGACCGTCGCGACAAGTCCGATGAAGCTGTATGCAACAAAGGGGATCGATACAAGGTCCAGCTGTCTCGGCGACACCGATCTCTGGAGCAAAGCTGCTGAAAGGACTATAAGCCCTGAAGCGGCAAACAGTATCCACAGGAATTTCTTTGAAAGATCGCTGATATCACTATTTGTCATTGGTCTCTCCCTTCTTTTCGACAGATACTTCCTGGACCACTACCGGAGAACCCGGACCGCGCTCCAGACCTTCATATCGTAACATACCATGAGGAGGTTCTGCATCGAACCAGAAATAGGCATCACCAATTACGGCAGAGATCAGACCAAGATCAGGCTTCATTGCCACTTTCACCGACATTTTTTCCGTCCCTTGTACCTTGATCCTTTCTGTCCTGCCAGAAAACGCGGCTTTCATCCTAAAACCGTCACCGGTAGGGATGATTATCGAGAAAGACCTCTCTTTGTCACCCGACCTTATCATTTCGGCAAAATAAAGCCAGATATCCTGAGCCTGTAGCATATCAGGCTTAAGCTCGATCTCTTTGGTCTGGGTCTTGTTCTTTGGATGATCCTTATGGATATATTTGGCCTTTTTACTTCCGAATATCAGTTCCGTCTCGCTGATAATATACTGACCTTTAATGACCTTCGTGAGAGAACTTACCGGATACATGCTGTTATTGTCGATCCTGTACCTCCGGACCGATTCAGTGACGGTCATGTCTTTGCCTTCGCCTCTTTCTTCATGTGTCCTAATGTCAACAGCACCCTTGCTTATGCTCACCCCCGCTGTTGACTCCGACACTTTATTCCCGTTGTCCTTATTGACTGTATTTACTGTGAATGTTTTAGCGGAAAGATGTACTGGTATATCCAAGGCAGCCTGGCCATAAGCAAGCCCGCAGGAAAAACAAGTCAGTAAAACGAAAGATACAATTTTCATCATATCAGTCAATTATATCACCGGGTAATGAGAGTATTTTATCTCCTTTTGATATGCCAAGCTTATCAGCCATTCCTGATTTTATCTCAAGTACATATGACGCGTTAATATCCGGGTAATACGAGAGGCCGTCGTTACCGCTCCACACAGGAGCTTTTTTGACCAGATGAACGACCGTTCCGCCGGCATCTATCCAGATAATATCGAGCGGCTCAACGGTCCCTTTCATCCAAAAACCGTATCTTCCCGGCCTGTCAAAAAGAAAAAGCATGCCTTCACTTTGAGATATCTTCCTTCCCATCAGACCTTTTATTCGCAGTTCATCGGTATCAGCGATCTCAGCTTTGATCATCTGGTTTCCGATGTTCAGATGTGCATATCTAGGGGCCGAATGCGAAATGCAGGATGACAGCAGAATAATTGCCAGAACGGCAGGGATCTGACGAATATATGCGCGCACGTTCATTTTATGGCGGAGGAGAGAGGATTCGAACCCCCGATACCCGTTAAGGTATAGTCGCTTTCGAGGCGACCGCCTTCAACCACTCGGCCACTCCTCCGCTTTTAATTATATATTAATAATCTCAGGTTTTGGGGATTGTTGGATAGTTGATTTAATGAATTTTCTGCCCTGGCCTGTTTTGAGGAATATTTCTCGTTTTCTTGCTTCCGTTTTGCTGCAATATTCCTCTTTATAAACAAGTGAATATGGGGTGTTTGCTTTTGTTGATCTGGTCTTACCTGAATTATGTTCTTTTATTCGCTTTTCGAGGTCTTCAGTGTAGCCTGTATACAACCTATTGTTCTTTTCACTTCTGAGAACGTAAACCGTAAACATGTTCAGCCTTTCCGCCTGAGGCGGACCCGCCTTCGGCGGGCAACCACTCGGCCACTCCTCCGAATGTATTATATAACGGCTGCTGGAACAATTAAATGCTTGTTATCAAAGTTCGAGGAAGGGAGTTAGAAGTTTGAGGTCAGAACAGTTTTTCCTGTTCGCCGGCCTTTACGGCGGCCATCTTGACGAAATCCCGGAACAAAGGATGAGGTCTGTTAGGCCTGGATTTGAATTCAGGATGGTATTGTACGGCAACGAACCACGGATGATCAGGGTATTCGATCACCTCGACGAGATCTGCGTCTTTGTAGATACCTGAGAACACAAGCCCGTTTTCCTGCAGCTTTCCCCTAAGGTCGTTGTTGACCTCATATCGGTGACGGTGCCTTTCATCGACACATTCAACTCCGTAAGCTTCGGAAAGCTTAGTACCGGGCACTATAGTGCACGGATAAGCACCCAAACGCATTGTTCCTCCAAGGTCCTTGACCTGTCTCTGGTCCGGAATATAGTCGATTATCGGGTATGGTGTTTTAGGATCGAATTCGGAGCTGTTGGCGCCTTCCATGCCGCATACATGTCTTGCGAACTCAATGACAGCGCACTGCATCCCCAGACAAAGGCCAAGGAACGGGACCTTATTTTCCCTGGCATATTTGATCGCTTTCACTTTACCTTCTATGCCTCTGGAACCGAAACCTCCGGGAACGATTATCCCGTGAACGGTACCAAAGGCCTTTAAAAGCTCTTCCTCGGTCTCGAGTTTCTCAGAATTGACCCATTGTATCTCAAGTTTTACCTTGTTGGATATGCCGCCGTGCTTCAAGGCCTCAACAACGCTTATATAAGCGTCGTTCAGCTCGACATATTTACCTACAAGAGCTATCCTTACTGTCTTTGTGGGGGAATGGAGGGATTCAAGTATTGCCTTCCAGTCGTCAAGCTGCTCTTCCTTACAGTCAAGCTTTAGATATTTTATGACGATCTCATCGAGCTTTTCCGCCTTAAGCACAAGAGGCACTTCATAGATCGACTTGACGTCAGCCAGGCCGATCACGGCCTCCTTATCGGTATCACAGAAAAGAGCTATCTTTTCTTTAAGGTCCGATGTCAGATATTCGGTTGACCTGCAGACTATTATCTCAGGATGGATACCTATCCCCCTGAGCTCTTTTACGCTGTGCTGTGTAGGTTTTGTCTTGAATTCCTGGGTGGCCTGCAGGAACGGAACAAGCGTCACATGGATATGGACTACATTGTCCCGACCGGCTTCTTTAGAGAACTGTCTGCTCGCTTCAAGGAAAGGAAGGCTCTCGATGTCCCCGACCGTACCGCCTATCTCCACTATGACGACATCGAATTTTTCCTCTTTTGTGACCTTGCGTATCCTGTCCTTGATCTCGTTCGTTATATGGGGAACGACCTGAACGGTACCTCCGAGAAAGTCCCCTCTTCTTTCCTTTTGAAGTATGGTCCAGTAGACCATACCAGTTGTTACGTTGTTCACCTTGCCGAGAGGGACATCGATAAAACGCTCATAATGTCCCAGGTCCAGGTCCGTTTCAGCCCCGTCATCCGTGACAAAGACCTCGCCGTGTTGATAAGGGTTCATGGTGCCGGGATCCACGTTGATATAAGGATCGAGCTTCTGGATGGTCACTTTCAGGCCTCTTGCTTTAAGAAGCCTTCCAAGCGAAGCGGCGGTGATGCCTTTACCGAGGGATGAAACGACCCCTCCGGTAATGAAAATATACTTAGTTTTACTATCCTCCGACAACTGACTCCTCGGTCCCTTCTTTTTCTGTGTGTACTATCCTGATCCTTGTGATCCTGCGCTTCTGCACTTTCTCGACGGACATGCGTAAACCCTCGAACCTTACCTTGTCGCCCGTCATTGGGAGTCTTCCTATCAGGGAAAGCACGAACCCACCTATTGTATCATAATCCCCGTCCGGAATTGAAGTGGCCAGCTTTTCATTTACATCGGAAACGCTCATCCTTGCATCTACAAGAGCCGAGCCGTCCGACAGTATCTCTATCTGTTTTTCCTCGTTATCGAACTCATCTTTGATCTCCCCTACTATCTCCTCAAGCAGGTCTTCAAGAGTGACCAGTCCTGCTATTCCTCCGTATTCATCGACCACGACAGCAATGTGGGTGCGCATCGACTGCATCTGCCTCATCAGGTCGTCAAGCTTTTTGCTTTCGGGGACGAAAAGGGCCGGCTTCATTATCTTGCGTATCATCCCCCTTTCCGACTTAATAACGCTCTTGAGGATATCCTTTACAAGGACCTGTCCGATGATGTTGTCCTCAGAACCTTCAAACACAGGGAACCTCGAAAGTCCGGTCTCAGACACCTGGACCGCGGCTTTTGATATCTCGGTATCGGCGTTCATGCATATCATGTCAGGACGCGGCATCATGACCTCTTTGACCATGGTGTCGCTGAACTCGAATATGCTGTGGATCATCTCTTTCTCTTCCTGTTCAAGGATACCCTCTTCCTCCCCTACGGAAAGAAGCATTTTGATCTCTTCCTCGGTTATAAATGGTGAATAAGCTTTTGTATCCGCTCCGAATAGCCGGATAAGCGGCCGGCAAATGAACATGAAGAAGCTGACAAAGGGCGAAAGGACATAAGCAGTTATATTTATCACGGGAGCCATCCGCAGCGCCCATTTTTCCGATGACTTGATCGCTATGGTCTTTGGAGTGATCTCTCCGAAGACAAGGAGAATAGAGGTCATAATAAGGGTCGAGACCCAGATGGGCGCACTTTCGCTGACTATCGAGGCTCTCTTGAACGCCTCAATGATCATGGATGTCGCCAGTGATGCCGCGGCAATATTCACCAGATTATTCCCTACAAGTATTGTAGTCAGCATCCTGTTCGGATGTTCTCTGAGCTCATAAAGGGCTTTTGAGCCGAACGTTTTCTGCTCGAAGAACTTGCGCACTTTGATCCTGCTGACTGCAGTGATAGCTGTCTCAGATAAGGAAAAGAACCCTGAAATAAATATCAGGACTATCAGTATGCCTAGTTCCGTCATATCCAGTACTCCAAAAGGTCCATTATCCTGGGAACGAAAACCAGCAGTCCTATCGCGACCGATGCCATGGCAGAAACGAGCACGGCTGCCGCAGACACATCCTTCGCGACCATGGCCCTCATTTTTCTTCTCAGCGAAAGCATGTTCACGATCTCTTCGATGGCGGTGTTCAAAAGCTCCAGAACTATGACAGAAGCTATAACAAGAACGAGCAGGGCCATTTCAAGCGCGGACACCTGAAGTATAACCGCCAGCAAAAGGACAAAGGCCCCTGCGAATGTATGTATGACCATATTCCTTTGGGACCTTAAGGCAAGCCTTAACCCTCTTGCCGCGTTAGTCAGGCTTTCAACGAATTTTCTTGGCATAGTGATCTTCTTTTTTTCTCATAAGTATTCTATCAGATTTACGGGCATGGTCATAACCAAGTATATGAAGACAGCCGTGTATGAGGAGCCTCTTCAGCTCGTCATCCAGTGAGACCTTGTATCTTGAAGCGTTCCTGGATGCGGTCTCGACCGATATGAGGATCTCCCCCTCATTACTGCCGTAGCAAAAAGACAGCACATCTGTCGCTCTGTCGATCTTCCTGAATTTTTTGTTAAGAGCCCGAATGAGAGGATCGTCGATAAAAGACACGTCCACCTTCAGGCCCTTCTTTTTTTCGGAATCGAGGACCTGCCTGATGATATTACGCGATCTGGATGACATCTGCGCCAAGGCCCGTAAGTTTCTGGATTATCCTTTCATAACCTCTGTCAATATGCCTTTCAACATCGTCTATGACGGTCTCTCCTTCGGCCACCATGCCTGAGAGTATCAGAGCCGCTCCCGCACGCAGGTCTGACGCCCTAACGGGCGCTGCCGACAACTTAGGGACGCCTTTGATGATAATGCTTTTTCCTTCTATCTGGATATCCGCACCCATCCTTTTAAGCTCCTGGACATGCATGAACCTGTTCTCGAATATCGATTCGTTCACTACACTTGTGCCTTTTGCTGTAGCAAGCATGGAAGTGAACTGAGGCTGCATATCAGTCGGAAAACCGGGGAACGGCATCGTTTTAAAATCTATGGCCTTGATCGATCTGTCCGAGGTAATGCTGGCCGTCCCGTTCATGTACTTGACCTTTATTCCTGCTTCGTTCAGCTTGGTCGTGACCGAAAGAAGATGCTCAGGGACTACGTTCTCAACACAAACACTGCCTCCTGCCATTGCCGTTGCGACAATAAAGGTCCCTGCTTCGATCCTGTCAGGGATTATCCTGTGGTCGGCACCTCTTAATCTGCTTACTCCGTTTATCGTTATTGTCTCTGTCCCGTCGCCGCTGATATCAGCTCCGCATCGCCTTAGATAGTTGGCAAGATCGCATATTTCCGGCTCCTGAGCAGCATTCTCGATGAGCGTCTTTCCGTCCGCCAGCGTTGCTGCCATCATAAGACTTTCAGTTGCCCCGACAGAAGGGAAATCGAGATAGACATTCCCTCCCTTAAGCCTGTCAGCCCTTGCGATAACGAACCCGTGCTCCATTTCGATCTTCGCGCCCAGCGCCTCCAGACCTTTTATGTAGTAATTGACAGGCCTGAAGCCGATAGCGCAACCTCCCGGAAGCGGCACCTTTGCCAGGCCGACCTTTGCCACTATCGGCCCGATAATGAAGAATGAAGCCCTCATTTTTGTGACAAGCTCGTATGGGGCAATATGTCTTATCTTTTCATTGGCCCAGATATGTATGGTGTTCGGCTCGCTGTACTCGACCCTCAAGCCAAGAAGAGTGAGGACCCGTCTCATGGTAGTGACATCGTTTATGTCAGGGACGTTGGTCAGTACGGATTCGCCTTCGATAAGAAGAGAAGCAGCAAGTATTGGCAAAGCTGAGTTCTTTGCGCCGCTTATTTTGACTTTGCCTTCGAGAGGTCTGCCGCCTTTGACTAGAAGCTTTCTCATTTAATCGGTAAAAACCGTTACTTTATCGGCGGATATCTTGGCAAATCCGCCTTCAATACTTATTTTATCCCTTTTTCCCTTAATATCATAGGCCACTTCAGACCTTTTGAGCTTCGCCGCCATATTGGCATGTCCCGGCAGTATCCCTAGAGAACCGTTCACTGCTTCCAGCCTGACAAAATCAGCATCCGTCTGGAGCAGGACTTTCTCGGGAGATACTATGTTCAGGTCAAGCGGCACATGACACCTCGTCTATGCTTCCCTTCATGTAAAAAGCGCTTTCCGGAAGAGAATCGTGCTTCCCTTCGCATATCTCCTTGAACCCTCTTATCGTCTCTGCCAGCGGCACGTATTTACCTTTGATGCCGGTAAACTCTTCGGCAACATGGAAAGGCTGTGACAGGAATCGCTGAAGCCTTCTTGCGCGGGCAACGGTAACCTTATCCTCGTCCGAAAGTTCTTCTATCCCGAGAATAGCGATTATATCCTGGAGCTCTTTATACCTCTGTAGGATCTTTATGACCATCTTAGCGACATTGAAATGTTCCTCGCCCACTATCCTGGGGTCCATGATCCTGGATGTGGAATCAAGAGGGTCTACGGCCGGATAGATACCAAGCTCCACAAGGGACCTTGATAGTACCGTAGTGGCATCAAGATGAGAGAACGTGGTTGCCGGAGCAGGGTCGGTAAGGTCGTCAGCCGGAACATATATCGCCTCGACAGCGGTTATGGAACCGTCTTTGGTCGAAACGATCCTCTCCTGAAGGGCGCCCATCTCGTTAGACAGCGTCGGCTGATAGCCTACAGCGGAAGGCATCCTTCCCAGAAGTGTAGACACCTCTGAACCCGCCTGAACGAACCTGAATATATTGTCAATGAAAAGGAGAACGTCCTGCTTTTTCTCGTCCCTGAAGTATTCCGCATGGGCCAATCCGCCCATGGCGACCCTGAACCTGGCACCGGGAGGTTCATTCATCTGGCCGAACACAAGAACGGTCTTGTCTATGACCTTTGATTGCTTCATCTCAATCCAGAGATCATTACCCTCCCTGGTACGTTCGCCTACGCCGGAGAAGACGGATACTCCTCCGTGTTCAGTTGCAATGTTCCTTATGAGCTCCGTAACAAGCACTGTCTTTCCTACACCTGCGCCTCCGAAAAGGCCGATCTTGCCGCCTTTCGGATAAGGTGTCAGCAGATCTATGACCTTGATGCCTGTCTCATATATCTTTGTGGAAGGCTGGACCTTGGTTATGGTCGGGGCCTGCCTGTGTATCGGATATCTCTTGTCGGCCTGGATATCCCCCATGTGATCTATTGTCTGCCCGAAGACATTGAATATCCTGCCTAAGGCTTTCTCTCCCACAGGCATTGTGATCGGAGATCCGGTATCTTCTACCTCAAGACCTCGCGCAAGACCGTCGGTGGAGTTCATCGATATCGCCCTTACTACGCCGTCGCCAAGGTACTGTTCGACCTCAAGTGTCACGTCCCCTCCTGCATGCTTCACCTTCAGCGCGTTAAATATATCCGGGAGCTGGTCAACACTGAACTCGACATCGACGACCGATCCCACTACCTGTTTTATATGGCCCTTTTTCATGATTTTAGTGCCTCCACACTACTTACGACCTCGATTATCTCTTTTGTTATCGACGCCTGACGGATCTTGTTGTACACGAGCACAAGCCTGCCGATCATTTCGTCCGCATTTAGAGTTGCCTGCTGCATAGCCACCATCCTTGCGGCGTTCTCTCCGGCACCGGATTCCTTTAAAACCTGTAAAAAAACGCTTTCAAGGCATTTCTTTATGATCGAATCAAGGATCTCCGCCTGTGACGGCTCAAATATATATTCCGAGCTCATTTCATGCGTTCCTGAAGAGAACATCTCTTTAAGAGGGAGCCGCGGACTCCCGTCCACTGACCTGAAAGCCGGCAGCAAACGGAATATGACAGCTTCCTGTCTGGATATGGAAACGAAACTGTTATAAACGATGTAGACCGCATCATACTTCCCGCCCGTGAAATCCGAAACGGACGATGACACCATTTTTCTGCTGAATTCCTTCACTTCAGAGGACTGGGGGAATTCGAAAGAGGCGGCAACCGACATCTTTCTTCGTGCAAAATAATCCGATGCTTTCTTCCCTATGGTCATTATTGACACATCGCCGCCTTCTGACATCTCACAGAGAATGTGGTCGGCAGCAAAATTCAGCAGCCTGCTGTTGAACACGCCGCACAGGCCTTTATCGGAAGCGATCACGATAAAAAGCTGCTTTTTAACTTCACGTACCTTTGCCGTTTCGATGGTATCCAGCGAAT
>CAZHHM010000013.1:0-45809 GCA_964532225.1 uncultured bacterium | reverse complement strand
GAAAAACCTATGACCGTTGAGGTCGGGACATCGAGGTAGGCCTCACTGCCGAAAGCGTAGCCGATATAGGCCCTTAACCTGTCGGTGATATCAGAATACAATTTGAAATAATATGATCCTGAATCCGTTCCGTCGGACGATCTGAACATCTGGTAGCGAACGACCATCCATAAAGGCAGTGACGGATAATAGTCAAAACCGGCCATGAACGAGTTGATAGTCGCTGAAGTGTAATCCCTTAGCTCATATCCGGCAACAAGCACATATGAAGGAATGAATGAATTCCCGTATTCGATCTTTATGGTGTTGCGCGGAACATATGTAGGTGTCGGAGCTATAGAAAGCGAACCAAATATGTACTGGTCAGGCCGGAAATAGTTAGTAAGTCCTGCGGAAAGAGTTATGTCGTCCTTTCCGTTACGTTCGGACCTGATAACGTTCAATCCGAGCTTATTCCCTGAGAACGCTTTCTCGAAGAACACATTATATGTATTAATAAGCACCCCGTTAGAAGCATTCTCTTTGGTGTAATCGAACCCTGCCTTTTCGGCAAGAGCTGAGGAGGCCAAGATCAGGATCAGGATGACGGTCCAAGCCGAGCGTTTTATCATTACCTTGTCTTTCAGGGAGTTTTGGGAACTAAAACGTGATTTTACCCCGTCCGCATATGGATTGTCAAATGCCACACACCCAAAACCGAAAGTGTCATTTTTTTTGCTCATGCGTGCTATAATTTTTGTCAATGATAAAGGATGTCATAAAAAAGCTCGCTGAAGGTCTCGACCTCAACTTTGAAGAGTCAAAAAAGGTCATGGACGAGATACTTTCCGGCCAGGCCACTGCCGCTCAGACGGCCGCTGTGATAACGGCGCTGAGGATGAAAGGCGAAACTACCGATGAGATCTCCGGGTTCGCTTCTGTCATGAGGAAGCATGCCGTCAACCTTGAGCCGAAGACCCCGTATTTCGTCGATACCTGCGGAACAGGAGGCGATGTATCAGGCACCTTTAATATTTCTACCGTTTCATCTTTTGTCGCGGCCGGCGCCGGGGTAACGATAGCTAAGCACGGCAACCGCGCCGTTTCGAGCAAGTGCGGCAGCGCAGATCTTCTTGAGGCTTTGGGGGTAAAGGTGGACGTCGACCCCGAGATAGTAAGGGAGTCGATAGATACCGCGGGAATAGGCTTTATATTCGCTCCGTCATTCCATAAAGCGATGAAGTTCGCCGCCCCTATCAGGAAAGAGATCGGCATAAGGACGATATTCAATATATTGGGCCCTGTAAGCAATCCTGCGAACACCAAAGGACAGCTCATGGGTGTTTATGCCGCAGGTCTGACCACGGTCATGGCGGAAGTCCTGAAAAAACAAGGTTGTCAGACCGCCCTTGTCGTCCACGGCATGGACGGGATGGACGAGATTACCATGTGCGACAAGACAAAGGTATCCCATCTCCAGGAAGGCATCATAAAAGAATACTTCATCGAACCCGAGGATTTCGGGTTAAGCAAGCACACCCTATCCGATTTTCTGGGCGGCAGTACCGAAGAGAACAAGAAGATCGCGCTTGATATACTGAGCGGCAGGGAAAAGGGACCAAAAAGGGACATAGTCCTTATCAATTCCGCCGCGGCGCTCATGGTAGGACTTAAAGCCCATGATTTCGCTACAGGGATAAAAGCAGCTCAAGACTCGATAGATAACGGGCAGGCCATGGACAAGCTCGAGTCCCTGATCAAGATGACAAATAAATAACCGGGAGAGCAGAAGATGAAGATATGGACCCAGGGTCTTGTGAAAGCGTATAACGGGAGGCGCGTAGTCGACGAGGTCTCTATCGAAGTAAAACAGGGCGAGGTCGTGGGGCTACTGGGACCTAACGGAGCGGGAAAGACAACGAGCTTCTATATGGTGGTCGGGCTTGCAAGGCCGGACGAGGGTAAAGTGTTCCTTGACGACAGGGAAATAACCGGCCTGCCGATGCACCGAAGGGCCGGTCTCGGACTGGGATATCTTCCTCAAGAAACATCAATTTTTAAAAAACTTACGGTAGAAGAGAACATCCTGATGCTATGGGAGGTGCGGAAGGACTTCGCGGGAAAAGGTACAAAACAAAAACTTGACGAGGTACTTAACGAACTTGGGGTCGAGCATTTGAGGCACAGCCGCTGCTACAGCCTTTCAGGCGGCGAAGCAAGAAGGGTCGAGATAGCAAGGGCGCTTGCAATGGATCCCGGCTTCCTGCTGCTTGATGAACCTTTCACCGGGATAGACCCGATAACCATATCTGAGATACAGAAGATAATCACCTATCTTAAGCAGAAAGGCCTGGGCATACTCATCACCGACCACAATGTCAGGGAGACGCTTGCCATCGTTGACAGGGCCTATATCATACAAAAAGGCAAGATCCTTGTCAGCGGGGACTCAAAGAGCATCGCCTCCAACGAAACGGCAAAGAAGACCTATCTCGGGGAGAATTTTAAGCTCTTATGAAGATAATCGACCGGTACGTTCTTAAAGAGCTCGGCGAACCGTTCATGTTCGGGCTCACATCTTTCACATTGATCCTTTCGGCCAGCATGGTGCTGTTCGAGCTTGTTAGGGCGATCGTCCAGGCGGGAATGCCGGTAACTATAGCGGCCCAGCTTTTCCTTTTCAGGCTGCCGTCCGTCATGGTGTATATATTCCCTATGGCAATGCTCCTTGCGGCGATACTCTCCTTCGGTAGGTTCTCCTCCGACAGGGAGGTCATCGCTTTCAGGGCGGGCGGGGTGAGTCTTTACAGGCTGATGGTGCCTGTGATGGGTCTTGGCCTTGCGGTCAGCCTTCTTACCATGGGATTTTACGAGGTGGTCGTGCCTCAGGCAACTGCGGCATCGCAGGCCCTCCTCATACAGGCGAAGATAGAACATGCCCCCAAAATGCAGAACAACGTGTTCATGCCGGAGATAGAGAACGGCATGTTGAAGCGCATCTTCTACGCCAACAGGCTCGAAGGCTCGCTTATGGACGGGGTCATCATCCAGGAATTCAGCAACGGCCAGCTCAGCCAGATCGTGCAGGCAAAGACCGCCTCATGGCAGAAGGACAAATGGGTATTTAATAACGGCACCAACTATTTCCTCGGAGCGACCGGGGAGTACAAGCACACAATTAAGTTCGACCAGCAGGTCATCGCCATCAAATTCACTCCCGCGGATTTCTATGTGGGAGAGAAAAAGCCGGAAGAGCTCAACTACGGGTCATTAAAAGAATACATCGCGCTCAGGAAGAAAACGGGCGCGGACACCAAGGATTATGAGATACAGCTCAACATGAAACTTGCGCTGCCGTTCGCATGCTTCGTGTTCGCACTTCTCGGCGCCCCTCTCGGTCTGAACCCGACCAGGAAATCGTCTTCGATAGGTCTCGGCATCAGTGTTATAATCATATTCGTTTATTATGTCCTGATGTTCATCGGCATGGCATCGGGAATGACAGGCCTTCTCGAGCCTGTCTGGGCGGCATGGATGCCGAACATCGTTACTGCCCTCATCGGGGCGTATATCCTGTATAAAGCAGGCCGTTAGGAGGTCCATGTGTTCGCATTTCAGCTGATCCTGGTCATACTTATAGTTTCGGGCCTTATCGCATATATCGGCGACAAGGTCGGCCGCTACATCGGCAGGAAAAGGCTTTCCTTCCTGAGGCTCAGGCCGCGCTATACCGCGATAACGATAACGGTCTTCACGGGTGCCCTGATCGCCCTTCTCACGGGGATAGTGCTTTTTTCCGTATCGTCGGACGTCAGGACGGCTTTCTTCGGTCTTGATAAGCTGAAGAAACTGATCAGCGAAAGGACGGTCGAGCTGGACAAGATAAAAGCGGACCGCCAGGAGCTCCTGTCCGAGATAGAAAAGCTCAACCAGACAGTGACCGAATCGAGAAAAGAGATCGAGCTGCTTTTAAAGACAAAGGACAATCTCACTAACGAGATAATGACCGCCAGGTCAGGCAACCTGCTTTACAGGGTCGGCGATGTCATAACATTTTCCGTCATAAGCCCAACAGGAGACCCCGATACGACGAGAGGAGACCTTACCAAGCTTCTTGCCGAAACTGACGACATCATCAGAAAAATGGTAGGGACAAGCAAAAAACAGCTAATATCCATGCCCGAATCAGAGCTTGACGAGGCAGTTAAGTACATTGAGGACCATAAAGGCGGAGTGGTGGCAAGGATACTGGCGGCCAGCAACATAGTGATAGGAGAAGAGATCCCCGTCCATTTCGAACTTATCGAGAACCGTCTTGTCCTGAAAAAAGGCGAAGTGGTCTCAACTGCTTTGATAAACGGCGAGAAAAAGGTCTCGGAAATTGAACAGGACATAAAACAGCTGCTTGCACAGGTAAATAATATCGCCATGAGAAAAGGCATAATACCTGACGCCGAAGGTTCCGTCGGGCAGATCCCCTATTCAAGGATATTCGAGGTCTCTAAGAGCATAAGCGCGAGAAAAAAGAGCGTCAGGGTGAACGTTGTGTCCGAGTCCGACACATACGCTGTGGGCCCTCTTGATATCGAGCTGCAGCAAAAGGACTGATATGGACCTGATCGCAATTGACGGCGGCAAGCACAAAACAGGCATCGCGGTCTTGAGCGAAGACGGCAGGGTGAAAGAACGCAAGACCGTCCTCACTTCCTGTCTTATGCCGGAATTCGGCTCGCTGACAAAACAATACTCCCCCGCCGTGATCCTTATAGGCAGCGGAGGCACGGGAAAAGCCATCGAAAAGATGATCTCGCTGCTTGATATTTCCGCCTCGGTCATCTTCGTCAATGAAAAAGGATCGACAGTCGAAGCAAAAAGGCTTTACTGGAAGAACAAGGACCTTAAGTGGTATGAGAGGTTGATCCCTTCGGGGCTCAGAGCTCCTAAAGAACCTTATGACGATCTCGCGGCCGTGGTCATCGCTTCAAGATACCTGGGAATATCTCCGCGGTTATAGCCTGCCGCTTCTGTTTTTCGCTTTTTAAGATGAATCTCCCATAAGGGTCGGTAATTGCCGATATCCCGGTGTTCGCCGCCTGGATAAAATATTTCCTGTTCTCCACGGACCTGAACGGAGCAGCCATGATGTGATGGTCAAGGGCAGCCGAAGAAAAGAACCATGCGTCATTGGTAAGCGTCACCAGGATATCCGAGTTCATTGAGCGCTTTCTTGCAAGGCTTGGAAGAAGTGACTCAAAACAGATCATCGGGCCTATCTTCACAGGTCCTGATATCGGGACAGAATATCTTGAGCTTTCCTGGTCGTTCTCATAATACCCCGTTCCCCTGAGGAGCGGATAAAGGATATCCCTGAAAGGAAGGTACTCCCCGAAAGGCACCAGATGCTCTTTTGAATATGAGGAGACCATTTCTCCGCCCGGAGAGAACAATACCGCACTGTTCCTCGGCTTTCCGGCCTGTGAAAGGAAAGCTCCCGCAAGCAGCCATGCTCCGGACCGCTTCGCCGCGCCGGCCACTGAATCCGAAGCATCTTTATCACGATCAAGATAGGCCATAACTGCCGTTTCCGGCCATATGATCAGATCAGGGCCTGACCTTGAAGCATTCTCCGTCATTTTTATCAGCACATGCAGATGCTCATATTTCTGGCCGGGATCAAGTTTATCCTTTTGAGTGATATTCGGTTGTATGACAGATATATTTAACGGTTCCCCCTGAGGCCCGCCGGCATACTTAACGGCCGAATATCCGTAAACCAAGGAACTCCCGGCAATTACGGCCGCAATAATGAACGGGATTGCTTTTGTTCTGCCTGTCCCGTTCATCAGAAATGCCAGTGCGGTATTGAACATCACTATAAGGAAAGAAACGCCGAAAACCGTAAATACGGCCGATATCTGGATGACCGGGACATTAAGGTACTGGCTGTAACCAAGCACTCCTCCCGGAACGCCGAACTCCCCGCATGATCTTGCTATCTCAACGACGACCCATATCAACGGGACAACGAACAAAGAAACAAGAGGCTTGAACCTCATGAGAGCGGCCCATGCCATCACAGAAAAACCCGCCATGAAAGCGGCCTGGTAGAGAGAAAGCAATATCCATGCCGTGTACCCCCAGCCTCCGGCCCATGCCGAAAGCGATGTGGTCCAGAAAAGTACGGTCAGGAAGAAAGAAAGGCCGGCCACCAGACCTAATGCTCCTGCAGAAGCCGCGGAACGCGCTCTCATGAGCGCCGCGAAGAACGGCACAAGCGATATCCAGATGATCAATGATATCCCGAAAGGAGGGAAAGCAGCCCCTGTAATGAGCCCTGAAAGCACACAGGCAGCTATCATTGTACGGTAATGCTCCAGGACAGGATATCCAGGCCGGGATCAATTCCCGGATCTGAGATCTCATCCGTTACGCCGGTCTCGGAACCCAGGGTAGTGGATATCCTGTTATCTGTTGCATGAAGATAGTCCCTCAGATAACCGTTCCGGTCCACTGAAACGAAATTAAAATACAGCTCCGCAGGCACTGAGCTCAGCCTGCTAAGGTAGAACGTAAGAGAGATCTTATTCGACGTACCCGATCTTGTATCCAGCAGGACAGGCACATAGGAAGAATGCAGCGCCGATGAGGTGAAAGGACCGTTCGTAAGCCAGTAATTGTTCTGAGACAGGAGCAGATGGTCGCTCCATCCGGAAAAATACGTGGTGTAATAGTAGTTCAGGTCGGTCGAGATGTTCATCTTTGACGTGTCGTATGACTCTCCAGGACCGAAAAAATACGTCCCGGGATACGGTTTGTTCGGCGACGACGACCCGAAAAGTATATAGTATTTGTTGACGGCAGTATCAACATTACCCCTGAATGTGATCTCTACTTTTATCCTGTCCCCTACCGAAGGAAGTATCGTGATAGTTCTCGAACAACCCGAGACCAATAATAGTCCAAGCACAAGAGATATTATCAATAATCGCTCTATCCTTTTGACTTTTGACCTTTGCCCCCTCGCCAAGCTCGGGGCAGGCTTTTTGACTTCATTTTCCATGTCAGTATCTTACCACGCTTTCTTTTTGCAGCCCTTCGACAAAGAAACCCCCGTTGCCCGAAGAGTAGCCTATAGGCATATCAGGATATGCTTTTAAGGTGAAGGTAAGCCTCCACTCCCTCCTGAACTCTGACCACGAATATTTCGCTTCCCAGCAGTGCAGGTCCTTTACAAGCTCAGCGTCCTGCATGATGAAAGAGCCCGTGACCGGATCAAATGTATGACCCAGTCTCAGGGAGAACCTGTTCTCCCATCTGTCCCCTGCCTCAAGCTCCAGGAGATTACTGGCATATTTGGTCCTTCCGTTATTAAGGTCCATCGTATGGCTTATGCTCTCTTTCATTCCCCACGCCGCGGCCAGACCCACGACCGTAGAAAGGTCGCGCCACCTGCCGTTCTCGACGTCGAAACCCGATGCGCTGTCAAAGCTTATGCCTGAAGCCGGCCTTGAGCTGTAGCGCAGGAGCAGGTCAAAATATTTGTTCGTCGCATAGTTATAGCCGCCTTCCACCGAGAAAGAATGCTCGCTGCCTTTTGACAGAGTTATCGTATCCTTAAGAGTGTTGTAATAATAACCCTTGCTGTCGAAATAGAACGGACTGTTGCCTTCGCCGAGGCTCCTGTCATACACCGCCCTGTTCCTTAACCACCCTGCCCCTGTATCCACCGTCACCGCTTGTCTCTGGGTATAGCGCTGGTCATCGGTCCCGTAGCTGAACTGTTCCGCTCCCGCGCTCAGCGTTATCTCGGTCACAGAGCCGATAGGCAGCTTCTTCTCGGCGTTCACTCCCAGGTTATACCGTCCGGTGACGAAATCCCTTTTGGTCGCCGAACCGGGGATGAACTTGGACTCATGGAACCTCGCGTATCCGGCATTCGTCCTTATGCTTACAGAAGCGGCTTCCACAGGATCGAACAGCAGCGAGATCTCGGGGATCTTTTCAACAAACTCGACATTGCGGTCGGCAAGATAGGTGTCGCCGTCCGGATCGATGAAAGTGCTTTCGGTGAGAGAGAGCAAGTAGTTTGGGCCGCGGTGAGCAAGAGTTACGGTCGGCTCGAACCTTTCATCCACCGGATGCCCTTCTGAAGATACCGATCTGTAATAGTTCGCTACGGCACTGATGGTCGTGGAGGGGGACAGTTTGCCTGAATAATTGAGCCCATGAGAGACATTCTCCCATTTGGTCCCAAGCCTTGAACCCCTGTACCCGTATACATATGATCCGGAAGTATCGCCTGATCTGAGGCCGATATTTGCCCCCATATCTCGGAAACCCGTGATGCTGTCAGAGCTGTTGTTGAGCACCGTTGAGACTGCCGACCCCGAGCGCTGGCTGTCGTATGCCAAGGAGCTTTCGGACCTGTCCACTCTGCCCGAAGGCAGCATATATATCCTGCTGTACCCGTATTTGAGACCTAGCAGGGAGTTCGGGTCTGGCCTGAACTTATCTTCCAGTTTGACTACGATATCGTCGTTGCCAGTATCGGCCTCTTTCATCCTGTAAAGGTATGCTTTACCGGCAAGTGTTTCACTTATGCCGTAATTGTGCTCCACGCCGTATCCTGTCCCCTTTTTGCTTGTCATGTCCACATACACCGAACCGTAGGACAAAGGGCTAAGGAAATACTGCGTTTCCGTCTTAATGAAATCACCTTCTACGGAATTGTTCCCGATGACCGGGACAAGCATCGACACGCGTCGTTTCGACAGGTCGTAGATATAGCACGGGGTCCACATGAAGGGAACTTTCCCGAGGTAAGCGGTGACTGAATAAGCAACGAGCTTGTCCCCCGGTTTAAAGTAGAAGGACCTGCCTTTGATAGTATAATGAGGACCTTCAAGGTCGCAGGTCGTTGCCGTCGTGTCATCCCCTGTCTTTACATCCTCCGTGTCCTTTACTTTGCCCGCGCTCAGGAACACTTTACCTTTCAGCTCCTGCGGCTCGGCAGCCGCAGAAAAGCCTTCCATGAAGGCGGTATCGCTTTTAAAATCATAGACGACCTTTTGGCCGGTTGCTTCGTAAGATGCCCGTTTCAGAAGTATCCTGCCCTCGGCAGTAGCGATATTCGTCGAAGTGTCCACAAGCATCCTGTCGGCGAACAGAGTGACATCAAGGAATGACGCGCTGACCCCTCCTGACGCGAAAATGATCCCTTTCTGGTCATCGTACTTGAGGGACTCCGCTTTTATGTTCACGGCAACATCGTCGGCATAAGGCAAGGCTGATCGTGCGTATGCCTGAAAAGACAACGGCAGTAATAGAAGGATGAACGCGCTAGCGAAGTTTTTCCCGGATAGCTTCTTTTGCGACCTGTTTGTCGTCGATCTCAACTTTTTTACCTTTGATGTCCTGGAACTTTTCGTGTCCTCGTCCCGCAATAACAACTATATCATTTTGCTTTGCCATTTCAATCGATCTGCGTATGGCCTCTGCCCTTTCGGTGATCTTCAGGTAATCCTTTTCCGGCTTTGCCCCTGCCTCCCTGAAACCGTTCTCTATCTCCCTTATGATCGCTACCGGGTCCTCTCCGTAAGGGTCGTCAGTGGTTATTATCGATATATCGGCGAGTTTCGCGGCTATCCTGCCCATGACCGGCCTTTTCAGCCTGTCCCTGTTGCCTGCCGAACCGAAAACAGCTATCACCCTGCCTTTTTTTACCTGGCTTACCGCTTTCAGAAGCCTCTCAAGGCTGTCGGGCGAATGCGCAAAATCGACCATGACATCAAAGTCCTGCCCCTCCTTCACCAGCTCTACCCTGCCGGGAACGTTCTTTACTGCCTCTATCCCCTGCTTCATCACATCGGCGCCTATCCCCAGGCTCTTTGCAAGGGCGCAGGCCGCGGCGATATTGTAAGCGTTGAACTCTCCCACCAGAGGGGTCGACACTTCAAAAGACATGCCGTCAAGGCTGACAAGGGCCGTCATCTGCGAAAGCCCCGAACTTATTACCTTTACGGTGACATCGGCTTTCTTTTTAAGAGAATATGTGACGGTCGCGCAGTTGGTCTCTTCCATCACCGCTTCGCTGTAGCCGTCATCGATGTTCACTATTCCGGCGGCATCATTTTTTTGCGAGCCGAGCATGCGGAAGAGCTGCATCTTTGTGTCGAAATAGGCCTCCATGGTCCTGTGGAAATCGAGATGGTCGTGAGAAAGGTTGGTATACACTGCCCTGTCGAACTGGACGCCTCTTACCCGTTTCATGGCAAGCGCGTGAGAGGAAACCTCCATTACTACATGGGAGACACCTTCGCTCAGGCAGTCCCTGAAGAACCGCTGGAGATCAAGAGATTCCGGTGTCGTTAGGTTCGAGGGGACCACTTTGTCATTTATCTTCATCTCGATCGTACCGATGACGCCCGTCTTCAGCCCTGCCGCCTTGAATATGGATTCTATCAGGTATGAAGTGGTGGTCTTGCCGTTGGTCCCGGTGATACCGGTTATGCTGAGCTTGCTCGAAGGAAAGCCAAAAAAAGCCTCGGAAAGATCGGCCATAGCTGCTCTGGCCGAGGGCACGAGTATCTTCGGCACTTTGTATTCAAGCTTATTGTCGACCTCGGTAACTATGGCCCCCGCTCCGAAGTCTATAGCTGTAGATATGAACTTTGAACCGTCAAAAGTAGCGCCGGGTATAGCGATGAAAAGATCGCCGTTCATTACCTTGCGGCTGTCGTAAGCGATGCCGAACACCTCTTTTTCAAGGTCGCCTTCGGTCTTGAGGACCTTCGTGTTCCCGATAAGTTCAGACAGCTTCATAACTCACCATTATACATTATCACGGACGGATACTATTCACCGAGAGAATCGGAGAACTTGCCCTTTTTGATGAAACGGATGATATCCCTGTAGAAATATATTCCTCTGTCAAGCAGATAGTACAAAGGAAGGTTGAAAGGAAGGTCATACGCGCCAATGAACTTTTTCAGTTCCCCGTTGAAACCTTTTTTGAACCTGTAGACGCCCCAGAGAGGATGTTTTTCGTCCGGCCTGGAAGGTATCCCCCACAGGTCATACTCTTTGAGCCCTCTGGCCTTAGCCCATTTGATGACCTCCCAGTGCAGGAGATTATTGGGCATATGGTTCCTCGCGGCGCTTGATGACGCGCCGTACATGTACCACGCTCTCTTGCCGAAATTGAATATTATTACGCCGGCGACCGGTGCAGAATCCTTATAGGCCATGAAGATCGCGCCGTTGCCGCGCCCAATAACCTCACGGAGAATATTCTTGTAATATGACAAAGGATGGATGATGAAGGTCTGTCTCGACGCCGTCTCCATATATATTGAGTGGAACTTTTCTACTGCGTCTTCCGTGTTCTCCATCTTTATCTCGACGCCGTGCTTTTCGGCAACATGGATGTTGTAGCGGAATTTGCTCTCAAAGGAGGCCTTGATGCTTTCAAGATCGCGGCTTATATCGAGGATGAAGGTAGACCTCGGCTGTATCTGCTTTTTTGCCGGTATGAGACCGGAAGAGCCGAGAAGCCCTTTGACAGCCGAGTTATCCTCGCTTACCTCAGGGTCCATCCTAAGAAATACGGCTTTATGTCTTTTTGAAAGCTCTTTCATGGCTTGTATGAACTCAGCGACGTCCTTGCCTGATGAAAGGTCAAGGACAGGACCGCGCGGGATATAAAAGAAGGACATGTTAACGTACGGGAGCTTGCGCTTGAGCACGGACGCAGCCCCTCCCGGGAAAGTGACCCTTAAAGGCTCCCATCCCGACGGGGCCTTCACAAGTCCCCAGCCCCATGACTGGAGTATCTCAGAGCTTTTTTCGGCAATAGCGTCCCATTCCTGCCGGCGGTCGCCTGTTATCAGTTCATATGCCACGATAGGAAGATTCTAGCACCTGAAATAGCCCGGAACAATTGATATAATGGCTCCATGATCCTGGTCATAGACAATTACGACTCTTTTACCTACAACCTGGTCCAATATTTGCAGGAGCTGGGCGCTGATGTGAAGGTCTTCAGGAATGATAAGCTTTCAATTGAGGATATCGGGAAGATGCGGCCTGAAAAAATATTGATATCCCCCGGTCCCTGCACGCCCAACGAAGCCGGTGTCTCGGTAAGCGTCATCAGACATTTCTCGGGGAAGCTGCCGATACTGGGCGTCTGCCTCGGACATCAGTCGATAGGAGCAGCGTTCGGCGGCAGGATAATCAGAGCAAAGGAACTGATGCACGGAAAGACCTCAAAGATACGGCATGACGGCAAAGGTGTGTTCAAAGGCCTCAAGAACCCTTTCAACGCCACAAGGTATCACTCGCTTGTGATAGAAAAAAGAACCCTGCCTGCATGTCTGGAAATAACCGCGACCGCTCCAGACGGAGAGATAATGGGCGTCAGACATAAAAAGTTCAGGGTGGAAGGCGTTCAGTTCCACCCTGAATCGATACTTACCGAAGAGGGAAAGAAGCTCCTTAAGAATTTCCTGTTAATGTGACTTCTCAGGAAGTACAATGTCTGCCGCACTTCCGCAGGACAGGCATTTGCCGGAATCATCGATATCACAGGCCGTTATCTCGTACCCGTCCCTTTGTATGACAGGTTCTCCGCATGACGGACAGTAAGTGTTCTCATACTGATGCCCGTGGACATTGCCGATATACACATATTTCAGCCCGTGCAGCTCCCCTATCTCCCTGGCACGCTCAAGTGTATCTGCCGGGGTCATGCTTTTATCGGCCATCTCAAGATGAGGGAAGAAACGCGTAAGGTGCCATGGGGTTTCGGCGCCCAGTTCTTTGCTTATCCATCGGGCCATCGCATTTAATTGAGCCTCATCGTCGTTAACGCCCGGAATGACATTTGTCACCATCTCGACATGTAGACCCCATTTTTTCCTGGCCCTTGTTGCCGCGCTCAATACTGGAGAGGTATCCGGAGCACCTGTCAAACTCTTGAAGGCATCTTTATCCCATGCTTTAAGATCGACACGGTAGGCGTCAAGATACTGGGCGATCTCATCGAGCGGGCCCTCATTGATATACCCGTTGGTCACATAGACCGTGTACAGCCCTTTTCCCTTGGCGATCCTGGCACAGTCAAGCGTGTATTCGTACCAGACAGTCGGTTCATTGTAGGTCCAGGCCATTCCTTCACAGTCATTTTCCAGCGCAAGCTCGATCGCCCTTTCAGGACTGATTTCCATCCCACCTCCTAATCTCCCCTCATCTGCTCTCGATATGGCGCTGTTCTGGCAATGCCTGCATTTCAGGTTGCATCCGTACGACCCCATGGAGAAGACCAGTGAGGCAGGATGAAAATTGTACAGAGGTTTTTTTTCTATCGGGTCGGCGGCCATGGACGAGACCAGACCGTAATTCAGAGAATACAAGACCCCGCCTTCATTGCGTCTGACACGGCAGGCCCCTGTTCCCGCATCCGGAATGATACAGTTGTGAGGACATAGAAGGCATCTTACTTTGCTGCCGTCAAGCTTTTCGTAGAACAGGGCCTCTTTCATGTAAGAAATATAGCACAGAAGCTATGTGCCGATAAACCGCGTCAACGGTCCGTCAGTTTCGGGAACAGCGCGTTAAGCCTTTCCTTTGGCTCCGACGGGAACAGGCGAAGGTAATTGCTTCTCTGCATTTCATATTCTTTCTGCAGGAGTGCTATCTCTCCATAAAGCGTCTCAGGCAATCCGCTCATAGAAAGGACAGGCCTTAACGCTTCAGCAACCGGAGCAAGGCCGTTAAATACTAGAGTCCTGGCCCCCATCCCCTGACTGAATCCCATTAAATATCTTGTACCTAACAACCGGGAATTCGCTTCAGCCATATTTTCAAGCAGCAGCTCCTGTTGCGCATAGTCATTTGAATAGAATGCATCCTGGCTGATATTAAAGTAGTGGTCTGACTTCTTTAACTGCACCAACTGGAGGTTCCTCAGTATGCTCTCACCAAGAAAAGGCACGCGAAGCTCAGGGTCTCTCAACACGTTCATCGAATAAGCCGCGCGCTCCGTGTCCACGAATACGGTCCAGTCATTTATGGCAGAGCTGCCGAAATCGCTCACATAAACGGGAGAGTCGCCCTTTTTCTTCAGGATAAGCTGCGGCGAAGAAAGCAGCCGGTCGGCACCGGGCAATTGCGTTCCGGACCTCAGCGAAAGGACCCCCGACCTTTCGATCGAGTTCACTGATTCCAGCAGTGGTAAGGACCTTAGGAGCGCGTTGTCATACAGGACAGGCAGCCTGGGATGCAATGACACTGACGTCTCGATGTCTATCGCATCATTGATACAGGACATAAAAGCCGGGATGTCCCTCATATTGAAGAAATCCCTGTAGTTATCCGTAGCATCCATCATTTGAGTAAGGGAATCAAGGTTCAGCGCGTTCAAGATGAGAAGACGCTTAAGGACCTCCTTGTCCTCCCCTCTCGTTAGATCCTCTGCGATCCGCAGGACATCAGACCTCATTTCAGTGTTCAGGCTTCCTTCGACTATAGTTTTAACGATACTGAAAGAAGAATTGATCGCCCTGGCATAGTTTGGAGTAACACTGCCCCTCAACCTGTCCATAGCCCCGTTGAGTTTAAACATGACCCTTGTCAAGTCGTTGCCGGGGGCATTACCCCTCATCCGTCCGCCGCCCCTTGTTATCCCGCCTGTCCCTGACATGGCATATTTCCCCCTTGCATCAATATATCGCGGAAAGATGATGAAAAGTTGCGTGCAATTTTGGGGTCAGGAAAGGAAAGATGTCGTAAGCGCCTCCAATAAGATATCTCTGTCCGCCTTCTTTAGCATGGATAAGGAAGTCGATCCTGCTGCAAGCCTGTCCGCAGTGACTTTTCCTAGCAGCTTATAAAGCAGTTCTTCCGGAAAACTGCCTATTTGTACCGTTCCCTGCTGAAGCACGGACTTACGGCCCCTTCTCTGGGCGCTGCCGATGACCTTATTCCCGGAGACGGTTACCTCATGCGGCTGAGGAGAAAGGAAACACAGCCCTTTATCCGTGCGGCTGCCGGCTTTTCCGCCTCTGTTCACGGCTGCGTCATAACCGGCTTTGTTTAGGGCTTTAACTAGTCTTTCCGATATCGAGAAGTAATCATCCATCAAGCTTTCCCCGAAGGTGCCGACAGGCGCAACGGCGCAGTACGAGATATCTTCGACGGCGTGGAAAGCAAGCCCGCCGCCTGTTGGGCGTTTGACCACCTCAACAGATGAGCTTTCCGCCGATGACCGGTCTATCATAGTGAAAGGATCGATGAAATAGCCGCTAGTTACGCAGGGACGCAGCCATCCGTAGAACCGAATGACAGGAGAATCACATTCTGAATATGATCTACGGTCAAGGTCCATGTTCTCCTGAGCGGTCCGTTTTACGTCAACAACGACCTTCCAAGAGGGAGATCTATGACCTGCGGCAGACATCCATGTCCTTGACGGCCTTGACCTCGTCGAGGCGGCTGACCTGAGTGGTATGAGGCGCGTTCTTGACCCTTTCGGGATCGGTCTCGCATTCCTTTGCTATGGCTATCATCGCGCCGGCAAACGAGTCGAGGGTCGCCAGAGTCTCGGTCTCCGTCGGCTCTATCATCATGGCCTCTTCGACTATAAGAGGGAAATATATCGTCGGCGGATGGAACCCGTAGTCGATAAGCCTTTTTGCGATATCGAGCGCTTTGATCCCGTACTTTTCTTTTTGCCATTTTGCAGAGAGAACGAACTCGTGCTGGCATATCCTGTCGTGCGGAAGATAATAGTGGCCTTTAAGGCGCTCCATAAGATAGTTCGCGTTCAGGACAGCGGTCTCGCTCACTTTTTTGAGCCCTGTCCGTCCGATAGAACGTATATATGTATAAGCCCTTAACAATATCCCGACATTGCCGAAAAACGCCGAGACCCGTCCTATAGTGTCCTTTGAGCCATTGCCGTCTATCGAATATCCGTCCTTTGTCCGTATCACTCTAGGGACAGGAAGGAACGGCTCAAGCTTTTTGACCACCCCGACAGGGCCTGACCCCGGACCTCCTCCGCCGTGAGGCGTGGAGAACGTCTTGTGAAGATTGATATGGGAAATGTCAAAGCCGATCTCGGCAGGTTTCACCTTGCCAAGTATTGCATTGGCATTTGCCCCGTCCATGTAGAACAAGGCCCCGGCCTTATGCAGGACATCAGCTATCTCAAGGATGTTCCTGTCGAACAGGCCGAGAGTGTTCGGGTTGGTAAGCATCATCATGGCGGTATCCGAAGCGACCGTCTCCTTAAGTATTGACCGGTCCACCTCACCTCCGGCAGTTGACCTTATGCTGACAAGCTCAAAACCCGCAAGGGCCGCGCTGGCAGGATTGGTCCCGTGCGACGAGTCCGGGACGATTATCTTTTTTCTTTCCGGCTGGCCTATAGACGCGAAATACTTTTTTGCGATAAGCAGAGCGGTGAACTCCCCGTGAGCGCCGGCGCACGGCGCCAGAGTGAACGAGTCAAAGCCGAATATATCGCACAGGCACCTCTCAAGCTCGTACATCACAGAGAGCGTCCCCTGAGCTTCGTCCGTCCGCGAATGGGGGTGCAGGCCGGTAAATCCCGGAAGGGACGCCATGGCCTCGTTGACCTTTGGATTGTATTTCATCGTGCAGGAGCCCAGAGGATAGAACCCCAGATCGACGCCGAAGTTCTTCCTGGACAGGCCGGTGTAATGCCTTACAAGCTCTATCTCCGACATCTCCGGCAGGTCCGGCGACGTCTTTCTCAGATGCTCCTCGGGCAGTGAAGTCATCAGATTATCGCTTTTTGCGTGTCAGAGTCGAACATATGGAACTTGTGCAGGTTAAAGTACACGCAATGAGATGTTCCCGGCTTGGTATCGGTCATGGCCGGTACCCTGGCCGTAAGAGGGGTCTTGCCGACGTTCAGATAAAGATATGTCTCCGAACCCATAAGCTCCCTGTAATCGACCTTTGCCTCGAGCTGGCACTGATATTTGGTATCCTTGAGCTCGCTGCTCAGGATGTCCTCCGGTCTTATGCCGAAAGCTACTTCCTTGCCGATATACTTTGTGAGTATGCTGTCGAACTCCGACGGGATGACCACCTTAAAATCCTCTCCGTCAAAGAATATATGTCCGCCCGCTTTGTCCACCTTGCCTTTTACGAAGTTCATCGACGGGCTGCCGAGGAAGCCGGCCACGAAGCGGTTCGTCGGGTACTGATAGACCTTCAGCGGTTCGTCGACCTGCTGCAGCTCTCCGTTAAGTATTACGGCGACCCTTGTCCCTAGCGTCATCGCTTCAGTCTGATCGTGAGTAACATAGATTATGGTGGCTTTGAGCCTGTTGTACAGGTTCTGCAGCTCAGCCCTCATCTGGACCCTGAGCTTGGCGTCAAGGTTGCTCAGAGGCTCGTCCATGAGGAAAACGGCGGGTTCTCTCACAATGGCCCTTCCGAGAGCGACCCTCTGTCTTTGTCCTCCCGACAGCTGTTTAGGGAGCCTGTCCAGCATTTTCTCAAGGTCAAGTATGTTCGCGGCCTCCTTGACCCTGCGGTCGATCTCTTTTTTCTCGATCTTGCGGAGCTTGAGGCCGAAAGCCATATTGTCGTACACGTTCATGTGAGGATAAAGAGCGTAGCTCTGGAAGACCATGGCGATATTCCTGTCTTTTGGAGCAACGTCGTTAACGACCTTGTCCCCGATGAATATCTTGCCGTCGGAGACCTCCTCGAGCCCTGCGGCCATCCTTAGCGCCGTGGTCTTGCCGCAGCCTGAAGGGCCGACAAGGACCATGAACTCCCTGTCCCTTATCTCCAGGGTCATCTTTTTTACGGCCGTTACATCATCGAACTTTTTTGTGACGTTCTCGTAGAATACTCTTACCACTTCTTCCAGCCCTTTCTATCTGTTTATATTTGTTTCGACAGGTTAGCGCTCTCGATGGCTGAAAGCGCGGCGCTCCAGCCTTTGTTCCCCGGCTTTGCTCCGGCCCTTTCCATCGCCTGCTCAAGGTTGTCGGTGGTCAGGACCCCGAACACCACGGGCACTCCCGTTTCAAGGGATACGCTCGCAATGCCTTTTGAAGCTTCGCTGGCCACATATTCAAAGTGAGGCGTCCCGCCCCTTATCACGGCCCCGAGACAGATAACTGCGTCCGGACGGCCTTTCGTCCTGCCCGCTACTTTGCTGGCGAACAGCGGAAGCTCAAAAGCTCCCGGCACCCAGACGACTTCGATCTTTTCCTTGTCGGCTCCGTGCCTTGAGAGGCAGTCGACAGCCCCTTCAAGCAGGCCTTTTGAGATGAAATCGTTGAACCTGCTTACTAGTATGGTGAACGTGAGCCCCTTCGCGTCGAGATTTCCTTCCTTGATCTTCATACCGGTCTCCTTTCTTAGTTCGTCGAAATATTTGACGGGTCAAGCAGGTGCCCAAGTTTTTCGGACTTGGTCCTGAGGTATTTTTTGTTGTGCGGGTTGGGGTCGATGATCAGAGGCACCCTCTCGACCACCTTGAGCCCGTAGCCCTCGATCCCCACTATCTTCCTTGGGTTGTTGGTCAGCAGCTTTATAGAAGTGAGCCCAAGGTCCCTTAGTATCTGCGCCCCTATGCCGTAATCCCTGAGGTCCGCGGCAAACCCGAGCGCCTCGTTGGCCTCCACTGTGTCTTTGCCTTTGTCCTGAAGTTCGTATGCCTTGAGCTTTGCCTTCAGCCCTATACCGCGCCCTTCCTGCTTCATGTACAGAAGAACACCTGAACCCTCGGCATCGATCATCTTCATTGCCATCTCGAACTGCTTCCCGCAGTCGCATCTGCGGCTGTGGAACACATCGCCGGTAAGGCACTCGCTGTGGACCCTGACAAGAACGTTCTTTTTGCCTTTTACATCGCCTTTTACCAGAGCGACATGGTACTCGCCGTTCATCTTGTTCTCATAACCGTAAACGACGAAATCGCCGAATTCGGTAGGCATGGAGGAAGCGCTCACCTGCTGGACCAGGTTCTCTTTGTTCAGCCTGAAACCGATCACGTCGGCTATCTTAATTATCTTGAGCCCGTGTTCCTGCGCGAATACAAAGAGCTCCTCGCCCCGGGCCATCTGGCCTTTGTCGTTGATTATCTCGCATATGACCGCGGCTTCGGATGAACCGGAAAGTCTGGCCAGGTCCACACCGGCCTCGGTATGGCCGGCCCTTACAAGCACTCCGCCTTCTTTGGCTTTAAGAGGAAATATATGCCCGGGCCTTACCAGGTCGCACGGGTCGGAACCGGGGTCGACAAGCACTTTGACCGTGGCCGCCCTGTCCGCCGGAGAAATACCGGTCGTTACGCCGAATTTCTTGTCCGCATCTACGGATACGGTAAATGCGGTCTTCATTGATTCTGTGTTCTCATCGGTCATTTGCTCTATCTTGAGGTCAGCAAGTCTTTTTGCCGACATGGGGACGCATACAAGGCCTTTGCCGTAGGTGATCATGAAATTGATGCTGTCGGGAGTGACCTTGTCGGCTGCCATTACGAGGTCCCCCTCGTTCTCCCTTGACTCGTCGTCCATAACAACTATCATTTTGCCCGCCTTCAGGTCGGCAAGCGCCTCCTCTATCTTGTTGAACTTCAGTTGCATACAGATATGCCTCCGGCCCACTCAAAATAGTCCTTGAACGCGGCATTGTTCTTTTTCTGCTCGGGAGACCCGATATTGTCGACATATCTTTCGATGTATTTGCCTATCATGTCAGCCTCTATGTTCACCTTGTCGCCCGCCTTCTTTGACCCGAGCGTGGTGCTCTTTAAAGTATGGGGGATGACGGAAACGACAAAGTTCCTGTTGCCGACGCCGGCCACGGTGAGGCTGATGCCGTCCACCGTGACGGAACCTTTGTAGACGATGTACCTTTTCACCTCTTCAGGGACCTCAACGGTGAACCGAGTCTGGCCGCTGCCTTCGTTCACGCTCTTTATGGTGCCGGTGCAGTCGATATGTCCGCTTACCAGATGCCCTGAGAGCCTGTCGGAGATCTTGAGAGGGCGCTCAAGGTTGACCCTGTCGCCCGCCCTTATGGCATCGAAGGTAGTGTGGGAAACCGTCTCGCCCATGACATCAGCCTTGAAAGAGCTGCGAGAGACCGAGGTGGCAGTAAGGCAGGCCCCGTTGACAGCTATGCTGTCCCCTGTCCTGGTGCCTTTAAGGACCTCGCGCGCCGATATCTCAACGGACAGCTTAGAGCCGGCCCTTGAGAGCTTCTTGATAGTACCTATCTCTTCGATGATACCGGTGAACATTATTGGTATTATTTTATCACTAATCAGGTTGGTTTTGTGCGGGCTTCAGTACGCGCCGCGGGCGATGACCACGACCGGAAGAGTCTTGATTATTATCTTGATATCAAGCCACAGGGACCAGCTTTCGATATAAAAAAGGTCAAGCTTTACCATGTCGTCGAAGGACAGGTCGGACCTGCCGCTCACCTGCCACAGGCCCGTGATGCCGGGGGCCACATTGAGGCGTTTTCTGTGCCACGGCCCGTACAGCGCCGTCTCGGAGGGAAGAGGCGGACGGGGGCCTACTATGCTCATGTCACCTTTAAGCACGTTTATCAGCTGAGGCAGCTCGTCAATGCTCCACTTCCTGATCAACCTGCCTACCATAGTGATCCTGGGATCGTTCTTGATCTTGAAAATGGGCCCGTCAGCCTCGTTCATCTCTTTGAGCTCGTCCAGCTTTTTATCGGCACCGGCCACCATGGACCTGAACTTGTACATGTCGAACTGACGGCCCCTGTACCCTACTCTCCTTTGCACGTACAGCACAGGCCCTCTTGATGTCATCTTTATGAGCAGCGCTACCGCGGCGAACAGGGGCAGGAGCAGCAGCAAAAGCAAAGAGGACGACAGCACGTCGAAGGCACGCTTAAGAGCGGCGTTGAGACCATGGAGCTGTATCTCCTTAACGGAGACAAGAGGTATGCCCATGATATCCTCGGTACTTATCCTTGACTCGATTATGTCCAATACTCTGGGAACGAACATGAACTCCACCTGCTCCGTTTCACACATCTCGATAAGCCCCATCAGCTGCGCCGTAGGGGCCTCGGGGATAGCGAATATGACCTTGTTTATCCGGTGCTTTTTCATGATCTCCTTGAGGTCGGCAGATGTGCCCAGAACAGGGCCCTGCGCGGCATCGGGCTCCCCATCGGTAGAGATCAGGCCGGCGACCCTCATGCCGTACTCAGGATGCTTCATTATCCTGTGGAAGAGCATCTTTGCGTTGTCACCAGTGCCGATTATGAGCACTCTCGCAGCCCAGAGGCCCTTTTTGAAAAAGTTCTTCATCACTATGATGCTGGTAAGTCTGAAGCCGGCAATAAGGAAGAACGATATGGCCCACGCATAGAAGATGGTCATTCTTTTGAATATAAGGTCCCTGTAAAAAAGCGTCATGAACTCAAAGAACAGCATGCCTACGGTCAGGGCGCCGAAGACCGCGGCCGCCTCGTCAACCTCCGCCCGCTTTTTGACCTGCGAATACAGTCCGAAATAGTTAAAGATCGTCGCAAGCACGAACGAAGCGAATACAAGGAGCCTTGAATTCGCTATGGCAACGGCGATCGGGTCCTCTATCCTCCCCACCTTTATGTAGCTTGCGATGATGAACGCGACGCAGATGAACAGCACGTCAAACGCAAGTATCATGCCGTTGAATATCAGTATCCTGTTCTTTGTCATTATTTGCCCGTTCTACGCATATTATACTTCGACAGGAGGAATTCTTTAATAGTGTTCTTGAAGAGCTCCCTGTCGAACCTCTTTGCGGATGCCCTGCATTCTTCAGGATCGAAATTCATTTTCAAAAATGACCTTACCGCTCCGGCCAGCGAATCCTTTGTCTGGTCCTCAAAAATAACGCCTGTCCTTCCGGGGATGACGGTCTCCGAAGCCCCTCCTCCGCCAAAAACTATCACTGGCCGTCCGGCGCTCTGAGCTTCGGCAGGAACGATGCCGAAATCCTCCTTGCTCGCAAATACAAGGGCCTTACACCCTGAGACAAGTGAAGACAGCTCCTCGTCGCTGCGGAAACCCAGGAACTCGATATTGCTCTTTGCAATTTGCCGGAGCTTTTCTTCATCCCTTCCCGTACCGACGACCTTTAAGGGAAGGCCCAGCTCATTGAAGGCCTCGACAATAATATCCGTCCTTTTGAGGGGCACAAGACGCGATAATGCCAGATAATAGTCGCCAGAGGCGCCTTTTGGAACGAACCTTGATGTCTCAACAGGAGGATAAATGACGACGCTGTCCCTGTTATAGTATCTTTTTATCCGCCCCGCAACGAATTTGGAGATCGCGATGAAGTCATCGACACCTGGAGCAGTGCTCTTGTCCCATAATCTCAAAAAAGGCATTACCAGAGGGATCATCACTCTTTTCAGGACACCGATCTTCTCATACTTCATATACTGGCCGTACATGTCCCACGCGTACCTCATTGGAGTGTAGCAATAGCATACATGAAGGGCGCCTTCAGGTTTCTTTATGCCTTTTGCAACCGCATGAGAACTGCTCAGGATGAGATCATAGCCCTTGAGGTTAAATGCCCTCACGGCAAAAGGCATCAAAGGAAGATAGTCCCTGTACCTTTTCACGGCCAGCGGAAGTCTTTGGATGAATGAGGTCCTTACATCGAGGTCCTTGAGCGTATCAGGCAGTTTTGACCTGTCATGAACCGTCGTAAAGACAGGCGCTTCGGGGAACAGCTCATGGAACACCTCAAGGCATCTCTCAGCCCCTCCGTAGCTAACAAGCCAGTCGTGCACTATCGCGACCTTCATGCCGACACCGCTTTCTCATATGCATTAAGCGTAAGCTGAGCGCTTTTTTTCCAGCTGAACATAGCTGCCCTCTCGATGCCTCTGGAAGACAGAGAGCTCCTCAGCTCGACACTGTTAAGGACGCTCCTGATGCCGTCCGCTATAGAGGCAATATCATTCGGGTCGACATACACGGCAGCATCTCCGGTGACCTCCGGAATGGAAGACACGTTCGAGGTAACGACTGGAGCCCCGCATGACATCGCCTCCAGAGCAGGTATACCAAAGCCTTCGAACAGGGACGGATAAACGAATGCCTCGCAGGAGCTGTAGAGTGCGGGAAGGTCGCTCTGGTCCGGAGGGCCGATGAACTTGATCCTGGATGCGGCTTTTGACACGGACGCCGCCTTGAATATCTCTTCGTACAGCCAGCCTTTCCTGCCTGCGATCACAAGGCAGGGAGCGTCCTTCAGAGCCTCATATGCCCTGATAAGCGAAGCAACGTTCTTTCTGGGCTCCAGAGTTCCCAGAAATAGCAGGAACCTTCCGGTGATACCGTATTTCTTGAGGACTGTTTCCTTAAAAGACCTGTCATCGACCGGTTTGAATATCCCCTCAGCCGCAAGATGCACGACATCGATACGGTCGTCACGCACGCCAGCAAGCTCGACAAGGTCCCTTTTTGTGCTGAACGAATCAGCAATGATCCTGTCCGCTATCCTTAGAGAACGTGACAACAGCGCTTTTTTGAAAAGCGTCCTTCTCTTCTGGAAAAAACGGGGGAACCTGAGAAAGGAAAGGTCGTGGACGGTCATCACCTTCTTTGCTTTGAATGGCAGGACCGGGAGAAAATGGTCGGTGTTGTGGAACACATCCAGGCCCAGCCGGTCGGACCTCAAAGGTAAAGAAAAAAGCTCAAGCAAAGTACGGTTACCGTCCAAAGCGTTTAAGCTTACATTGCTTCCGGAATATCTTTGTAAAATCCCCTTTCTCAGGAACAGCTCGAATTGATGGTCCCCGTTGAGCACGAGCTCCCTGACAAGGTTGTCGGTATAGCTTGATATCCCGTATCTCGGCAGGTCGGCCTGAAGCGCGTTGATGCCGATCTTCATGGCTTTCAGTTTATGCGCTTCCTTGTGAACGCTATCTCGGCGCATTTAAGGATTATCTTAAGGTCGAGGAGCAGGGACCAGTTCTCAATGTAGAAGAGATCGTACTTGAGCTTCTCTTCGGCCGACATATGATAGCCGCCGTCCTGCATCTGCGCCCAACCCGCCAGCCCCACATTTATCTTGTGGCGTTCCATGTACTTTGGGATCTCTTCCTTGAACTGGCTTACGAATTTCGGCCTTTCGGGTCTCGGCCCCACAAAGCTCATGTCGCCCTTGAGGATATTAAAGAGCTGCGGAAGCTCATCAAGGTTCGTGGACCGAAGGAATTTACCGAAATAGGTCTTTCTGGGATCGTCCTCGGTCGCAAGCACGGCCCCTGTCCCTTTCTCGGCCTTATGCTTCATCGTACGGAACTTGTACAGCGCGAACCTGGTGCCTTTGCGCCCTACCCTCTTTTGAGCGTATATGACAGGCCCGGGTGAAGTAAGCTTGATCACCGCGGAGATGATTACCATAGGGACGGCAAAAACAATTATCCCGAAAGCCGCCATGACGATATCGAACCCTCTCTTTATGAACCGGTTGAAAGGGTTAAGCTGGATCTGCTTAAGGCTGACCATCGGAAGCCCGTCGATATCCTCTACGGTAGGTGATGTCGTCAGTATCTGGAAAACATCAGGCAGAGTTCCGAATCCGACGCCTTTCTGGTCGCATATGTCGGCAAGCTGTGCCAGTTTCTTGCGGTCAAGCGAAGTGTCCGCCACGAAAACGGCGTTGATCCCGTGCCTGTCGATAAGCGCTTCAATATCATCAACACCGCCTATGCTGTCCTTGCCGCCGTTGATCGTGCCCACATAAAAATAGCCGTAGGAAGGATGGCTCTTGATCTTAAAGGCGACCTGCTGTGCCAGCTCTCCGCTCCCTATCACGGCAGCTTTTCTTGACATATAGCCCCTGGACCTGAGCGACATCTCTAGCCTGAGGATCAGCTGACGGACCACAACAATAAGCACCGCGGTAATGGGAAGACTGATCATTATGATAGGCCTTGAATAAGTGTATTCCCCTTTAATGAAGGACAGTACGATGACGATGACCCAGGCAGAAAGAATGGCGACTATGTTCTCCACGAACTCATCGATCTCTATCAAAAAACCCTTCCGCGGCTTATACTGGCCCCAAAGATAGAAGCTGGAGACATAAACCACCACTATCGCCACGATGTATCCAACGTAGATGCCGAAAGGAAAGTCAATTATGGCATGAGGCGAGAACTGGCCGAACCTCATCTGATACGCGGCCATATAGGACACTATGAATATAAGCGTATCGGTAGAAAGCCTTGCGATCGTGAACATAGGGGTATTTTATATCAAATGGGCTTTTTGCTCAAGGAGAAAGGAGGTCAGACAGCTAACGAATAGAACTCCAGTATGTCCTTAAGAGTCTGCTCAAGCGGTATTTCAGGAGCCCAGCCGGTGGCCTTCCTGAACTTTGTGCTGTCCCCCCTGTTATCGGGGATCTCCGAAGGCCTGGCCTTTGAAGGGTCACGTCTTACCTCCACATGCACACCGGAGATGGCTATCATCATACTGAGGATGTCCTTCAGGCTGACGGAACGGCCGGAACAGACGTTATACACCTCACCCGGAACACCTTTCGTGGCTGCCAGCCAATAGGCCTTTGCCACATCCCTGACATCGGTAAAATCCCTTTTTGCATTGAGGTTCCCGGTCATTATCACCGGCTCGGCCTTCTTTTTTTTGATCAGGGCTATCTGTTTTGCAAAACTGGGGATAGCAAATGAGCCGGACTGCCGAGGGCCGATATGGTTGAAAGCCCTGGTCCGGACAATTTTCAGGCCGTGTTCTTTTACATATTTCAAAGCGGTCCTCTCCTGTTCCACCTTGCTCTCAGCGTACGGGGACAGGGGTTTAAGCTCATGTTCTTCCGTGATGGGAAGCCGTTCTACAGCCACGGCGCCGTATTCTTCGCTGCTGCAGGCAATATGGATCGAAGGCTTGGTCTTTAGTTCCATGACAGCATCCATAAGGTTAACCTGGCTATCCACATTTGAGCTCTTTGTCCCTTCAGGGTCCTTCCAGGACTCCATTACCGAGCTCTGACCTGCAAGGTGAAAGATAATATCGGGAGCCGTATCCTTTAATATGCTTTTAACTGTGGCAGGCTCTCTAAGGTCGCATTCAAAATGAGCAATCCTGTCCTTAAGATGTGAGATGTTCGCTTTATTTGAACCAGGGACATCAAGGCCATTGACCTCGTTACCGAGACCCAGCATAAGCTCTGCAAGATGGCTGCCCATGAAGCCGTTGATGCCTGTTATTAATATCTTCAATACATCATCTCCTTTGTCCCGGAAAAGGATGCCATCTTATGGTTTTTTGGTGCCACCGAACTTTTCCCTTCTTAAAACGTTAAGGATGATATTCGATACCATCTTCAGGTTTATCCCCAAAAACACTAGGCTCTTTAGAAGTTTCGGATATTTGCGCGAGTAATGTTTATTATAAAAGAGCTTCATCGACCTGTAGAACTCCCTGATGGACCTGTAGCTCATCGAACGGCTCCCCACCCCGCCGAAATGGACTATCCGGGATGAGGGAACGTAGAATATCTTCCAGCCTTTTTCTTTTATCCTGTAGCAAACGTCGATATCCTCTCCGTAAAGGAAAAAACTTTCGTCCATTCCGCCGATATCCTCAAGAATCTTTCTCCTGATAAGCATGCAGGCACCGGACAGGGCATCCACTTCCGCTACTTTTTCAGTATCAAGATAGGTCATGAGATAATGTCCGAACAGCTTATTTCCGGGGAATACCCGGTTGAGCCCGCTCATGTGGCAAAGCGTGGATAGCGGTGTAGGGAATCCCCTTTTGCATTGGTGTTGGACCGTGCCGTCGGAGTTAAGAACTTTCGCGCCGCACGCGCCGGCTTCGGGATGCTTATCAAGGAACTCCACAAGCTTCAGGAGTGAGCCTTCGCTTACCTTAGTATCATGGTTCAGAAGAAGGACATATTCCCCTTTTGCCAGTTTTATGGCCTGGTTGTTCGCGGCGCTGAAACCAACGTTTCGTTTGTTCTCGATCATACTGATCTTTGGGAATTCTTGCCGGACCTCTTTTGTGCCCGGGTCTTTGGAAGCGTTATCAACGACTATCACCTCGTATTCGATGCCTTTCGTCCCGTTCTCGATGGAGCGCAGGCAGCCGAGAAGATATTCTTTGGCGTTATAACTGACTATGGCGATCGTTAGTTTCATCTGTTAGTTATCTTATCAAGTATCGAGCAAAATATCTTTGCCATCTCGGGATATGAATATTTCACTATCTCTTTCACGTCCGGATGATGCTCGATCTTTCCTTTGCCTGACTTTTCCTGAAGATAGTTCATCAATAATGCTTTCACTCTCGGAACGCTCATAGCATATACACCGGCCTTTGTTGAAACAAGCAGTTCTTCTATCACGTCATCCCCGAAACCGCCTGTCGCCAGCACCGGTCTTTCGGCTGCAAGGTATTCAAATATCTTTGCAGGATACACACCTTTTTCTTCCTTGTCCTCCCAATTGAACAGAAGGAGTATATCGGTCTTTGCCTGCACCTCCGCCACCGCTGCCCTGTCAACGACCCCTTTCATCTTAAAGAACGGTCTTACTCCGTTGTCATCGACGGCTTTGACAAGGAACGGCTCGGGAGGTCCGTAAAACCTTATTTCCAGGTCACCCTCAACTATCTTGCCTTCGTCCTTAAGCTCTTTTACGGCCCTGATAAGCACTATGACGTTCTGTTCTTTAGGATAAATATTGCCGGTGTAGGCCAAGGTCAGCATCTTTCCTTCTGACCCGTTCTTATTCAGGTCAGAAAAACTTTGCGGGTCATACCCGTTCCTGACCAGATGCACATCATCCGTATGGTGAAGGGTCTTTAGCTTCCCGACCCATGGCATCGATACTGTAGACATCGCGTCGCTTCGCCCGATCGTCCCTTTTTCCAGCATGACATCGAGCATCTTGCGGAAAGGCCCGTAATAATATGTATGGTTCTGCGACCACAGGTCCCTGAGGTCAGCCAGCCACGGGAGACCAACCGCTTTCTTGACTTTAGAAGCTATGACATGGCTTGATACAGGAGAGGAAGTACTCAGGATCGCATCCACCTTATTGCCCTCGATATACTCCAACGCTGCCTTTGTTCCGGGGGCTATCCATCCTTTCGAATTATCAGGATAGTTCACGATCGAACCGGCTATGTTCAGCAATTTGTCCATGAAAGGCATCCTGAGCTTTGACCGCACATAACGTCTGGTGTTTATTTCTTTTACATCCCCTGATCTTCCCGCTCCCGCCATTTTCCTGACAATAGAATACAATGGTCTTGAAAAAGCCGTCTCTATCACTTTGGCACCCTGAGGAAGCCTGACCTTGTGCGGAGGGCTGAGGACCGTTGCTTCCCAGCCGTATTTGCCCATATATTTTAAAAGCCCCGGTATCCTGGGGCTTGCATGGTCAAGGCTGGCTATGATCAGTGCTTTTTTTGTCATTTATTCTTCCCTGTCTCAATGGCCTTCTTGTAGATCGCTTCATAGTCGGATATCCTGCTCTTAATGGACCAGTTCCTGATAATATATTCTTTCTGCCTCTGAGTATCCTTCTGAGCGGCGGCAGGATCGTCGAATATCTTACTGATCGCAGCAGCCAAGCCCTTCACGTCCCCGTAATCGACAAGGGCCCCGCCACCCATCTTCCTGAGGTCCTCCGAAGCTCCGGTATTGTTGCAGGCAACTATCGGGACATTGCAAAGGATAGCTTCCATTGTCGACCAGGCAAGAGTGTTCTCATATTTTGAAGGCTGGGCAAGCACGTCGGAATCGACCAAAGCACTGACCTTGTCCTTGAAGCCGAGATACCCGGTGAACAGGACCTTATCTCTGATGCCAAGCCTGTCGATCTGCTCCTCAAGCTTTTCCCTGAACCTGTCATCAGGGCCGATCATTACAAGGCGGACATCACTATCGACCTTAAGTATTTCTGAGAAAGCATCGATCAGGAAGTCCGGACCTTTGATCTCATGGAGCCTGCCGAGATAGGAAACGATCTTGCTTTCCGTTATTCCCCATTTCTTCCTGAAAAGGCCTTTTTCCGGAAGCCGTTCAAAAGCATCCGTATCGACGGGATGGAACAGCATTGACACCTGCTCCGGTCTGGCGCCGTACTCAATATATTCCTTGCGCCCAAGGTCCGTTTCTGCGATGAAATGGCTTGCACCCCTGAGCATCCTGTAACCTACGAGGTGGTCATATATCATTTTGAAGAACCTTTTACCGAACAATCTCGGGAGCGTCCCGTGCGTATCGAAAATGTAAGGGACGCCGTATTTCCTCGCATAGTAAGCCACGACGGCGTTCTGAAAGCTCCTGTAACAGTGGAAATGGATAAGATCGAACTGCTTAAGCTCCTTCATCGATTTAAATATCACTCCAGGAGTTATAAAGAACATCGAGAGCTTTAGCCAGGTCTTGAACACAGAGACCTTAACGCCTTTGAGTGAATCCAGATATTCCTTGTCATAAAGATGGTCGCAGGTGTATATCGAAACATCATGACCCCTTGAGGCCAGGGTCTTTGACAGGTCATATACGACGGCCGGTACTCCTCCGCCCTGGGGAGAAACAAAGTCGAACAGCTGTAATACTTTCATTATTCAGGGAACTTTCTATTCCGGTCTGTATTCCGGAAGTATGTTCTTGAGAAGGGTCTCGATGCCTTCGGTATCGAACTTGGCCGCTTTATCCAAAAGAGCGTTCGTCCTTTTGTAGAGTTCAGTGCAGTCGACTTCCTGGTTCTTCACGAAATTTATCTTGTCGTGAACGGTCTTTCCCACCTTCTCGGAAGTGAAATACAGCTCTTCATGCATTTTCTCTCCCGGACGAAGCCCTATGACCTTGATATCGATATCCTTTGCCATAGCGGGGGCATACAACTTTATAAGGTCCTTGGCAACGTCCATGAGCCTGACCGGTTCTCCCATATCAAGAACGAAAGTCTCCCCTCCTTTACCGAGCGCACCCGCCTGCAGAATGAGCTGCGCCGCCTCAGATATGGTCATAAAGTATCTCGTCATATCCTGATGGGTCACGGTAACGGGCCCCCCGGCCTCAATTTGTTTCATGAAAAGAGGGAGCACCGAGCCGTCGCTGCCGATGACATTGCCGAAACGCACCGTCATGAACTTGGTCGACGAAGAAGTGTTCGCTGAGCATATGGTCAGAAGCTCTCCCATCCTCTTGGAGGCACCAAGAAGATTTGCAGGGTTCACAGCTTTGTCCGTCGAAACAAAAACGAACTCTTTGACAATGCTCTCTTTTGCCATCTCGAGTAGGTTCCAGGTACCAAGCACATTATTGAGGACCGCTTCCCACGGGTGGAGCTGTAGCATCGGCACATGTTTATAGGCGGCCGCGTGGAATACCACATCCGGCCTCTTCTCCCCGAAAAGCTTCTCAAGCACGCGCCTGTTCTTGATGTCGGCAAGGAAAGGCGTTATCTTGGTCGTTCCGGCAATGCTTTTGAGATGCATTTCGATATCGTACAGCCGGTTCTCCGCGATATCGAGCAGGACCATCTCATCGGGCGAGTACTTGATTATCTGCCTGCAGAGCTCAGAACCTATAGAACCGCCGGCACCTGTAACAAGGACCCGTTTCCCCGACAGGTAAAGCCCGATGTTCTTTTTATCCAGTTTTACCGGTTCACGCCTTAAGAGGTCCTCGTAGGATACAGGCCGGAAACTGCTTATTCCGACATTGCCGCTGATGATATCCTCTATCACAGGAACTGTCTGGAACTTGAGGCTGCAAGCGGCGCATTCTTCAACTATCCTTTTGATCTTATCTCCCGCAACTGAAGGCAGCGCTATAAGGACCTCTTCAACCCCGAGGTCCGGCAGGTCCTTGATCTTGCTGAGGCTGCCTATCACCGGCATGCCGTGGATCTTGAGCCCGGATTTTTTTCCGTCATCGTCAAGGAACCCGACCACTTCGTACATGTTGAGAAGGTCGTCCCTGATCTCGCGATAGACCTTTTCTCCCGCAGAACCGGCCCCGTATATCACGGTCTTTTTCCTGTTCTTGGGGTCTATGGCGGCATTCCTCCTTGAAAGGTTCCTGTACCGCAGGAAGGTCCGCAGTCCGCCGATGAGAACGAACGTGAACAGCGCGTCAAGAAGGACAACGGTCAGATAGCTCTTGTTTGGCCCGTACTTCATTAAGGCAAGGACGCCCAAAAGAATCGAGGTCGCCGCGGTCACTTTGGCCGCGTTGACCAGATCGACCATGCCCACGAACTGCCAGACTATCTTGTATGTCTTGAGCAGATAAAAGACAGATATCTTGATAACCGCAACTATCAGCGCAAATAACAGGACCTTTTGAAGCAAAGCGCCTTGCACGGCAAAGTCATATTTGACCTGGACAGCAAGAATGAATGATGCTCCTGCAAGCAGGAAATCAGTTATGACCACCTCGACAGGACCGAACTGTCTTCCGTTGCTAGGCATTCAACTGCTCCTTCTTTTTACCGGTCTCATGATAAGCCCATGCTACCATTCCGGCCAGTATATAGTACAGGCTTGATATCGGTATATATGTCCATGGAGATGTGTGTATAGTCGTGAACAACAGGCTTGCGGTAATGATAAAGAACGCCATCCCCAACGCACGATAAAGATCGTCGGCATCCTTTCTTTTTGCCAAGACATACGATATATAGAGGAATGCTGCCAGCATTATTGACTGTAATGCGATGCCGACAAGACCTATCTGGATGCCTGTCTCAAGCCAATAGATGTCGGCTGCCCCCACAGGCGCACTGCCCTTATCAGTTATCCCGAGAGTCATCGCTGTTGACGTGGTCGCGGCAAAACCCTGCCCTATCAGAGGAGACTCCCACATCAGGTCAAAAATGCCATGCGCCTTCAGTGTTACCTCATAATACGGGTCTGACCCGTCTATTACCGACATGACCATAGGGGATAAAGCGTTCGGCAGGAGAAGAAGCAGGAGCAGTCCTGTCACAGAAAGCGCCGCGATGAACCTACCGATCCTCTTGAAAAGACCGAAGGCAACAACACCGACGAGCACGGCCATGATCGAGCTCCTTGACATGCTAAGCAGCAAGGCCAATCCGGAAAGGTACATAAGAAGCCTCAGTGCCGATCTCCATTTTGTACTTTTTGGCAATCCGCAATGAACAAAAGGAAGAATAAGCAGTATCAGGACCAGCATATAGTTACCCAGCTGGTTTGGTCCCGGCAAGAAGGAGACCGCTCTCATGAAAGGCATCCCCATGCGAACAAGACTGTAGTTCATGTATTTGGCTGTAAAATGTATCCCTTCTCCCAGGGGTATGATCCTGAAAGCCAGAAGCAAGGTCTGCAGTACCCCGACAAATGCTATTATTCCGGCACTCAGAACTGCCATTTTCAAAAAAAGGACAATATCCTCTCTTTTCGTGACCATTGTCGCGGTGATGAAGTACAAAGGAACAAAAGCGAACATGTACCTGAAGCCCGCGATACCTGGTATCAGATGGATTGAGTTAAATATCTCAAATATCCCCCATATCAGATAGGCGGCAACAGCCCAGCCGGCTGCCCCTGAGCGGGAGAGGTCAACTTTGTTCATAAGGACCCTCAGCAGCCATACAATACCAAGGACGAACACGAACATTTCCTGCCATAGGCTTACTACAGGGCTAGTAAATAATTCCTTAATGACAAAATGGAACGGAGCCAGCAGGATAAAAAGAGCAATGGACCCTTTAGGCTTGAGCAGTATCATAAGGAACAATAAGAAAGCGAACGGGACAAGCGCTATCCCATGCTCGCCTTCCGTTACACCGGACACCATGAAGAGAGTGAACACTGAAACAAATGCCGACACGGAAAGGACCTTGAATATGTTTTCGAGAGATATCTTCATTCCTTGCTCCCCAGTATCCTATGTATGACCCTAAGGTTCGGCATCCATAGTAGACCTGCCATTCCTCTTGTCTGCAGCCGGTTCATAACGCCGAAAAACACCCAACCGGTCAGAAGCTGCAGTTTATTGATCTTAAGGTCCTTTATCATTTTATCGCGTATCCATTTACCAGAACTTGCCTTACGTCCGGCCACCGCCGTTTTTCTGTCCTGTCTGTCCTTGAATATGCTGATATATCTGTCGAGTTTCCTCCACTTTTTCACGTGTACGGAAAGACGGATGAACCAGTCAAAGTCCATGGCAAGATGCGGATAATGCTCTTCGTCAAGCCGGCCTGTAAGCTCATGGACCCTTCTCCTCCAGAAGGTCGTGTCCGAGAAAAGAAGGCCGTAAGTGTAGACCATGAAATGTTTCGGATGCATAGCAGGGAGCCTTTCGTGGCGGATAAGGTTGCCGTCCGCGTCCGTCCTCTTTCTGTCGCCGAACGCGACATCAAGCTCCTGGTCGTCACGGAACGCCTTGCCGACCTCAAGTAGAGCTCCCTCAAGGTACTCTTCATCGGCATTTATCCAGCAGAGCACTTCTCCCGTGGCCATTGCAAAGCCTTTGTTAAGCGCATTTGTCTGTCCGCTGTCGGGCTCTGACACCCATTTGATGAAGCCTTGATATTTCTTGATGATATCTACGGTCCCGTCCTTCGAAGCTCCGTCAACTATGACGAGTTCCAGATCGGGATATCCCTGTCCCAGCACCGAAAGGATAGCTTTTTCGATATACTTGGCCGCGTTAAAGCAGACCATGATGACTGAAATTCGCGGAAGTCTATTTTCCGGCATCGAACAGCTCCCCGAAAGAAGACACGTATTTGACCTTGCCGCCGGATTGATCATCAATATATTTGATGAAGTCCGAACGGCAGGACTCGCTCTTATAGTTCAACAGCTTGATTATCGACATCACCTTAATGTCCTTTGTCCGCGCGATCTTCGCGGCAACCACAGAATCAACTGAAGCAACGGCATCAAAAGAATCAAGGCCCAAAAACTCTCCCGGCACTCCTTCACCGACAACTTCGGCCCGGGCACCTGGCCATGGCCCACTTCGGTTCGAGCTGGGGTGCTTCTTTACATAAAGGGTGTACCCTGATTCCGATGCGGCGTTCGAAAGCTCAACGATTTTATCAGTATATCCGTTTACCGTGCGCTCAATTCCCGCCCGATCACTTTCAAAATACAGCAGAGAAGGCCTTTTTACGCCATTTATCTTCACCGAATACTTCTCATATATTACCGGATCGATGGACGGCGCCTTCCTTATCTGATGTTTTGCGCCCCTCAAATATCTTACTGACTTGATAACACTGTTGCTTATCATTTCATAATCAACGTTCGTAGCGGTCTTGTACATATAGGCCCTTAAAAGATCGGCAGGCGACCTTGACGTCCTCATGTCATTTCTCATCTCATGTCCGTAATGATCGCAAAGGCGGACGGTATTGCCGTCACTAAGCCTATCAATGAATGCGGGAGTATACCAATCGAAATATCTTGAAAAATAGTACACATCCGCACCCGACAGGGACTTAAACTCTTTTTCCCATATTTCCGCAATGTTCTTCTTGACGCCCAGCAATCTTTTTACATTGAAAAGTGAGTTCACTTCCGGACACGGCAGATATGCAAGCCTTTTAGTTTTAAGCCCCAGGGAGAGCAGATATTCATATGCGCCCTTAACATTAATGACATAGATGCTAATGTCGCATTCGCGCGACAACTGCTCGTAAAGCGCGAGCGAATATTGAACGTCCGAAAATGCCTGGCAGAAGATTATTACCTGTTTCATGGTTCAAGGACCTCTCTGATTATCACCTTCAGGCTTCTTGCCCCTTTGCCGACGATTATGTCGCGAAACCGCTTGACCGCATCTCTGAGGCCCTCCATAGCCATTCTGTCGAATAGAGCCGAGCGAACTCTGCTCCCTATCTTACCCTTATCATTGATCTCTAACTCCTGCCTAAGCTCCTGCGGTATCGTTCCGGCAGCCTTGTCCATCAGGTTTATGCTCAAGAAAGGCCTGTTAAGCATGACCGCCTTGGCAATAACAAAGGAATAATGAGTAAGCATAAGATCGGAGCCTCTTACAAGAGCATCAGCATCCGCCTCATTCTTGACGATCCTGAACTTTTCTCCGACATAAAGTCTTCTTATCATTTCTTCGGTTGCAGGAAGTTCTCTGGGATGCAGTTTAATAACAAGTACTGCGTTATCGACTTCATGGAACTGCTCTTTAAGGGCCTGATAGAAGTCATTTACATAATCCTGACCAAATACCTTTTCAAGATGTTGAGAGAAGAACGTTACGGTCCTGTGGCCATCAGGTATCCGGAGCAGATTTCTTATGTCTTCTTTTTTACCGCTTTCTGTCTCCGGAAGCACAGCAACCCTAATTCTCTTCGGGTCGATACCGGACGATATCAGAGCGTCCTTATCTTTTTCGGAGAACGCACAGATATACGCATCAGTGAAGTTCCTGCCAAGCTCCACACCGCCCTTGGCACACCTTGCTTTAAGGAACCTAAAGGCAGGAACATCCGGGAAGGAGAAAAGCCTCCAGATCACACCGTAAAACGGCCCGTTCTTGCCTTGAGGAAGACCTGCAAAGCTCATGATCATTAACTTTGCCCCGGAAGCCCTGCATTCGTCTATTAGCAGACGATTGTAGAAGTCCCCGAGATCCGTGGCCATTATTACCAGTGAAGGGCTTTCCTCTTTAACGAATTTTCTTATCTTTGAGTAGTTGAGGAATGGAGTCATCTTTACCGGACCGCTGCCGTCCGTTACCATCCGAAGGTCAACATAATCGAGCCCCCTGCCTTTGAAGTATGAGTCGCAATAGCCTTGCTCATGAGGCAACTTTGCGGGGTCAACGGACGACACCCTCACGATCTTCATATCATAACCGTCACCAAGCTCCCTCATGACGTTCTCGAAATACGGAACGCTCAGATATAGGAAGTTCGGTATGAACAGTATCTTAGGCTTTAATGACATTCTGATACGGTTTCCTGTACCTTCCTCTGGTGTCCACTACCAGAGAAGCGTTCTTTTGGATAAACTCATAGTCGAAGATGTCATGGTCAGTCGCGATAATAACGCAATCTGCTGCTGCAACAGTCTTTTGGTCGGCATTAACGCTCTTTAGGTCGTATTTATGACGTCTCATCTTCGGGAAGTCCGGTACATAGGGATCACAATATGACAAGACAGCGCCTTTCGAGCTTAACAGGCTCAGGATTTCGACTGACGGGGACTCTCTCATGTCGTCGATGTTCTTTTTGTACGAAAGCCCCATTATCAGCACCTTTGAACCTTTAAGCGACTTTCCAGCCATGTTCAGCCCTTCGGTCACTTTGCCGACCACGTATTCCGGCATGGAATTATTGATCTCGCCTGCCGTTTCGATGAACCTTGTATGTATGCCGTATTCCTTTGCTTTCCAGGTAAGATAGAAAGGATCGATAGGAATACAATGCCCACCAAGCCCAGGTCCCGGATAGAAAGGCGTGAACCCGAAAGGTTTCGTCGATGCCGCATCTATCACTTCCCAGATGTCTATGCCCATCCTGTCCGCGACCATCTTCATCTCATTTATTAGCCCGATATTTACTGAGCGGTAGATATTCTCCAGCAGTTTGGTCATCTCTGCGGCCCTGGCCGAGCTGACAGGAACGACCTTCTTTATTACCTTTGAATACAGTGCGACCCCGGCTTCGAGACACTGAGGTGTGACCCCACCGACAACCTTTGGTATCGAGGAAGTGGAAAAGTCCTTGTTCCCGGGGTCCTCGCGTTCTGGAGAGAAGACAAGGAAGATATCTTCCCCCACCTTAAAACCTTTACCTTCGAGTGACGGCTTAAGGAGCTCATCCGTAGTCCCGGGATAGGTAGTGCTTTCAAGGCTGACCAGCTGGCCTTCCCTAACAAAAGGAAGAATCGAATTCATGGTCTCAACGATATATTTCATGTCCGGTTCCTGGTGCTTCCCTAGGGGGGTCGGCACACAGATAATGACAGCATCACATCCTTGCACCTTTGAAAATTCTGATGTGGCAGTCGCATTACCTGACGAGAAAGCGGTCTTTACCACTTCGTCCCCGATATGTTTAATATAACTTTTCAACCCTCTCAACCTTTCAACCTTCCCCTCATCAACATCGAATCCGATAACTTTAAACCCTTCCTGCGCAAAACGAAGGAGCAGCGGCAACCCCACATAACCAAGCCCTATCACTCCGACCGTCGCTTTTTTCGACACGATCTTATTAATTAGCTCTTTATGCATAAAGCCTTCGCCTCCTTCTAAGTTTTTTCAATTCCCTGTAATAGATGACCCAGATAAAAAGCCCTAACAGTGAGATCTTTAACGGTATCTCTGACACAATGCTTAGCCCCATGCTCCCAAGATAATAATGGAAGGAAGCAAAGAACAACAAAAGCCCGACAGGCCTGACTATGTACTCAAGCCCGGTGACCCTAGCCCTTATGATATATTTCGCCGTCAGATAGCTCAGAGCGAACATCAGGAAATACGAGGCAGTGGTTATGTATGCAGAAGCGATATAACCGTACACAGGTATATATAGCGCGTTCAGTATGATATTTACGGCTCCGCACGCAAGCAGTATTGAGGACGAGTAGAAGGTGCGTTTTTCGTAACCGAATATGACCCCGTACACGGAGAACATCTGGAAGAACACGTATCCAATGACGACCGGGCCCACCACCGTATAAGCCTCCAGGAACTTACTGTCAGCGAGCACCATCAGGATCTCTTTGGAGAATAATACCAGCAAAAGCGAGATCGACGCCACGATCTTGAATATCTTTTCCCATATCTTCTCTATCCTGAAATATTGTTTCTTGCCCATCAATCCGTACAGGTCAGGCATGAAAGCAGTATTAAATGAAGTTGCTATGAGAGCAACAAGCATCCCGAAATTGTACCCCAGGCTGTACACACCTGTCGCCGCCATGTCCACATAACTTTTTATCATTATCCTGTCGAACTGCTGGAGTATTATCCCGCTAAGCGAATAAGGGATAAGAGGGATGCTGAAGACTGCGATATACCTTGCATGTGCCCATGAGAACGCCAGCTCAAAGTTCTTGGCTATCTCCCTGATGAAATAGATAGAGAAGGCAGCTGTGACTGCCAGCCCCGTCATGACGTAAGTCATGTACCTGTCATCGGGCAGCAGAAAAAGCATAAGTGCCGTAACGGCAAAAGTAACGTACGCTTGCGATATGTTGACCTTTGAGTATTCCTTACTCTTCTTTTTCGGAAGCAGTAGCTGGCTGAACACCTTGTTAAGATTGGCAAAGAAGCACGCCATGACCACAAAGAGAATGAATATTTCTGGCAATCCCAGGACTTCAGCAAGCCAGCCCCTGGCAAACAGAACGATCAAGGATGACACAAAGAACACCACATTCGTGAATATCAGCGAGGACGAAACGAATCTCTTAAAGTCCGGCTTGAACTCGTAATAATACCTGGAGATGGCATCCGAGCTGTTAAGGGTCATCAGGACGACAAGTATGCCGATCGCGGAGGCATACACCGAAAGGATACCGTAGTCTTCCTTTGTGAGAAGCCTCGTGAATATCGGGACCGAGATAAGAGACAAGGCTTTGTTTGCCACATTCGCGGAAAAGTAATTCTTGAAATGCCTGAGCACTTCATAGAAATCGGAATGCGCGTACCTTTGGATAAGGCTTTTGATCACTTTATAAAGAGCCTCCTCAACCTGCCCAACAGCCTGCCCCTCAAAGAATTGTCCAACATGATGTATTTTCTCCAGCCGGGATTGGTAGTCCTGACCCAATCGAAGAAGGCCTTCTCATCCAACGCCCCCATCCTCTTCAGAAGCCTTAACGGCGCATTGACCGATTCCGCAAGATACCTTTTCGGCTCCAGGTACTTGATAAGCCCTCTTGCCTGCATATCCAGGGTCCTTATCTCCCAATCCCTGTTCTCTTCTCTCTTGATGCTGACAGCCTTAAGCTTGGGCTCTTTCTCCCCGTTCTTGTTCATTATCTGATGATAATGGAAAGTATCTGTTGTTCTTCCGTACCTGCCGCCCGCTTTTTCAAGCAGTCCGGCAATTATGATATCCTCGTTCCTGTAAAGATAATCGTCATCTATCGAAGCTACGGCCCTTTTCATGATCTCCGCCCTGCCCATCTGGCTTCCGGAATATGCTCTTGCCGCTTTTTCCTGACCTTCCTCTATGTACTCATAAACAATGGTCATCCTTCTTCCGCTTTCGAACCAGTCATAACTGCCCTTGTTAGCGGCCATGGCATCGAACCAGCCTTCAGGCAGATAAACGTCGGAATGCAGATAAACGAACCATTCAGTCCGGACCTCCTCGAACATCTTTCTCAGCGAAAAACCCAGCGAATTGAACTTTGAGTGGTCAAGGACCTTGACCCTGGGGAACTTCTTTGCGATCTCCACTGACCCGTCAGTACAGCCGCCGTCTCCAATTATCAGGCTGTTAACGGGGATCTCGCGGTAGATCGACAGGAGGTTCTTTTCCCACATCGGGTTAGTATTGAATACTGGGATGACAACATCAACTGCGCTGGGGTCGCTCCCTCCCGAGTTCCTGTCAACAAGATCTGTTTCTTTGAAATACTCGTTAAATATTGACCGCATTTACAGCTCCTCCGTTCATAACGGCAGATATAAGCTCAGCAAGCCTTGTAGCACCTTTTCCGGAAAACACTTCAGGAAACACTTTTTTAGCTGACTCCGTGATCTTCTCCAAATATGAATCGTCATACAGGGCTGCTTTGACCCTGTGAGCGATGGCCTCTTTGTCATTGATCTCAAGCACGCTCATTTCGGCTTCCGGTATGAAAGTCCTTTTTCTTTCATTCATCAGGTTGAAGCTGAGAAAGGGCCGCCCTATCATTGCTGATGTCATCAATACTTTTGAGAAGAAAGCAAGGTTCAGGTCTGAGCTTGCGATCAATTCCTCAGCCGTGCCGTCCTCGAACACAGATATCCCGTTCTTTAAAAAGATCGTTCTGATCCTTTGCCTCCAATCTCCCGATTCTCTCGGATGAAGACGCGCGACTACTTCTATCCGCGGATCCTCGTGCGACAGCAATGAAAGCTGTTCCGCAATTTCCTCAAGCATACTCTCAACTTTTTCCTTGCCGTACACTTCGTCCAGCACTTCAGTAAAGAATGCGACCCTTTTTCTTTGTGAGCCCCTTGTTACCCGATCTTTTTTAGAAATGCTTACCACTTGCACCCTGTCCGAAGCAATGCCCTTTTCTACAAGTCTATTCTTGATGCTCTCCGAAACAACCGCTATCTTACAGGAGACACAGTATGTTCCCGGAACCCTTCCAAAAGGAACACTTACCGACTTTAAAAATCCGGTCACATGGTCTTTTGACGAAAGAAGTCTTGTAAGCAGCTTTGCATACCTTGAGACACCCGAAGGCGAGATATCGAACGAATACAGCATAAGGACCTTCGCCCCTATCGCTTCGCACGCGCCTATGACGAACCGTTGTTCGGTATTGCCAAGGTCAGAGGAGATGATCAGCATATCCGGCCCGTACGACCTGACCGCAAGGGCTACCCTGATATAGTTAGCAAGGTCCACCGGGAGATTGACCAGCGCGATGATCAGGTTCAACGACCTCAAGGCAGCGTTAAAGGACCTTGATATAACGCCTTTTCCCTTGAACATCCTCAAGCAACCTGTCTTTTTAACAACCGTGATATCCATCCTTTTTATTTTAGTGTCGTTTTTCATGGAACCAGTCGCGTGGTGTTTGTCATTGAAAAGCAGTACCTTCTTCTCCACATCCTTAAGCTCTTGAAGCGCTGCCACCGACTCAAAGTCAGGCATGCTCGCATAAAGATAGTTCGGAAGGAATAAGATCTTCTTCATTTACCGTAATTTGCCATCCTGTCATAGATCTTTGCCATTTCGGCCTGATCTTCTATCTTGCACATATCCCTGAAGTCACCCTTGAGGAATTTTTCTGTCTGCAGATACAGCCCCGGCTTAAAGCCCGTGTCCAGAGCCCCATCAAGCGGCACATCTTCAATAGCGACACTGCCGATCTTCTGTATTTGCAGCTTCTCCATGGGGCGAAGTATATATCTGTGCTTCCTTGTCAGGAACTCAACGCTCCAGCGTCCCGGAGCGGCCCAGTTCGCCTGATAAGCGAATATCGCCCCGCTGCCTGTCCTGCCGGAACCCACGAACGCACTTGCCCTCTTATGCCAGGGAAGACTCCCTGAACTAAGGCAGTTCAATTCCATGGGTGCGCCCGCTACGTGAAACGCCAGATCAACCACGTGAGTTGAATTCGCAAGGAACCAGTTCTCCTTGATTTCTTTAGAATGATCAAGCTTTACGATCTCATGGTTCCACTCAGTGAACTCAAAGTTAAAAGATGTGATTCCGCCATCTTCATCTATCATTTCTTTTGCCTTTATGACCGAGGAAAGGAACCTCCTGTTATAAGCGACGATCAGATTGGTCTGCCTTTTCTTTGCTTCCGCAGCAAGCTCAGATATTTGAGCAGAATAGACTGCGGCGGGCTTTTCGATAAGTATGTTCTTAACTCCGTACCTGATGAGGTTCAAAGCCGTTTGGTAAAGCTGTCCAACCCCCACGCTCACGATGGCGTTACCGGGGACTTCCGGCTTATTATCCAGAAAAGCTTCAAGTCCGCCTCTGACAGCTTCGCACTTGGTCCTGTCCTCGAACCTGCAGGCACTTTCCTCTCCACGACCGATCGCAATGTACTTTTCTCCCAGCGCCTCAAGCACCTTGGCATAATCAAGCGACATCGTACCGACACCGACAAGCCATATTTTATTCATTAGATAGCTCCTAGGTTATCGGGCATGTCCGGCCTTTGTGCCCGTTCTTATTAAGGTGTTTGATAACGGTTTTCAAGAACGGTTTGTGTATCTTTACTGAATCACCGAACGATGTCAGAGAACTCGTCCCCGTATTGAGTATCTCTGCGGACGCAATACCGGTCAATGAGCTCTGGTAAGGTATCTCGGCCTTTCTCCTGTCCCAAACATACCCGATGATCTTTTTTGCGACATTATATTCCGACCGGGTCTCCTCTATCACTATGTTCAGGTCATCTGCAATGATGCTGATGGAATGAGGCACATCGGATCCTGCATCAGATTGGACAATAAAGTTCGAACTATTACCCAGCCTACCGCTGAACGACCCTGAAAGCTCTATGAAGCCTTTCCTTTTACTTTCAAGGACCCCGTCAAATGACATATTGGTGATCCTGATATCATTGCTGCCTTCAAGATACGCGAAAAGGTCCAGAAAATGCACTGAATTGCAGGCAAGCCCCCACGCCCCGCCCGAAACGATATAGGTCTTCTTCGTCTTGTCCTTGAGCATCTCCTTGACGTCATTGTAAAGAGGCCATATCCTTCTGGGACAGTTGACCCATGCTTTGACCTTTTTCGTGCTGAGAAGCTTTTTGACCGCGGCCATTTCCTCAACTGACTGGAAAAGCACCTTTTCAAATATAATGCTCTTCACCCTGTTCTTCTCCAGTATATCCGCTGTCACCTTTGCCCTTACATCGGCCGTGGTCGCGATGATGGCAAGGTCAAAATATCCCGAAAGGTCTCCGTAAGAAAGCAGATATTCCGCGGATTTCCGCTCTCTGCTCTCTGCGCTCACTTCTTCATATCTTTGTTTCGCCGTATCCAGAGACGACTGAAAAGGATCGACGACATATATATCCGCGGCTATCTCCATCTTCGCCAAGCCCTGCAGATGCCTGCTCCCTAGCTGTCCTGCTCCTACCAATAATATCCTTCTTTTCATTTTCCCTCTTTCAGTTGAGCCTTTTAAAACCGGAATGACAAACAGGCCCTTTCAGGTGTTTCTTTACGTCGCCGTCCTTTAAGGCCTTGGAGATGAGAGCAAACACCTCATCGACCGCCTTGAGGTAACCGTTAACACTTGAGCTCGTATGCGCGAATGAGGCATACAGCTGTGTTGAAGCCAGAAAACCTTTCGCGAGCATCTCTTGAGTGAACAAAGTCTTCAGCGCCAAAGGCTCGTCATATTTGAACTCAAAGTGGCTTAGAGGGTATATGCCTGAGGCGTGGACCTTTAAGCCGTGCCTGCCCGCTGATGTGGCCCATCCTTCCTGGACCGTCCTTCCGATCTCTATCAGGCGTTCCTGCACCCTTTTTTCTTTCATCTTCTTTAAGGTCGCCAGCGCTGCCGCCGGGCCGATCCTGTCCGTCCAGTAAGTGCTGCTGATAAATGAGTCCTGAGCTGACTGCATTACTTCATTTCTTCCTATGACCGCCGACATAGGATAGCCGTTAGAGATGCCTTTGGCAAAGACCGCGACATCCGGCTCATAACCGTGGAGCAAATGTGCTCCCCCAAGGTTCAGTCTGAATCCCGAAGTGATCTCATCAACGATGAAGACAGCACCGTGCTCAGCGGTCATTTCCCGAATGGCACTGATAAAGTCTTTGTTTGGATCGTCATTGCGAATGGCCTCGAGGACTACGGCACAAACATTCCCCTTGTTCTCACCGAAAAGCCTGACGAACTCTTCAGTATTGTTGTAATTGAAAGGCAATGTCAGCCCTTTCAACCCCCTCGGCACGCCGTTAGGGCTTAAACCTGGCAATAAATGCCCGTCCAGTGCCCTGTTCTCAGACAGGTTCGCCGCCAGATACCAGTCATGCCAGCCGTGATATCCGCAGAAAAGGACCTTATCTTTTTTTGTATGCGCCCTAGCGATCCTTACGGCGATCGCCATTGCCTCACCGCCTGTCCTTGAGAACCTTGCCATACCGGCCCAAGGATGGAGCTTGCAAAGAAGCTCAGCGAGCTCCACCTCTTCAGGAGCGTTCAGCGTGGACATGCTACCCTTGTTGATCACATCCACCACCGCTTTGTTCACGTCGTCATCGGCATAACCAAGGATGCATGATCCGATCCCCATGGTAGTCATATCGGTGTATTTCTTCCCGTCAAGGTCCGTGATCTCGCATCCTTTAGCCTCGGAATAGTAAGATGGCCAATTATCCGGAAGGAACATTTCCGGACGTTTAGAAAGGAGCTGTGTCCCTCCTGGTATCAGGGTTTTTGCTTTTCTGTACAGGTCCTGGGATCTTCCCATATTCACTCATCCTCCTTTTTAAATACACCCTCTATCTTTGCTTTAAGAAGGGCCTCGACCACGATATGATCGCAAAGGTCGTCAATTTCGAATGTTTTCCACTTTGGCATAAGGTTGCCGACCGTCCTCTCATGAAAAAACGTCATTCTTTTCTTTATCGATCTTACGTACGACGCGTATCCGCTTCCTTCAAAGTAATACAGATCATCGATATCCTGGCGCCTGAACGCTTTCATGTCCTTGTTGATGTACGGCCTTAACCATTCTCCTTCAAGCCTCACAAGGAAGGCAGGGTGGGCCTCCTCTGACCTGGCCACACAAACACAGCTTTCGGCACCTTCTGTATCAACTAATTTTCGTATCACATTGTCGATATCTTCAGAATCACGCAATGGAGAAGTCGGCTGAAGCAGCACAAGGATGTCATATTTGTCCCCTTCTGCTTCCAGCGTGTCGACGGCGTGTATCAGGGCAAGAACAGGGTTTGCCGTATCGCTTGCCAGCTCCGCCGGTCTCATGAACGGCACATCCGAGCCGTATTTTTTTGCCGTCTCCGCTATCTCTTTACCATCCGTGCTTGTGATCAACCTGTCGATATACTTGCTCTTCAGGCCGGCTTCTATAGTCCATGCGACTAGAGGCTTGCCGCACAGCTCCTTTATGTTCTTGCCAGGAAGCCTTTTCGAGTCCCCCCTTGCCGCAATGATACCGAGTATCCTTTTGCCTTTATACATGTCCTGCCTGCATTTCCTCTTTGTTCATGTTCGACCTGAAATTTGCCCAATACTCCTCTGACATCTTAGAATTCACCAGGTAGTAGTTGTTGGACACCGCAGCCTCGATGATGTCATCGTCAGACGCGAGCACTATCTTAGGGCCAAGATGAAGGATCACTTTAGAGAAGAAATCCAGGTCCTCCGGGTAATCAAGCGTGAAGCGGAGTTCCACAGAGGTCCTGTGACGGCGCTGTACGATATTGTATTCTCCTTGTGAGAAAAGCCGGCCCCATCCTGTTTCAAGAAGCCCGTAATCCATGCTTTCAAGCTTGTCCTTCAGTAACTTCGCGGAAAATCCCCATGCGTTCATCCCCAGTGGCAGACCGTCGGTCTTTACGAGAGTGTGGGACATCAACCCGTTCATTATGTCCCTCATGGCTTTTACGGAACACAATATATCGTCCCCGTCCACAGAAACGATGTTATCCGTGCCAAAGTGCTCCGCGGCTTCCAGGAGCCTTTTAGGGACGTTCTCGTCATCCCCATAGAACACTTTCACCGAACCGAACTCTTTTTCAAAACCGGAATTCCGGGCCTTGTTCCCTGTGGCTATGGACACCATCACTGTACCGTCATCGATCTCTTTCTTGAATTCCGCCTTGATCCTGTCGATCAGGTATTCCAGAATGTGCCTACCCCCGACATCGATCAGATGTTTATTGGGAAGACGGGTCGAACCCATCCTGGCTATTATAAATATCCCTGTCCTCAATTTACTAAAAGTCCAGTATCTTTGACGACCGGTCAGCGTTCTCAACAGCGTAAAGCAATTTCAACACCCTGTGGTCGTTCTCCATAGTGTTAATGAATTTCTTTTTTCCCTGAGCGGCCTCGATGAACATGTTAAGTTCGTCGATATACATGTTCTCTCCTATGTTCTCGTTGTACCCTTT
>CAZHHM010000012.1:0-49092 GCA_964532225.1 uncultured bacterium | reverse complement strand
AAGAGCGCGTGAGCAAAAAGGCCTTTACCGCTTTCAAGGTATTTGAGATACCAGATAGCCGAGGCCATGACGAATATTGCAAGGATGATATCGTTTCGCCCCATGACCCACGAGACGGCATATCCGGCAAGCGGGTTCGAGACAAAGAGCAATGACAGGAGAAAAGACCTTTTAATTTGGACGCCAAGCCGCTTTAGCAAAAGGAAAAAGACCATGCCGGCCATCATATGCAGGAGGATGTTGGTCAGATGATAGCCCATAGGCATCCTGCCCCAGACGGCTGAATCCGCGAGCAGCGAAAGCGTCATCAGGGGCCTGTAAAAAGTGGGGCTTATCCATTCCCTCGCAAAGACATCGGTAGTGAACGCCTTGCTTATGCCCGTAAGAGGGCCTTCGGCGATGATGGTTATGTCGTCATAATCGACGAAACCGAAGAAAATAGTATGAAAATAGATGAGCGCTGCAAAAGCCGCTATCCAGATAAGAGGCCTTTTTCCCTTAAAAAAGATGCCCGAAATAAAGGAGCCCATATACACCCTACTTTTTCGGAGCTTTGATCCAGCCAATGAAATTCAGCACCGAGAGCAGCGCTTTTACGCCGTTGATCTCCGAAAGCGCCTGGAACACCATTTTCGGCCTGAAGTAGAACCTGCGGTATGCCCTGTCCCTGAGCTTCTTTATCTCATCGGAAGAGAGGAAGTCATTGTCCATGACCGATTTTGTCAGGTCAAGCTCGCTGTTGTCCTTTGCCTTTACCCAGCCTTTTTCCACTGCCATCGCGCCGAGCTCGGTCTTGGGATAAGGGATGGCGCAGTAGAACTGAGCGTAGTCGACCCCGCTGTTGCAGGCAAAATCTATGCTCTTCATGGCGCTTTTTTTATCATCCTTCGGCAGGCCAAAGATAAAATGCCCCATTGACCTGATGCCGGCTTTCTTTACCATGTCCACCGCCTCTTTGGCCTTCTCTACCCTGGCGCCTTTCTTAGCGGCATCAAGGACCTCCTGGTTCAGTGTTTCAATGCCCAGGCTCAGCATCATGCAGCCCGATCTTTTCATCTTTTCAAGGAGCCGCGGGTTGAGCGAGTCCACTCGGGAGGCCGTGGACCACTCTATCTTGAGACCGCGCTTAATGATCTCGTCGCAGATCTCCTCGCCGTATCTCGGGTCAAGCGTGAAAGATTCACCCCAGAACAAAAAGCTTTTTATCCCGTGCACATTGATGCACTCCTCGATCTCGTCGACAACGCTCATCACGCTGCGTTTGCGGAATTTCTTGCCGTAATAGATATTGGCGACGCAGTAGATGCAGCTGTAAGGGCAGCCCCTGCCCACGGAAAGCAGAGTGAACCTGCTCAGGTTCACCGGAAGTATATAAGCGTTGTTGTCGAGAAGGTCCCTTGCAGGAAAAGGCAGATAGTCAGGGTCGTTCTTCGACAGGTCCTGCTGCCTGTTGACCGAGACCTCATCCCCCTTTTTCCAGATGAGCCCGTCGATCTGCGAAAGGTCGCCGCTCTTTTCAAGAGCGTTCGCGAGCTTCTCCGAAACCCATTCCGGCTCGCCCATAACGGCAAAGTCGGCGAAAGGGAATTCCTCCATGAACTTTTTTTCGTACAGGGACGGGTACAGGCCGAACACCGCCAGTTTTGACCCCGGCGAAGCTTCTTTCAGCTCCCTGCCGCTTTCCATATCGCCTTTGATCGACGGGAATGCGGTATTGATGAAGATGAGCCCCGGCTTGTAGGCCGAACAGATGCTGTTGATGGCCTTGTGGTCGAGCTTTTCAGCGATGCAGTCCTTGAGCATAACGTCGTGGCCGGCCCTTCTCAGGAGAGCTGCCATATACGACAGCGACAGAGGCATCCACAGGGCGGCCCAGGAAGACTTTGTCTGCATGCAGCGGCCTTCCCTGATATAGTCCTTGTTCTGGTAGGCCGGAGGATTGACCAGTAGGACCTTCATCCGAAGATCCTTTTTTTGATAAGGCTTGTGAGGTTGTCCCAGCCGTCGGCAAATATCCTTAGCTTGATGTCCCCCACTCTTTTTTTGTACCTTGAGCTCTCCTCTTTGGCGCGGAGCTTTTTAAAGGCCTCTATCTTTATCTCCTGCGAAAGAGGCATGCCTTTGCTCCTGAGCTCGATCTTTGAAAGCGCGCTTTTTTTGATGACCCACATCCCGCTCTGGGAATCCCTGAGCTTCAGGCCGAACAGTATATTGGCCGCCGCCGTAAGAAGTATGTTCCCGACGAGGTTGAGCTTGCGCATGGAGTTCTTTTCGAGGTTGCCGAACCTGTTCGCGGTCATGAACTCCAGGTCCTCCTTGATAAAGACATCGAGCAGCTGCGGTATGTCCTCCATCGGATAGCTGCAGTCCGAATCCGCCGTGACGATGATGTCGCCTTTAGCTTTTTCAAAGCCCAGCCTGTACTGAGTTCCGTAGCCTTTGGGGGAATCTATCACAGTTGCGCCTTTTGACCGGGCTATCTCCGCCGTGCGGTCCGTGCTGCCGCCGTCGACGATGACTATCTCCGTTTCAAAGCCCATGCTTTTCAGCTTTTCCACGGGCACATGGGAGATGGCATCCCCGACAGAGGCCTCTTCGTTCAGTGCGGGCATTAAAACGGTTAATTTCATCAGTGTAATTTTATCATCAACGGGAACTATTTCCCCTGATAATCGAACTGCTTTACTATGCGCTCTATTTTTCTTGCCCTGCCGGTAGTCTCGTCGATATCGATAAGCACGGCATTAAGTATGCACGGCCCCTTGTCCACGACATCGAACCTGCTCGGCATCTGGGTCACGAACCTCTCGATTATCGGGGCTATACCCACGCCTATCACCGAGTCGCTCGGCCCTACCATGCCCGCGTCGGTGATATAGGCCGTGCCCTGCGGCAGGACCCTTTCATCCGCGGTCTGGACATGGGTATGAGTGCCTATGACGGCGCTGACCCTGCCGTCAAGGAACCAGCCCAGAGCTATCTTTTCGGAGGTGGCCTCAGCGTGGAAGTCCACCACTACGGCCTTTGCTTTGCCGTTGAGCTCATTGAGGAGCGCTTCGGCCGAGCGGAAAGGGCAGTCAAGCTCCTTCATGAACACACGGCCCAGAAGGTTGATGAACGCCACGCCTTTTACTATGACCATACCTGTACCCGGAACGCCCGGAGGATAGTTCGCCGGACGGACCAGCTTTTCGCATTTGGATATCTCTTTGGCAAAATCCCTGTTGTGCCAGACATGGTTGCCCAGAGTGACGACATCGATCCCGTATTCGATCAGCTCTTTGTACTTCTTCTCGTTTATGCCCATGCCGCCGGCGGAGTTCTCCCCGTTGGCCGCGATGATATCGGGCATATACTCCTGCTTGAGCTGAGGGAGCAGCTTTTTCACCGTCTCCCTGCCGGGCTTGCCTACTATGTCGCCAATGAATAAAAGCTTCACTTACCGCTCCTACTTCGCTATCTCGGTGTTGCGGGTCTCTCTGATGACGGTGACCCTGATCTCGCCGGGATAGTCCAGCTCCGACTCGATCTTGCGGGCTATGTCGTACGAGAGCTTGGCCGACATCACGTCGTCTATCTTCTCTGGCTTTACGACGACCCTTACTTCCCTGCCCGCCTGTATGGCGTAGGTCTTTTCAACGCCTTCGAACGAGTTGGCGGTCGCTTCAAGTTTTTCAAGCCTCTTGATGTATGCCTCAAGAGTGTCGCGTCTTGCTCCCGGCCTGCCGGCTGAGATCGCGTCCGCTACTTGGACCACTATCGCCTCGATGGTCTGAGGCGTTTCGTCGTTGTGGTGGGCCATGATGATGTGGATCACCTCGGCATCCTCCCCAGCCTTCTTGGCGAACATAGCGCCGAGCTTGGGATGGGTGCCTTCCATCTCCTGGTCTATCGCTTTTCCGATATCGTGCAGGAGCGCGCCTCTTTTTGCCAGCTTGACGTTGACCCCCAGCTCAGCGGCTATCATGCCCGAGAGCTTGGCCAGTTCGATCGAGTGGTTGAGCACGTTCTGCCCGTAGCTTGTCCTGAACCTCAGCCTGCCGAGTAGCTGTATGAGCACAGGAGGAAGGTTGAACACTTCCACCTCAGCAGCGGCCTTCTCGCCGTACTCCCACATGGCGGCCTTCACTTCCTCTTTAGATTTCGAGTACATCTCCTCTACCCTCGAAGGATGTATCCTTCCGTCGACAATGAGCTTCTCGAGGGTGAGCTTGGCTATCTCTCTCCTCATCGGGTCAAAGCTCGAAAGGATGACGGCTCCCGGAGTATCGTCGACGATCAGGTCAACGCCGGTCATCTGCTCGAAAGCCCTTATGTTCCTGCCCTCTTTACCGATTATCCTTCCCTTAAGGTCGTCGCTCGGAAGCTCGACCACGGTCACCGTGGTCTCCACCACATGGTCCACCGCGCACCTCTGTATGGCGTTGGTGATTATCTCTCTTGCTTTCCTGTCGGCCTCTTTCTTGACCTGCTCTTCCTTGTTCTTTATCATCACGGCCGCTTCCCTCTCGAGCTGTTTTTCGAGGTTCTCAAGGAGCAGCTTCTTTCCTTCTTCCATCGACAATCCGGACACTTTCTGCAGTTCCTCGATCACCTGGCTCAGGTTCTTCTGTATCTCCTCTTTCAGCCTGATGATCTCTTCGGTCTTGGACTTGAGCATCTTTTCCTTCTCTTCGATCTGCGTGTCCTTCTGGTCAAGGTGCTCTTCTTTCTGCATCAGCCTTTTTTCAAGGGACAGGAGCTCGGCCTTGCGCTCCTTTGATTCCTTCTCGAATTCGGTCCTCAGCCTTATCGACTCGTCCTTTGCCTCGATGAGCGCTTCGCGCCTTTTTGTCTCGGCCTCGCGCTTGGCATCCTCGATCATCTTTTTCGCGGTCTCTTCGGCTATCCTTACCTTCTGGTCGGCCATCTGCCTTTTCATCACAAGGAATACCACCGACAGACCGAACACCACAACAGCGAACAATAACAGATATACGAACATCATGAATCCCATTTTATTTGCCTCCCATTTCCTGCTTCACACTCTCCAACTATCCAACTATCTAACTTTCCAACTATCAAACTAACCAACTAACAAACTATTTCTTCTTTTTTCCTTCTTCCTTCTTCTCAGCCTTCGCCGGGGCGTTCTGCCCCTCTATTTGCTTCCTGACCGCGGTCTCGATCTTTCCCGCAAGAGCTTTGTTTGTCTTGAGGAAATCCCTCGTGTTCTCCCAGCCCTGTCCGAGCCTCTCGTCGTCAAAAAGGTACCAGGCCCCGCTTTTCTGGACAATGTTCATGTTCACCGCCATGTCCAGTAAGTCGCCTTCTTTGCTGATGCCTTCGCCGTGTATAAGAACGAACGTCGCTTCTTTGAACGGAGGGGCGACCTTGTTCTTTACGACCTTTACCTTCACCCTGGAGCCGATTATCCTGTCGGCCTCTTTGATCCTCTCCATCTGCCTTACGTCAAGCCTTACGGAAGAGTAGAACTTAAGGGCCTTGCCGCCGGGCGTCACTTCGGGGTTGCCGAAGAACACGCCGACCTTTTCCCTGAGCTGGTTGATGAAGATGACTATCGTCTTTGACTTGCTTATGACCGATGTCAGCTTTCTCAGCGCCTGTGACATGAGCCTTGCCTGGAGCCCCATCTGAGCGTCGCCCATATCGCCTTCTACCTCTGATTTTGGTACGAGGGCAGCTACCGAATCTACAACTATCACATCCACCGCGCCGCTCCTTACGAGCGTCTCTACGATCTCAAGCGCCTGTTCGCCGTAATCGGGCTGCGATACGAGCAGGTTGTCGATGTCGACCCCGATCTTTCTGGCATATACAGGGTCAAGGGCATGCTCAGCGTCGATGAACGCGGCTATGCCTCCCCTTTTCTGCGCCGTGGCTATGACCTGGAGCGAAACTGTCGTTTTTCCTCCGGCTTCCGGCCCGTAGATCTCTACCACTCTTCCCTTAGGAAGCCCCCCCACGCCTAACGCGCTGTCAAGGGATATCACTCCCGTGGGGATAGATTCGACGGTGAACTTCGCCGACTCCCCCATCTTCATGATCGAACCTTTTCCGTAGCTCTTCTCGATCTGAGATATCGCGACCCCTAACGCCTTGCCTTTTTCATCAGCCATTGTCCGGTCCCCCTTTCGAAAAATTATATGATCACTAAGCAATCATCCCGCCGTTCAGATGGTCTGGCCCGTAAGCGTCAGCCAAAGCAGCCCTATCGCCGCCTGCGCGGCCTTTTCTCTTATCTCGTTCCTTGTACCCGAAAGTTTAAGCTCTTTGCATTCCGTCCCCGCCGCCGATGATACCGCCACATAGGTCAGGCCAATCGGCTTTGGAGGCGTCACCGTCGCCGGGCCCGCAACGCCTGTTGTTGCCAGTCCGTAATCGGTATGGAACTTTTTTCTTATGTTCTCTGCCATCAGGACGGCGGTCTCCCTGTTCACAGGACCTTCTTTTGCTATCAGCGAGGCCGGGACAGACAGCTCCATTACCTTTATCCTGTTCGTATACGAGACCAGAGCGCCGATAAAGAACTGGCTGGCTCCCGGAACTGCAGTGAGCCTTTCGGAAACCATCCCGCCCGTAAGCGACTCCGCCACTGAGAGCGTTTTCTTGTCCCTTTTCATTATCTCCGCCAGGTCCTCATCGGTCGTCTTGCCGATAACGGACATGACCTTGCTGAAAAAATCCTCGATCAAGTTCTGTTTATCCGGCATCAGATAGATCCTTTTGCCGACTTATAGTAGTCCCAGCCCGAAAGGAGCGAAAGGACCAGCGAAAGCCAGAATATCAGATACTGCATCGGCCAGTTAAGTATAAGGAACAGAATGGCAACCGTCTGGGCGACGGTCTTTGCCTTCCCCATCTCGGCGGCCGGCATTATTGTCCCCTTTTGAGCGACCCATGTCCTGATGCCCATTACGGCGATATCGCGCGCGATGATCACAAGGACTGGTATGGTAGAGAGCTTGCCAAGCTCGATGAAGGCAAGGAACGCACCGTAAACGAGCATCTTGTCGGCAATGGGGTCAATGAGCTTGCCAAGGTCGGAAACCTGGCCGAGCTTCCTGGCAAGATAGCCGTCAAGCGCATCGGTCATGGAAAGCGCCAAAAAGAAGACCGCCGCGATATAGTCGCTGCCCGGCAGAAAAGACGCCAAAAGGAAATACAGGAACAGGGGGATGAGCAGTATCCTGAATAGAGTTATCTGGTTAGGTATTGTCACCGCTTGTCAGCGGCCCAAGGCATGCACATTTTTGTGTGCGGTCAAAGATAGTCTTTTTTATGGGATTTGTTATAAAAAGAGTTCTTATCATTTTTAATGCCTAAACCGGGCCTTTTCTTTCTTCGATCTTTGCGCTGAAGCGCCTTTCCCTGTTCGTTAAAGACGCATATCCGCCAATGATCGCTTTAATGCTATCAATATTATATCACTTCAGATGCTGTATGCGTCAAGGTATTTTAGCTGAAGCTTTCAGACAAGGTTAAAACGGATATTTTTGGCTTTATTCAGCGGTAATTGACGAATTGAAGCTCAACATCAATGCCGGACTTGCGAAGCGTCTGGATCACAAGCTGAAGGTCGTCCTTGCTTTTTCCCGAAACGCGCACCTGATCCGACTGTATCTGGGCCTGTACCTTGAGCTTGGCATCCTTGATGATCCTTACAACCTCTTTTGCCTTTTCCTGAGTGAGACCGTTCTTTATCTTGGAGATCTGCTTTACTGTGCCTCCGGCGGCCTGTTCGACCTTGCCGAGCTCAAAGAACTTAAGGGAGACGCCCCTCTTTATCATCTTGTTCTGTAGTATGTCGAACACGCTTTTAAGCCTGAACTCATCCTCCGACACTATGGTAAGGTTCTCCTTATCATGCGAGATCTCACTGATACTGCCCTTAAAATCGAATCTTTGCCTGATCTCCGTCATTGCCTGATGGATGGCATTCTCCAGCTCAGGAAAGTTTATCTGTGAAACAATGTCGAAAGATGAATCCTTGCTCATGAATAAATTATATCACGCTCATAAACCGGCCGCGTTCTAAAATGTTATACTTGAATATATGCCGATAGTCGTACAGAAATACGGAGGCACGTCCGTCGGAACGCCCGAAAAGATAAAAAGGGTGGCCGACCGCGTAGTAAAGACAAAAAAAGCAGGAAATGACGTCGTGGTCATCGTTTCCGCCATGGGGCACACCACCGACGAGCTGGTCTCATTGCTTAAACAGATCACCTCAAACCCAAGTCCCAGGGAATATGACATGCTCCTCTCTACAGGGGAACAGGTAAGCGCAGCTCTATTGGCCTCAGCCGTCATAGAGCTCGGTGAAAAAGCCGTTTCGCTCACAGGAGGCCAGGCAGGGGTGATAACTGAGGACATCCCCTCTAAGGCGCGCATCAAGAACGTAAAGTTCGAGAGGATCAAATCCGAACTGTCCGAAGGCAAGATAGTGGTAGTGACTGGGTTCCAGGGAGTTGACAGCAAAGGCGACATCACGACAATAGGAAGAGGCGGCTCCGACACCTCGGCCGTTGTTATCGCAGCCGCTCTTAAAGCCGATGTCTGTGAGATATATACAGATGTTGACGGGATATACACGACCGACCCCCGGATCGTACCGGAAGCCAGGAAGATGGCCAAGATATCCCATGAGGAAATGCTTGAGCTCGCTTCGGTAGGCGCCGGGGTCATGCACCCGCGCGCTGTTGAATGTGGCAAGATCTACGGAATAAATATCCACGTCAGGTCCAGCTTCCACGAAAAAGAAGGGACCATGATCACGAAACTAACCAGCAAGGAGATAAAAGAGATGGAAAAGAGAGGTCTAGTAACGGGCATCGCTTCCGACACCAATGCGGCTAAAGTAGGCATTTTACAGGTGCCTGACAGGCCGGGCGTGGCATCTATGGTATTTACCAGGCTTGCTGAAGACAATATCAGCGTCGACATGATAATACAGAGCATACACGGCGGGAACGTGGCCGATCTGGCCTTCACGGTATCACGCTCCGACATCAAGAAAGCACTGGACGTCGTTAACAAGGTCGCTCAGGAGATAAACGCGAAAGAGGTCGTATCTGACGCGACGGTCGCCAAGATATCGCTTGTCGGCGTCGGTATGGTAGGAGCTCCCGGGGTCGCCGCTAAGATGTTCGACGTTCTGGCAAAGAATGGTGTTAACATACAGATGATAAGCACCTCCGAGATACGCATCTCATGCGTTATCGAGGAATCGCAGACCGAAAAAGCGGTCAAGGTGCTTCACGAAGCGTTCGGACTGGCTAAATAAGTCAAAAGGCAAAAGTCAAAGGGCAAAAGTGAAGGTCAAAAGTAATAAGTTCCGGACAAGATCAGGACTGGAAACTTATGAACTTCTAACATTAATTTTTGCCTTTTGACCTTTGACTTTTGACTTACCAATCGGGGTGTGGCTCAGCTTGGTAGAGTGCACGGTTCGGGACCGTGAGGCCGTGGGTTCAAATCCCACCACCCCGATATAGATAGCAGAGATTAGATAGTAGAAAATAGAGAGTAGCCCAGTCAATGATCAACGCAGACGCTACTATCTACTTTCTACTTTCAATTTTCCACTTTCTTCCGGAATCCCTCAAAACACTTCTTTTCTACCATCCGGCTCGACAGATTTTATCAACCCTGTGAGCATTTTCGATATCTCATTAGCTAATTCATACAAGAATGAATAATCCTCATCGGTCAGATGACCAAGTCTTTGACATAGTTGCACCAGTGGAATACATTCGCATAAAGAACCTCTGGCAGTCCAGTAAAACTGCCTTTTTTCTTTAAGATGGGTCCTCCCCTGACCTTCAGCAATATTGATTGGAACAGATAAAGCTGCCCGAGAAAGTTGATCCTTTATCCATTTCTCATTCAGCTTCTTTGTAAAAATCATAGTCTTTTCTGTAAAATCCATTGATTTCTTGTACACCTCAAGTTTTTCAAATATAAACATACTTGTTTCTCCTCGACAGAATGACAAGCAATTTTCCCGCCATGGCCCGTAGTCGGTCGCCCTAGCGACCGCGTAGGCCAAATCTCGCCGTCCCGATTTTTTCCTCCCTGTGCCCCATATTCCATACTCCATGCTTTAAGCTCTATGCTCTTGTCTTAAAAAAAGAAAGGAGCTGAAGCAGAGGTAAGGGGGGTGCTTCGAGCTCCTGTGGATGGATGGCTATCTTAACGGACCTGCAGTAAATGATACTCATCAACAGCCTTTGCAACTTCCTTGTGTATCATTTCTGCCCCCTACACTCTTTATTCGCCTGCCGCGGTACAAAACTTGCATGGCATTTTTTGCCCATAAAAAAAGCGCCCCGCCGGAGCGGGGCGCCTGATCTTCAGCGATGCTTCTTTCTTATTTTTTTACTACCCAGATCTTAAGCTTCCCAAGGACCTTGCCTCCGGAAAGCAGCCTGCTCGGATACACTCCGTTGGCGGCAATGCTGCCGAAATCGTCCCTGCCGTTCCATATGACCTCGTTGTAGCCTATCTTGCCGTCGCACATCTTCTTGGCAATGATCCTGCCGGTGCTGTCGAAGATATATATGTCTATCTTCATGTCCGACTTGAGATTGAAAGCTATCTTGGTCTCTTCGTGGTTCGGGTCGAACGGGTTCGGATAGTTGATTATCCTGCCGTCTATGTCGCCGCCGTCGCTGACCTTGAGCCTGACCCTGTACTCTGCAGGGTTGCCGGAAGTATCTTTGGCGTTTATTATCGCCTCGACATCGCCGGTGGTTATCTCGTCCGTCAGCTGCAGCTCCATGATCTTGCTTGACGGGTCATAACTGACTGAAGGAGCGCTTAATTTATCATAAGTGCTGCCTGCCAGCCTTACGGTTATGGTATCCGCATCGATGGCGATATCGTCTATGATCATAGCCCTGATCTTGGGCTTTTTGCTGATATAATCGCCGGCGTTGACCAGCTTGCTGTCGAACCTGACGTCCTTGATCTCCGGCGCGTTATCGTCAACAGGCGCATTGGTCACCGTGAACTCGTTAGCCGGGCCCGTGGCTGAGGTGCCGTTCGGTGTCGTGACCGTCACATAGTACTTGCCTATCGGAAGGCCTGACTGAATGACCGCGTCGATCCTTGTCGGGCTTGTGACTATGTAAGAGGACACAGGCCATGTCTCTATCCTGACTGCCGTTACTCCGGTGAACCCTGTCCCCGTTATTGCTATCGGGGTCGTGGCCCTGTTGCTGCCGGTCTTCGGGTCTATCGCGGCCACCACAGGAAGTGTTCCCGTGGCCACCGTGAAGTTCACGAGGTTGCTCTCAAGGTTGTTGGCCCTTACCTGAACAGGATATACCCCGTTCGGCAGGCTCGGGACCTTAAGTATGATAGCCGTATCGCTCCATGCCGTTATCTGTGATTCCTGTATCTTTGCAGGTCCCATGACAACGTGGTTCGCGGCAGTGGCCCTGTTGCCCGCGCCCGGATCTGCACCGAATCCCGTTCCGTTTATCGTGAACGTGGACCCGGGAGCTCCCGTGTTCGGCACAAGGGAGGTGATGACAGGCCCGCTGTTTGTCGTGACCGTGAAGAGCACGGCGTTGCTTACCTGCCCTCCTACCGTCACTTCAACAGGTCCCGTGACCGCTCCCGCCGGCACAGTCGCGACTATGATATTGCTGCTCCATGAGGAGGTCGTCGCCGGTATGCCGTTGAAGGTCAGCACTGAGGAGCCTTTTGTAGCGCCAAAGCCTGAACCGTATATTACCGTTGTCGTCCCGACCGGGCCGTAGCTCGGGCCTATGAGATCGATTATCGGGCCGCCCCACATAGTGACCTTGAGCCAGTCAACATTGTTGTTGGCGGTCGTCGCGCCGGCGCCCTTGTAGACGAATGTATAGCCCTTCACCTTGTTTGAGAACGAAAGGTCGTCCTTTACCGCGCTGTACTCGTCGATCCATATCCTTGAGAAAGGTATCTTGACCATTTTGAACGCTGCCGTTCCCGTAAGTGTCATGGAATCAAGAGCCCTGAAGGTCTCGTCCTGTGTGCCGTTCTTGTACTCTGCAAGGCTCGGTGACAGCTCGTTTATCGTCCCGTCGCCTTTCAGATAGTAAACGAGCATGTTGTAGCCGGTGACATCCACCGCGTCAAGAGCAGGGTTCGTGAAACCGCCTCCCCAGTAGCCGCCCCACTGGCCTGTAGCAGCTCCCGGATACTGTATCTGCATCGAACGAAGGCCTTCCTGCTTAGCGACAAGGTCGTTCAGCAGCGCAGGTATCGTGACTTCGCCTGCTCCCGCGCCGGACGTATAGTAGTAATCCATGCTGCCGAGCGGGTCCCTGCCTGCATGCGTCTCGTAATCGTCAAGGAGCTTGTCCACAGACGGCAACGTAACAGTGAACACGCTGGCCGGTCCCGTCGCTGACGTGCCGGAAGGCGTTGTTACGGTGACATTGTATGGTCCGGGAACAAGTCCTGAAGGAACTGTCGCCGTTATCGTAGTCGAGTTGACCACTGTGAAAGGTATCGATGTGGTCCCTATCTTCACCAAGGTCGCACCCGTGAAGTTGGTGCCCGATATCGTTATCGCCGTGGTCGTGTTGTTCGGACCTGTGTTCGGGTTTATACCTGTCACTGTAGGCACGTTGCCTCCCGAAGTGACGGTAAAGTTGACTATGTTGCTCTCCAGATCATTTGCCCTTACCTGCACAGGGTATACCCCGTTTGCCAGGCTCGGTACTCGGTACTGGATGGCCGTGTCTGACCAGCTGATAACATCGGCATCAAGTATCTTGGCGGTACCCATGACTATATGGTTTGCCGCAGTAGCCCTGTTGCCTGCGCCGGGATCAGCCCCGAAGCCGCTGCCATTTATGGTGACCAAAGTCCCTATCGGCCCGGATGAAGGCGTCAGGCTGGTTATTACCGGCCCTGCCGAGGTCGTTACAGTGAAGTTGACCCCGTTGCTCTTCTGTCCGCCTACGGTCACGAAAACAAGCCCTGTTGTCGCTGCCGCCGGCACTATAGTGACTATCCTTGTGCTGGTCCATGATGTGACCGCTGCCGCGATGCCGTTGAACGTGACGGTGCTTGCCCCCTGGACCGAACCGAAGTTCCTGCCTATAAGGGTGACCGTGGTCCCTGTCGGCCCGTAGCTTGGGCCTATCAGATCGATGATAGGTCCGCTCCACAATGTAGCCTTTACATAGTCGATATTATGCTGGTTGGCCGAAGTGACCGCGCCCCTGAAAACGAACGTGTATCCCTTTACCGATTGAGAGAAGACGTTGTCGTCCTTTACCGGGCTGAACTCATCCCTCCAAAGCCTGGTATAAGGTATCTTGACCTCCTCATATCCGGCCGTGCCCGACATGGGTATGCTGTCAAGAGCCCTGAAATCCTCGTCCTGCGTGCCGTTCTTGTACTCGTTGAAAGCAGCCCTGACGCTGTTGTCAGTGCCGTCCCCTTTGAGATAATAAACGAGCATGTTGTGCGCGCTTACGTCAACTGCATCTACTGCGGGATTGTTGAATCCGCCTCCCCAGTAGCCGCCCCACTGGCCTGCACCGGCTCCGGGATAAACTGTCATCATTGACCTTGCGCCCTCATGATAGCTGGCCAGGTCATTTGCAGGGTTAGCTATGGTCACCTCTCCTGCATTGGCGCCGGACTGATAGTAATAGTCCATGTGGCCTCTCGGGTCCCTGTTCACATGGTTCTCATAATCATCGATCATCTTGTCGCTGGGCGGGATCACTCCTCCCGGAGTTATCCCGGCTGAGTTCGCTGAATAATACTGTGACATGAGCGCAGTGCCGGCCGTTACCCTGTATACAAGCTTAAGGACATAGTAATAGGTAGTACCGTTCGTAAGACCGGTATCTACATAGCTCGTCCCTGTGATCAGGCTCGTGTTCACCTTGGTGAACGGACCTGTCTGGCTTGTGCTCCTGTACAGGTTATAGCCCGCTATATTGGTGGCCGACCTGTCGGGAGTTCCTACATCGGCTATAGCCGCGGACCAGCTCAGCATCGCCGAGCTCGGAGCAGCAGTGCCTGTCGGGACAGGGATCTGCCGTAATGTAACATCGTTGAACTGGTCAGGGTCATAGCTGGTCACGTTCTTGTTGATGACGGCATAGTACCCTTTGTGCGTTGCCGTACCGCTGTTCGTCTCTTTATCGATCAGGGTCATATGGTCGTCGCCGGGCATCCACTGCGTGTTAAGCAGGAAACCTGCGTCAAGCGCCCAGAAGAACCCTGTAAGAGGCGACGGTTTTGCCATAGCCGTGCCGGTGACAAGTTCGGCAGGCAGCGAAGCTTTGTAAAGCCTGACGGCGGCTCCGCTGGCGGTAGTCCCGTCCGAAGCATTGTTTATCGAACCGTACTCCGTATGCGTCGTTCCCGCAAAGGCTGCCGTTGAAAGCAGGGCTGCAAGTACAGCGGACCCGATATACTTAATGATATTCATGTTTTTCATGGTTATTTACCCGCTTTCGGCGCCCAGGCGGAGTTAGCGTTGATTATCGCCGCGTAACCTTCTCCCGGAGCGAAAGTGAAGTTGGTCCCCGTCCATGTCCCGAAGAAGTTCTCCCAGTTCTCATACAGCTGGGTGTTCGGGTTGAACCTGCTCACTTTGGTAGCGTTCGGGATATCCTTGGCTATGCTGTCAGCGTCCGCATAGAGCCCGGTGAACGGAATGGATACCCAGTTTATATTGGATATGTTCGTATGGAACGTCATGTTGACCGTGTAAGGATCGTTCCACCCTACTATCCTGCCGGCTGAGTTGGCGCTGATCATTACAGCGTATGACTCGCCCTGCCTTACGTTAAAGTTGGTCCCTACCCATGTACCGAACATGTTCTCCCAGTTCTCGTACAGCTGGGTGTCAGGATTGAACCTGCTCACCTTGGTAGCGTTCGGGATGTCCGCAGCGATGGCAGCGGCGTTGGTGTAAGGCGAAAGGGCCGGTATCGCGATCCAGTTGATGTTCGAGATGGCCGTGTGATAGGTCATATCTTTGTTAAGCTTGAAGCCCGTGTTCGACTTGTTAGCGGACTTCCCGCCGTTCACGTCGACAGCGTAGACGCTGTAGTAGTAGCTGCTGGCCGCTGTAAGCGCGCCGGGATCGGTATAGGTCGTCCCCGGAACGGTCGTCAGCAGGTTGGCAGCGCCTGGCGTGAAGTTAGGCGTTGTTCCCCTGTAGATCTCATAATAGGCTATTGCCGCAGGCCCTGTCGCAGGGTCCCATGTCAGCCTGAGGTCATTGCCCGTCTTTGCCATCGATCTTCCGTGAACGTCTGACGGCTGCGAGACAACATTTGTTCCGGTCCTGAACGACCAGACATAGCTGGAGGCCATATTGTTGTTCGAAGAATCCGCGACCGCCGTTGATATGGTCACCGTGTAGGTCGTGTTCTGGGCCAGGCTGCCGGTATAGTTGTACACTACCTTGTTACCTGTCCAGGTAAAGGTCGGCGTGGCCGTAGGCGCCGGGCTTACAGTGAACGAAGCCGAGTTCACCGTAGACTGGTTCATCAGTTCGGAGAACGTGGCCGATATCTGGGCTGTCGTGCTGACATTGCCGCCGAACGGCGTCGAGGCTATGACCGTCGGAGGTGTCGTGTCCGTTGACGGACCGGTAGTGAACTGCCAGTTGTATATAGCAGCCATCGGGTTGCCCGCCAGGTCCTGAGCTCCGGTCGATACTCTTAATGTGTAGATTGTATTCGCCGTAAGGGCCGCCGTCGGATTGAAGACCAGAGTGTTGCCGTTCCAACTGAACGTTCCGGCTATCGGCGTCGGAGAGCCCGACACAGTCATCTGGAAGGCGTTCTGAGCGCTGGACTGGTTCATCGCCTCGCTGAAAGAAACGCCGACAGTAGGCCTGAGGGCCACGTTTGTCGCGTTGTTAGGAGGCGTTACTCCCACTATATAAGGAGCAGTTGTATCGTTGGTGCCGTTGCCTGAAGTGAACGACCAGGTATAGGTGTTCAGCAGCGGCAGTCCGTTCGTCCCCGTTGCCGTGTTGGCTATTGTCACTGTATATGTCGTGTTCGCGGCAAGCGGGACCGAAGGAGTGAACGCGAAAGTATTCCCTGTCCAGCTGAACACGCCCGGTATCGAAGGAGATATCGAGAACGCGTTGTTCACGCTGGTCTGGTTCATAGGCATAGAGAAGGTCGCGCCTATTGAAGCCTGCAGAGGAACATTGGTCGATCCGTTCGGAGGGAACACGCTAAGGATCGTAGGATTGACGTTCCCTGTCCCTGTCGTGAAATACCAGCTGTACGGGCTGATAAGATTGTTGTTAGTCGTATCGGCCGCGTAGGTCGATATCGTCACGTCGTACTGTGTGTTCGCGGCCAGTGCCGAGGACGGCGTGAATGTCATCACCGTGCTTCCGGCGTTCCAGCTGAACGTTCCCGTCACGCTTGGCACTATCTTGAAGGCCGCCTGAGCGCTTGCCTGGTTCATGGCCTTGCTGAAGGTGACCTGTATCGTAGTGGACGGGGCCACATTGGTCGCCCTGTGCAGCGGGGATACGGCCGTTACCGACGGATAGTTCGAATAGTTGAACGTACCCGCGATGTAAGTATCGACATAGTGGTTGGCACTGGAAGTGTTCGTCCCTATATATACTGCCGTGTAATTGTTTATGTTCTTGTTGAACACTCCGTTGCCCTGTACGCCGAACGGGCTCCTGTTGAACACTGAATAAGGTATGCGGATCTCTTTCCAGCCGGTGTAGTTGAGGTACACTTCAGGTCCCATCCAGGTCTCGCCGTCCGCTCCGCCTGCGGTGCTTTCTACAAGGTCCATCCTGATGGTGTTGTTGCTGCCGTCACCTCTGAGCCAGAACGACACGCCGTTGGCCTGAGAGATATCAAGGTTGACCGGGAGCACGCCGCCCCAGTATCCGCCCCATGTATTGCCTGAGTACGAATACTTGACCCATTCGCCCTGCGCTCCGTCATGCTTGTTCACCAGATCATACCCGTGATCGTTGGCGGTGATATCCTCGCCTTCGTAATAGATGATGCCTTCGGTGCCTTCATACGGATCGATCATGATATAGTCGTTCGTCGTGAATTTCCAGACATAGCTTGAGGCCATATTGTTCCCGGCCTGGTTCTGCACGCCTGTCGTGATAGTGACCGTGTAAAGCGTGTTGATGGCCAGATTGCTGTTCGGGGTGAAAGTGACCTTGTTCCCTGCCCAGCTGAAGCTGCCTGCCACCGCAGGAGATACCGTGAAAGTCGAAGAGTTCACGGTCGCCGTGTTCATAGCTTCGCTGAAAGTGGCCGTTATCCTTGAATTGATATAGACATTGCTCCCGTACGGAGAAGAGGCTATGACCTTGGGTCCGTTCGGGTTGGTGCCTGTTGCAGTAGTGAACTGCCAGTTATAGGCCGCGGCCATGCTGTTGCCGGCCAGGTCCTTTGCGCCAGTGCCTTCGGAAAGCTGATAGACCGTGTTGTTGACCAGGGCCGAATTTGGCCTGAAGAGCATTGTGTTGCCTGCCCATGAGAATGTACCGGCCACGCTGTTGCTGATCCAGAAAGCCCATTCGCTGTCCTGTCTTTTCATCGCCTCGCTGAACGTCACTGCTATCGAAGGGTTGTTAATGTCCACTCCGGTCGCGTTGTTCACCGGGTTCACGGCGATAACGTACGGCGCCGTATTATCGGTGCTGCCGTTGCCGGTCGTGAACGACCAGGTGTAGGTGCTCTGTAGGCTCAGCCCTGCCGCGCTCTGCGCAGCTGTCGAGAATGAACAGGTGTAGACCGTGTTCTGGGCCAGTCCCTGTGAAGGGGTGAACACGAAAGTATTCCCGTTCCAGACGATATCGCCCGCAACCGCAGGTGATATGGTGAACGCATTGTTCACGCTGGTCTGGTTCATGGGAACAGAGAACGTACCGCCTATAGATGCCCTTAACGGAACGTTGGTCGAACCGTTCGAGGGGAATACCGACACCACAACAGGCGTCGTGCTTCCGCTGACCGTGAAGTAGTGCGGCGCGGTAGCTGCGTTCGTTGCCGGGTGCGTAGCCGTATTGTTGGCCGCGTCGGTCGCCCATATGTAATAGTAGACGCCCGGCTGCTGGATAATGTTCGCGGGAATATTGGCTGTCCAGCTATTGCCTGATGTATTGGTCATGTTGACCATTGTGAACGTCGGGCTGCCTGACTGCTTGTAATATACTCTTGCTCCTGTTACCGCCACGTTGTCCGTTATCTCGGCGTTTATGGCAACTGCCACACCTGCCGGCTGAGGCGATGTTATCGGAGTATGTATAATGACCGGGCCTGTAGTATCCGGGATGGTCACCGGCACTGAATACGATGAATTATGCGCCGATACGCCCGCACGGTAATTGATGCTTACCGAATAAGCGATAGGCACTCCCTGAGGAGCGTTGGTGTCGGTAAAAGTTATCTGCTGGTTCGCGACATGGGGAACATTGGTCGCGATAGTTGTGGTCTGATATCCGCTGGGAGCAGCTATCCTGTGGACCTTATAGCTTACAATGTTGGTCCTCGTGGGATTGCCGTTATCTTCCACTGCGGCGGCCCAGCTCAGGTTCACGTTCTGCCCGTTCACTGTCGCTGTCGGGGTCGGGATCGGTCTCAGCTGTGCGTTGTTGTACTGGTCTATTGTTCCGTACATCTGTCCTGCTGCAGTGATGTCCTTGTTCGTCACAGCATAGTACCCTCTGCTGTACTGCCCGGTAAATATCCCCGGAACAGTGATGTACTGGGAGTCATGGCCGTCGAACTTGACCATATGGTCGTCGCCTACCTGCCATGGGATAGGGAGGGCCGTTCCGATATCTCCGCTCCAATTAGGCTGCCCCTGTGGTGCATAGATATTCACCTGATCGGTCGCTCCTGCGCCGCCTTGAGACGGATTGGAAACCGTCCACCAGATGCCTCCGGTGCTGTTTATCGAGACCAGACCGAGAATGCCGCCCTCATAGTGAGGTGGTTTTATGGCCAGTTGATAAACGTTCGTCTCTTTGTCGCTTGCCCTTACCTGAACGTCATAAGTCCCGTTAGGAAGGTTTGCCGGCTTGTTTATGGTTATCGATGTATCTGACCATGAAACGACATCCGCATCCGCTATCCTGATAGACCCGATGACTATATGGTTAGCTGCTGTGGCTTTGTTCTGCGCGCCCGGATTAGCTCCGAACCCGCTGCCTGTGATCGTGATGGTGGTCGGTGTCGCCAGCGTAGCCCCTGTGATAGAAGCGCCTGTTGCGCCGACAAGGAAAGTGACGCCGTTAGACGCATTTGAACCGACGTTCACCTGGACCTGGCCTGTTGCCGCTCCTGAAGGAACGGTCGCTACTATCCTTGTATCCGACCAAGAGGTCGTACTTGCCGTGACCCCGTTGAATGTGACCGTGCTGCTGCCTTTGGTGGCGCCGAACCCTGAACCTACCAAAGTAACTGATGTGTTCGCTGACCCGTAGTTAGGGCCGATCATGTTCACAGTAGGGCCTGTCCAGCTGACCGATTTGACGGCATCCACATAATGGAAAGCAGAGGTCTGGTTGGTGCCGGAATAAACATATACGAAGGTCTTTATCTTGTTCGAGAAAGTGTCATCGTCCTTATTCGCGCTGTACTCGTCCCTCCATATCCTTGAAAGAGGGATCTTGACCTCTTTGAAGCTGGCTGAAGTGCTGAGCGGCATTACGTCGATAGCCCTGAACGATTCGTCCTGAGTGCCGTTCTTGTATTCGTCAAATCCAAGCCTGAGAGTGTTCGAAGTCCCGTCGCCTTTTACGCTGTAGACCAGCATATTGTCGCCGGTAACGTCCTTGGCATCAACTGAAGGATTGCTGAAGCCGCCTCCCCAGTATCCGCCCCATTGGGAGCCGGTAGCCCCCGGGTACTGTATCTTCATGGACCTGACGCCGTCCACATAATATGTGGTATCGTTGGCAGGGTTCGGTATTGTCACCTCTCCCGCTCCGGCGCCCGAAGAGAAGTACCAGTCCATCATACCTCTCGGGTCGCGGCCCGGCGTTGCCTCGAAGTTATCGATCGTGGTAAGTGCGCTGGCGATGCCCGCTGACACTACCATGAGCATCGACACAAGTGCGGCCTTCAAAAAAGAGGCTTTTATCTTATTCATCAAAACACTTCCTTTCATCATTTTTTTTCTTATTCCTCCTTTATTACCTTACGATCGAACCTGCGCCGTAACCCTTGTTCCAGTTGAGCAGGTCGTCTATCTTCTCCTTACCAAAGTCCGTCCTGGTAAGTATCTCTATCGCCTCGGCCCTTGTCAACCCTTTCTTCGGGTTCAGCCTTTCGCTCTTTATGTAACCGAGCAGCCCTTTGTCCTTGGCAGCTTCCACGTTACCCGCCGCCCAGTGCGTGCTCTTTAAGTCCCTGTACGGAGCGTATTCCACCGGCTCCGGCTCAAGCCCGTCGAACCTGCTCGATGCCGTCACCGCCTCTACCCTGTCTATCACCTTGTTCGGCCTCACCAGATTGTCAGGGTATCCTATTATTATACCCATCTCGTTGGCCGCTTCTATATACCTCGCCGCCCAGTGCGTGTCCGGCAGGTCAGGGAATATCTTTGTCTCTATCGTCCTCTGTATGTCCTCACCCTTCGCCTTCACCATCATCTCTGCAAGCTCAGCCCTCCTCATCACCTGGTCAGGCTTGAACGTCTCGCTGCCCGACGGTGCTCCTTCTCCAAGTCCTGCCGTCACGCCGTACTCCACCGGATCTACCGCCCAGTAATCGTTCGGTACGTCCGTGAACGTTGCCAGCCTTACCAGCCTTATCCTCTTTGTCTGCAGAAGCTTCCCGTTGCTGTCATATGCTTCTACCACTATCAGGTTCTTGCCTATCCCCAGCTCCTGTGTCATCTTGAAGCCCTGTCCGTTGCTCATCATGTCAAGTTCCGCGTCCTTGCCGTTTATCCTTATCTCAGCGACCACCGGCTTTGCCATTCCCGACACTACCACGCTGCTCTTCCTCGTGATCAGTTTGTCCCGAGGCTTTAAGTACTCTATATAGTCCCCTTCTTCCGCGTCCTTGCCTACATAGCTTATCGACACATAATGCGTCGTGTTGTCCGCTATGCTGCTGTACGGATGGTATGCATAGTCAAATCCATACCCGCCGTACCTTAAACCTACTCCCAATGTGACGTTCGTGCTTTCCTTCTGGTCCACTGTCGCCGGCGACGGGTCCTTATCAAGCCCCGCCCTTAACGCTATGCCGCTTACCGGCCAGATCTCTGTTCCTATGTGATAGCCGCCAGGCCTCTCCCCGTTAACGTTGATATCAACATCCCCTGCTACATCTACCCTGATATCTCCGCCCATAACTCCGTTCTCTCCCATTACCTTTACCCTGCTGCCAACCTTTGCCAGCATCGGGATGCCTTCTTCTATTCCGCTGTTGTACCTGATCTTGCCTCCCATGTTCGCCGGCAGGCAGTTCTGCAGGCTGGCGCCTACGCTAAGCCATTCATTCGCCTCGTACAGCATTCCAAGGTCGATGTCCATTCCAGTACCGTTATTGCCCAGAGCTTCAGTCGTACCTTCTCCGCTCTGGCTGAAATATTTGAGGTTAGCGCCTACATACAGCCCTTTCATCCATCCCGCAACTCTACCCATGTTCAACCCGTAGCTCAGGTACCCTACGTTGTTGCCGTATGTGCCGATACCCGTCTCTATCGGGTGATGTCCGCTTATGCTCTCTCCGAACAGCAGTATGTCGCCTACGTTCGCGCCCACGTATCCCAGACCGAACGTTCCCATATCCGTAGGGATTGCTCCGCCCAGTACAAAATAGTTCACATCCCCCATCACGTTGCTGTACATGCTCGTCAGCTTGGGGCTCTTTATCCTTCCAAGCCCTGCCACGTTCGTGAACATGCCTTCCCCGTCCTCGGCCACGCCCACGTACGCCTTACCCATTCCCATCGGTCTTGCTCCTACTCCGATGTATCCGGGGTCTATTGCCTGTATCGCGCTGGACATTCCGGTCGTGAAGATGAACATCAGCAAAGCGGCGAGGACCTTAAAGTGTTTCATTCCCTTTCCTTTCTTTGAACTTTTTGATTTATCCATTTATTTCTCCTTACTTTGTTATCGTCAAACGCTACCCGCGATTTCATATAATATAGCGGCATTCTAGCTCTAAGGAGCGTAGACCCCGCTAAAAATATATCGTCGCAACCGGCGGTATTCTTGCATCACCGCCTGAGACTGCAGCATTGAGGCAATTCTCGAGGAATTTAATGCAGTAAAAAAAGGCCCCGGGAGCGCCCCGGAGCCAGTTTTGTCATCTTACGATCGAACCTGCGCCGTAACCCTTGTTCCAGTTGAGCAGGTCGTCTATCTTCTCCTTACCAAAGTCCGTCCTGGTAAGTATCTCTATCGCCTCGGCCCTTGTCAACCCTTTCTTCGGGTTCAGCCTTTCGCTCTTTATGTAACCGAGCAGCCCTTTGTCCTTGGCAGCTTCCACGTTACCCGCCGCCCAGTGCGTGCTCTTTAAGTCCCTGTACGGAGCGTATTCCACCGGCTCCGGCTCAAGCCCGTCGAACCTGCTCGATGCCGTCACCGCCTCTACCCTGTCTATCACCTTGTTCGGCCTCACCAGATTGTCAGGGTATCCTATTATTATACCCATCTCGTTGGCCGCTTCTATATACCTCGCCGCCCAGTGCGTGTCCGGCAGGTCAGGGAATATCTTTGTCTCTATCGTCCTCTGTATGTCCTCACCCTTCGCCTTCACCATCATCTCTGCAAGCTCAGCCCTCCTCATCACCTGGTCAGGCTTGAACGTCTCGCTGCCCGACGGTGCTCCTTCTCCAAGTCCTGCCGTCACGCCGTACTCCACCGGATCTACCGCCCAGTAATCGTTCGGTACGTCCGTGAACGTTGCCAGCCTTACCAGCCTTATCCTCTTTGTCTGCAGAAGCTTCCCGTTGCTGTCATATGCTTCTACCACTATCAGGTTCTTGCCTATCCCCAGCTCCTGTGTCATCTTGAAGCCCTGTCCGTTGCTCATCATGTCAAGTTCCGCGTCCTTGCCGTTTATCCTTATCTCAGCGACCACCGGCTTTGCCATTCCCGACACTACCACGCTGCTCTTCCTCGTGATCAGTTTGTCCCGAGGCTTTAAGTACTCTATATAGTCCCCTTCTTCCGCGTCCTTGCCTACATAGCTTATCGACACATAATGCGTCGTGTTGTCCGCTATGCTGCTGTACGGATGGTATGCATAGTCAAATCCATACCCGCCGTACCTTAAACCTACTCCCAATGTGACGTTCGTGCTTTCCTTCTGGTCCACTGTCGCCGGCGACGGGTCCTTATCAAGCCCCGCCCTTAACGCTATGCCGCTTACCGGCCAGATCTCTGTTCCTATGTGATAGCCGCCAGGCCTCTCCCCGTTAACGTTGATATCAACATCCCCTGCTACATCTACCCTGATATCTCCGCCCATAACTCCGTTCTCTCCCATTACCTTTACCCTGCTGCCAACCTTTGCCAGCATCGGGATGCCTTCTTCTATTCCGCTGTTGTACCTGATCTTGCCTCCCATGTTCGCCGGCAGGCAGTTCTGCAGGCTGGCGCCTACGCTAAGCCATTCATTCGCCTCGTACAGCATTCCAAGGTCGATGTCCATTCCAGTACCGTTATTGCCCAGAGCTTCAGTCGTACCTTCTCCGCTCTGGCTGAAATATTTGAGGTTAGCGCCTACATACAGCCCTTTCATCCATCCCGCAACTCTACCCATGTTCAACCCGTAGCTCAGGTACCCTACGTTGTTGCCGTATGTGCCGATACCCGTCTCTATCGGGTGATGTCCGCTTATGCTCTCTCCGAACAGCAGTATGTCGCCTACGTTCGCGCCCACGTATCCCAGACCGAACGTTCCCATATCCGTAGGGATTGCTCCGCCCAGTACAAAATAGTTCACATCCCCCATCACGTTGCTGTACATGCTCGTCAGCTTGGGGCTCTTTATCCTTCCAAGCCCTGCCACGTTCGTGAACATGCCTTCCCCGTCCTCGGCCACGCCCACGTACGCCTTACCCATTCCCATCGGTCTTGCTCCTACTCCGATGTATCCGGGGTCTATTGCCTGTATCGCGCTCGCGCTGCCGGCAGAAAGGACAAGAGAGATAAGGACAAGGATAAGGGTCTTCTTCATTTCTTCACCACCCACATCTTAAGCTTGCCCAGGACCTTGCCTCCGGCCATCACCCTGCTGGGATAAACGCCGTTGGCGGCAATATTGCCGAAATCGTCCCTGCCGTCCCAGATAATTTCGTTGTAGCCCGTTTTTCCGTCATGCGCTCTTTTGGCGATTATCCTGCCTGTCATATCGAACACCAGGATGTCTATGGCCGCATCCGCGCTGAGGTTGAAGGAGATCTTGGTCTCTTCATGGTTAGGGTCGAACGGATTGGGATAATTGATCACCCTTCCGTCAATATAGATGTCCCCGCTGCTGACCTTAAGGTCCACCCTGTATTCAGCAAGGTTCCCGCTGTAGTCCTTTGCCTCGATGACAAGCTCGACCTCCGAAGAAGGGATCTTGTCGGAGAAAGCAATGCGCATTGTCTTTGTCGCCGTGTCATAGCTGACCGGAGGCATACTGCCTTTGTCGTATGTGCTTCCGGCGATCTTTACAAGTATGCTGTCCGGATCAACTTCGATATTGTCGGTTATCCTGGCAGTAATGACCGGTTTGCTCGCGATAATGTCCCTGCTGAGCACAAGCCTTGTGTCGGACCTCACGTCGCTGATGACGGGAGGAACGGCATCCGAGGTGTCTTCGATGATGGTGAAAGTTATGCCCACACCGTCAGCTATCTCGCTTCCGGTCGTTACCCTGACGCTCCTTGTGCCCAGTGCGGCTTTCTTGCCCACTGTGATGCCCGCGGTCAGATGCAGCTGGTCCTTGACACTGACCGAATTGACCGTGATATCGCCTCCGCTGAAGCTCACCACAGAAGATCCTGCCGCAAAATGGGTCTGGTATCCTTCGATGTTCACGTTCAGGGTCTCGCCCCGTTTAGCGGTAACAGGATCGATGTGAATAAGGGCCGGTCCGGTGCCTACCCCTATGATGTCGAACCCTGAAGCATAAGTCGCGACCTCGGTGCCCGTGACCACTGAAAATGACCTGTTGGTGGGCGCAGCGACCGGGCTTATCGTGACTGTAGCCGTAAGGTGAGTAGGGTCGATAACTGTTATGTTATTGACCGTAATGCCCGTTCCGGAGAATTTCACAAGCGAAGATACGCTCTTGAAATTGGTATTGGACCCTATCACGTCGATAGTGACCGTTGTCCCCTGATATGCGTAGTTCGGCACTACGGACAGGATGGACGGGGAATTCGTAGGGATGACCGCGTAAGAATTGCCCGACATGTATAAAGATAAAGGGCTGGCGCCGCCTGTACCCCTGTACACAAGTTGAGTAGCATAGTAATAAGTTGCCCCGTTAACGGCTGTCGTGTCCAGATAGTTCGCGGAGGGGACAGTAGATGTATTTATCTTTATATAGGGGCCCGTGGGAGTTGAGGCCCTGTAAACGTCATATCCCTGGATATTGTCGGATGAATGGTCCGGCGTTCCTATGTCCGCGACCGCTTTTTGCCAGTTGAGCATGACCCTGTTGCTGCCCGCACCGGCAGACGGTACTGGAATAGGCCTTAAAGTGCACTGGTCAAAAAGGTCGGGATCGTTGGATGTAAGGTCCTTGTTGATGACGGCATAGAAGCCCTTCCTGTCGGGAGTTCCTGCCCCGGTCTCCTTGTCGATAAGCGCTATATGGTCATCCCCTACAAGCCACTGTGTGGGCAGAAGAAAACCTACATCGGCCCTCCAGAAGAACCCTGAAAGAGCCCCTCCGAGATATTGCACCGTTCCGGTGACCACTTCGGTGACATTGGACGCTTTGAAGACCCTGAAGGTCGCTGAAGAGGCGTTCATCCCGTTAGGCGCGTCGTTTACACGGCCGCCTTCGGTATGGGTCGTCCCTGAAAATGCTGCTGAGGTGATGACTGACAATGAAATGACCGCTGCTATCATCAAGCCGGCGAGTTTTTTTGATATCATTATGTGCCTTTTGACTCCTTATATAGATATCGTCGGCAAGCCTTGCGGATTTCAGTATATTTCCGTAAAAAGATGCCGATTCCTGCAAGTCACAAGGTCACTTTATCTGCGGTAAGAAGCGCGATTTAAGAGCTAGATCGTGGCTTTCTGATAGTCTGTGCTATGCGGTTAAGGGCCTGCAGGCCGGATGATCATTATATTACCGCTTGCCGGAAATGTCAACGAGAGGCACCTTGATGAGGGTCGTCTCCCCTTCCTTCTGGTCGATCTGCTGCCTGATCGGCACGGACGGAAGGAATCCCTGAGGGACGGAACCCGGATCAAGTGAAAGGTTGTGCGGCCCCGGCTGAATGTCATCAATGACGACATATCCGTAAATATCGGTGATATGCGGTACGCCGTCAACGGCAAGTTTTATCCCTCGAGCGGTCCAGTCGCCTCGGTCATACTTACCGCTCTTGTTCATATCTTTGAACACATGGACCCTGAGCGAGGTCTTTCTGACCACACCGAAATCGGCCCTTGCCGACCATCCGTTATTGAGCCTTACGCTAAGCGGGTTCTCCGTGGTCATTATAGTGCTCGGCGACAGGGTCATCATGTCGAGCCTTACTTCAATATCACCCGCCTCAAGCTTGCGTATCTCGTAATAACCGTCTTTGTCGGTCACTCCCGACCATTTTCCGGCTGAAACAGTGACACCGGACACCGGCCTTTCGCCTTTGTCCATCTCGCCGTTGGCATTCGAGTCCTCATACACATAACCGAATACGGTCGAGTCCTTGCCGAATACCACTGGGGTATCAAAAGATGACCTGATGCCGAAGCTTATGTGCTGCTCCACCTTGTCTATGCGGTTCGATCCCGTACCCGACAGATCGTATTTTCTTGCTTTGATGAAATATCTTGTGTCCGGATCGGGCTCAAACCCAAGCTCTGCCTCGATATTGAGCTCGGTAGTGTCCCCCAGATCATTGAACCCCGTTCGGTAGAACGAATTCAGCCTGGTATACATAGGCCCGCCCCAGAGCTTTGTGTCGTAATTAAGGGTAGCTTTGTTGTACTCTTCGAATATCACAGAGCGGCTCAGGTAATTGGTCCTTTCGTTCTTCTCTTTTTCAAGCGACAGCGTAAGGGAATCCGAAAGGCCGAACCATGCACCTACGGTCACGCGGTGATCGTTCCTGTCCGTTTCTCTGCTCGTAGTAAAAGTGATCCTTGTGGGGTCGTACTTCACGAAAAGATTGTTCTTGCCGAAGATATCGGTCCTTAACTGGTACATGAGAGGAAAGCCCTCCGAAAGAGCTCCGTTAGTATATGCCCTGTGGTCCTGCTTGAACGGGGCAAAGGTCAGCCTTGCCCTTGAGCCCATTGTTATCTCCATGTTCCCGGAGAGGTCCTTGTTATAAAGCGCACTGGACGAGCCTTGGACATAAGTGTTCTTGTACCTGCTTGCGTTCCAGCTGAACCGCAGGGCGCCGTTGGGCCTGTAATTACCCGATGTGAACAGACCTTCAATGCCCCTGTTCGAAACAAAATCTACGGGCATGTCGTAATCGAAAGGAACGTTCTTGTATTCGCCGGTCATATAGAGGCCGGGGAATGCCAGCTTTCCCCCGATCTTTGCCGCCAGCCCTGAACCTCCGCCTACCAGCTCGGCATTGGCGCTTATACCTTTGAAGATGTCCTTTGAGCCTGACAGCGAATAGAAAAGACGTCCGCTGCCGGATTCCCCGGACGAGCTCACCAAAGTGAGCGCGTATCTTGAGCTCTTGTCGGGATTATACTCGGTCTTTGCTGCTATGAAGTCGGGCCCTTTGCGCATATCGCTGGTCACGGAGCCTCCCCACATCTGACGCCCTCTTTTTCCGGCAGCCAGAGTAAGACCCATGTTCCTTGAAAGGTCCTTTTTGAACAACCCTCCCTGATAGTGGAAGTAGTTAAGGGTGAGGTCGGTCATGTTCACGTCGGCATCGCCTGCAAGGATATACATATCCCTGTCCTGAAGATTGGCAACAATAGAAGAGACCTGTGTTTTTCCGTCCTTGCCCTCGTACTGGATGAAGGAGTTCGTCCTGCCGAAAGGCGTGTCGCCGCTGGCCTTCAGCTGCGTGAAAAAGCCGCCGTACGCCCATTTCCCGGAATCATAGGGGGACTGGGAGCTGCCGCCGTATGACAGCAGGTTATAACCGAACCTCAGCGGAACGGCTTTTTGAGGACCTTCAGCGGGAACAGGAGAGAACAGGACCTTGTCCTTTACTGTGACCTTTGCCGTATCAAGCCCGCCGTCGCGCAGGAAGAAATAGACAAAAGAAGAGCCGCTCCGAACGGCAGTGATCTTAAATGTACCGGCAGCCAGCTTTTCGGCGTAAGAAACGCCAGGGTCGGACGATAGTATCCTCATGGCGTCAGGCCTCTTGATAATGGTGAAAGAGCCTTCGGTCAGGGATATCACGCCCTCATCCGCCCGGGCAAGCCCTGCGCCGGATATGACCGTCACCGCCAGTAATATTATCCTGATAAGTCTTTTCATTTTTCCTGTCCGGACCCCTGCCTTATCTGATGTCTCCCGGGAACTTCATGCTTTTCGACAATGACACGGGTTTGCCGTCCCCGAGGTCAAGGGTAGCTATCATCTCGTAATCTCCGTTCCTCAGCCTGCCCGGGAATTTCGCCTTTATCTGCACAAGCTCTTTCTGAAGGGCATAGAACTTGACGATCTCAGCCTTTGCATGGAGCTTTGCCCCTATATCGGTCACGATCACGCTTCCTTCGGGCGAAAGGATGGTGTCCCCCGTGTTCCTGAACTTCATCGTGAAGACCAGAGAGTTGCTCTGCTGATCAAAATATGAGCCGAGGTCGGTTATCTGTCCGCTCTTTTTGGAGCTTCCTGCCGCGTCAAGATAGACTATCGTCCCTATCCTTCCGGCAATCAGGATATTTGCGTTCTGCTTTGCCGTTCCTGCCTTCGACTCAAAAAAGATCACCGAGTAGTGCCCGCCCGAGACGTTGCCAGGAACGGTTACGGTGTATTTAACGCTGGCGCTGCCGCCGGCCGGAACAGTGAACTTTGAGGGGGAAAGCACTATCCAGTTGGAGCAGGAATACGAAGTAGAGCCCGCGATCCTGAAACTTTTGCTCCTGTCCTTGTTATAGACCCAGTCCTCGGTATATGCCTTTACTTCGATGTCCTCTTTGCCTTTGTTATCTACGGTTATCGTGCCTGTTGTGCTCGAACCCGGAGCTATGCTGAGCCAGAGGCTCGGCGGATCGACGTTCATCGAAAAACAATTGCCCGCAGATGCCAGGGCCGACACCATCAATAAAGCAGCAAATAACTTTTTCAATTTTACCCTCCTATTGCGTCAGCGTGTATACTATCGTTGTCGTGTAAGTCCCTGCCATCTGGTCCTCCGGAGGCTGGATGGCGTACTTAAAACCGATCTCCGTGCCGTCATAAGCGTTGTTCGAGTCGTTCTTCCCTGATACCCTGCCTGAAGTGTAGAAGTTCTCGCCTGCCGCGCTAGAGAATTCGACGTAACCGTCGGTCGGCTGATGGTCAAGGCCTGATGTCAGGTCCCACCAGGTGGAAGAACCGGAATCCCATTTGCCTGCATATGTCGAAAGCCATTTGAAATACGTGTTGGCAATGGTCCTGGAGGAGCCGCCCGTACGCGTAAGAGGCGCTGTATCCCTTATGCTCACGGTCCAGGGAACGGCAGAATCGGAGACCACCTTGACCCTGTTGGCATACCCCGCCCCAGAAGGTATCTCTTTGAACTCCCCAGGGTCGAGCGCGCCAAAGCTAATGCTGGTCGTGTCAAGGATATCCAGGGTAAGATAGGCCGAGGCCGGGCACGCGGCATACAATACCGCGAACATGGCCAGAGCAAATATCTTAATGGATATGCTTTTCATGATCTCACTCCGTCATAGTGAACTTGACCTGGGTCGTATAGTTCCCCGGCTGCTGTTTCTCTGGGACAGTGAGCCTGAACTTGAAATGGTTGGTCGTGCCGTTTGGCAGGTTGTTCTGTTCGCTGTCGCCGCTCGAGTAAGCCAGCGTAGGAGTAAGCATCATCATGTTCCTGCCGGTGCCGTACCACTTGCCTGCGCCGTCGGTCCAGCCGCTCCAGACGAAATTCTGGTTCGGTATGATCGCCTGTCCGTTGCTGAACTCGCGGTCATTGCTTATCTTGATATACCACGGCCTCTGGTTGTTCGATTTGGCCGTAAGTGTTATGCCTGCAGAAGGCATATCTTCCTTTGTCTCTCCGGGTTTCATCCTTCCGAAATCGACATATCCCTGATCTATCGACAGTTCGAACACCGAAGCGACATCGACGCTCAACTGGACCCTCTGCTCCGCGCTGTTCGCGGAGAGGGCCGGTGCGGCAAGGACCGCCGCCAGGACCGCTGTCATCACGACTTTTCTCATTTCTTTCTACCTCCTGGTCAAATATTTCATTTATTCCCGGCACAGCCCGTGTGCCGCTAATAAATGCATCATTCGTACATCGTATACGTTATCGTCGTTGAATACTGTCCGGCCGGAAGATCGTCAGGGACCTGCAGAGCGTACTTGAACTGCAGTATCGTCCCGAGCGGAAGGTTCACGGTATCATCGAATGATGATACCCTTCCCGCAGTGTAGATAAGGAACGCTGTCCCGTCGGAAAAGCTCTGGTACCCAAGGGCCGGCGGGTACTGAAGGGACGAGCTGAGATCGTCATACGGAGGATTGTTGTTCCCTGCGTAGGTAGATAGCCATTTAATATTTGAGGCCGGTATCCTGTAAGCGCCGAACGTCATGGGGCCGTCAGTCTTCATGTCAAGCTTCCATTCGTTGCCGGTGTTCGACCTGCATATGACCGAATTAGCGAACGCGCCTGAAGAAGGGATCTCTTTGAACTCGCCTGGCTTCACGCTGCCGAAATCAAGGCTTACTGTATCGACGGTAAGGTTAAAGACCGAATTGACCGTGACCGAGACATTGGCCGTGGAAGTGAGCGTAGCGGCATAAAGGCCGTTCCCCGCAAGGACCAGGGTCGTCAGCATGACTAACAGACCCCTGATGTTCACGCGAGAAACGGCCCCCATGTTATTCTTCTCCTGTCGCGGACCTGTCGCTGTACAGCTTAAGGTTGTCAATATTCATATTGACCTCGCCGTCAGGGCTGCCTGCCAGAAGTATGAACTGCGCCTGGAGGAGTCCGCCGGACCCCTTGTCCTGGTCAAAGTTCCTGACACCGTCGCCCCTGCCGGGGTTTGTAAGCGTAAAGCTCGAGAAAGGTATGATAACGGTCTTCCAGCCCCTCCAGTCAACGTTCTGCTCGAACGACCAGACGTCGTCCTTTATCGGTGTCCAATTCTTGTCGAACTGGGTCTGGTAGGAACCTTTGTCGTCATCATAAAGCTCTATCTTGATCTTGCCGGAGCCTTCACCGTAACCGTACACGTTCATCTGGAGCCCTGTGTAACGGGTTGCGTCAAGACCCAGGTAAGTACCCATGCCTCCGCAGTAGTAGTTGTTCGCGGAACCTTTTATGTTAAGCGAATACTTCCCGGCCATAGAACCGATGGTATCACCGGGCCTGTAAGCGGGGTTGCTGACCACGGAAAGCGTGACATTGCCGAACTTCCACCATTCCGGTGATTTGAGGTCGAGGTTCTTTTCGAAAGTGTCGACCATCTTCTCACCGATCTGGGCGAATGAAGCAGCGGTCAATGCGAGCATCAACACGGACATGATCATCGTTTTTTTCAACTTGGTCACCCCCTTTTTTGTTATATTCAGTATATCCTCAATACCTGTTATTTCAAGTATCGCTCTTGGTTCTTTATCGGGCATACTATGGTGCGATTTCATGCAATTTATATTATTCATATATATCTATAAAGTAGCTGTCACGGAGAGCATCCTCCGACGCTATCCTGCTTTGTGTCGATGACTCCACTCTCCAGTCGGCCTCCTTGTCCTCATTGAACCAGACGAACATCTTTATGCCGGAATATGAGGCCTTGATCTTGGCAAAGGCGTCAGTTATCCAGCCTGCCTTATCGCCTCCGTCCTCGCCTGAAGCAAATTCCGCGATCATGAGAGGCTTGTCTGGATAAAGTCCCAATAGATGCGCGTACACGCCTGAAAAGACCTCGTCAAATGTCTGCCAGGTGTTCCCCGCGCTTGATGTGCCGAAATTGTAGCCGTCGATACCTATCCAGTCGACATACTCGTCCCCCGGATAATAGTTCTCCATCTGGTTCCAACCGGCATCAGGTACGTTTATCGCGTTCACCGACCAGACCCATGTCACGTTAGCAGCGCCTTCCGCGGCAAAGATATCGTGTATCCTTCTCCATGCCTGCTTGTATCGCTCAGCTCCCGGCTCTCCCCCGTTCTCAAAACCGCTCCAGGGGTACCAGTTGCCGTTCATTTCATGCGCGAACCTGAGGAAGATGGGTTTTCCTACGGCCTTGGCGTCCCTGGCCCATTGCCTGAAATACGCGTCATGGTCGCCATCGACTATCGCCTGCAGAGGATATGTGCCCGACAGGAATGGCTCAAGCGTTATCATCGGCACGGCATTCATTGCTAACACGGTCTCTACATCTGCCGTCGGAAAACCCGTGGACATTGTAAGGTACCACATCACGCATGCGAGGTCCCTGCCGATATTTGATTTGTAAGTAGTTATGTTCGAGAAACCGTTGGTATATGCACCGATGTAGCATCCGGATGACGGCGGCTGCACCTTTCCGTCAAGGGTCACTACTGTGGCCGGATAATAGTCAGAGTGTCTTCCGCAGCCGGTAATAATTAATGAGGCAGCTAATAGGAGGATAGCGATAAATACCGGTTTGAACGTTCCGATAAGGTTCTTCATTGATACCCCCCTAATTTATTATCGTAACAAATGCCGTAATAATTGCATACATTTTTAAGAACGCGAACGGCAGCCGTTTGCTGTCCGGCTGCCGTCTAAGCGGTCTTAAATTAACTTGGTCATTTGACGAACTGAAGCTCTCCCCATACTCCGGGGTCCTTATAGAACAGGAAGTCCCCGTTCCAGACCATCTGTATGGCCCTTTGGCCGGAATCCGCGTCATCAAGCGCGCAGTCGAACGCGATCGTGTCCCCTTCCGAAGGGACATAACCCGACATATCGGCCCATGGTATCTTTGTTTCAAAGGTATATCCTTTTGCCTTGGCCGATCTCTTTACAGCAATTTGCGCGCCGCCCGGCTCCATGTTCCTTGTCCACAGCCAGATCGAAGGCGGGTTGCCTTTGGCATCCCCTACTCCGAAGCCCATCTGATGGTCGGACTTGGAGAATGATGCCCTGTTCTTGTCAGATGCCCTGTCTAGGCCTATGCAGACCTCTATGGCATCGCCTTTCCACACGTTCTGCTTCTTGTTCGGGTTCATCAACGGCACATTATCCGTTATGTTCCCTGCGATATAAAGATTATCTTTGTCCCATTTGACATAGATCTTTCCGCTAAGGTCTTCAGGGCCTTTCCAGACAGACGCGCCTTCCTGGACCTGAACAAGCTTATCTACAACAAGAGGGCTTACTCCCTCCCATTCGGCAAGGTCGCCGTCGATATTAAGTGCCGAAGAAGCGAACTTGGCCTGAGCCTTCTTTCTCTGGACCACCATGCCGCTCGGAGAGCAGACATTGTCTATCCCCTTTGAATCCGAAAGATAGAAGCTGTCGTTCATCATCTTCTTGAACGCTGCAAAGGTCTTGGGAGATGAGTTCACCGTCCAGTCCGTCTCCTTGTGGAGGTCGAACCAGTTGATGTTCTTGATATAAGGCATCTTCTTGAGCTCTGACGTGATGTCAAGTATCCACTTGGCCTCGTCACCGCCTATCGGAGCGCTGGCGAACTCGGCTATCATTATCGGTTTTGACGGATACCTTCTCCAAAGGTCCCTGGCTACGTTCCTGAAAAGGTCTTTGAAAGACCTCCACTGGCTCCAGTCCTGGGTAGTCCCCCAGTTGTAGCCGTCAATGCCGATCCAGTCGACATACTCATCTCCCGGATAGGCAAGATGCATATCGTTCCAGCTTTCCTGAGGCCAGGACTCGTTCATGGGGCACCATACGAACTTAGCATTCGTAGCGCCTTCGCTCTTGAAGATGTTCTTGACCCTTCTGAAAGCATCCACGTATTTTTTAGGGTTCTTACCGTTATTGACTATTCCCCAGGGATATCCCTCGATATTGAACTCATGGGCGAACCTGATGAACACGAAGCCGCCCCATTTTTTGATATCCTTGGCCCATTTCCTGACATGTTCATCCCATTCGCCTTTATTGATGCTGTCAAGGTTTATCCTTTTCTTGTCGGACCACAGCCAGGGTTCCCACACTATATGGGGTATCTTACCGGCCTTGGCCACCTTGTCGCATGAATCCGCAGGGAAGCTGGAGCTCCAATCCATGTACCACATGACAGAAGCGAAGTTTTTCCCGACCTTCTTTTCAAGCTCCCTTACTATCTCCATATTCGCCGGAGCGCCTTCTCTGAACAATCCCATGTAGACGCCATCTACAGGCTCTGAAAGTGTCGTGCAGGTCTCGGCCGGGGCTTTTGCGGCATTTGACATCGCTATCGAAGGGGCGGACAGAAGCACTGCTGCCAGCAAAACTACTACTATTCTGTTCATGGCTTTCTCCTTGTGTTTGTCCGTCAGCCTTTTACCGCGCCGGCGGTAAGGCCTTTGACGATATGTTTCTGGAGCATGAAGAACAGGACCATGACGGGTATGGTCGCGACCGTGGCAGCGGCCATCATCAGGTCGAACCTGTTCTGGTAATTGCCGACGAACAACCTGATACCCACAGGTATGGTCATCGTATCGGCATTGGTAAGCACCCAGGCGAACATCAGCTCATCCCAAGCTGTCAGGAACACATATATGCCTGTAGCTATGATGCCCGGCACTGCGAGAGGAAGCACTATATACCAGAAGACCTGGAAAGAAGAGCATCCGTCTATCCTTGCAGCCTCCTCAAGCTCAACAGGTATTGCCGCGAAGAATCCTCTCAATATCCATATTGAGAACGGGATGAAGAAAGCGCTGTATATAAGGATCAGTCCGACATAGGTCCCCTTCATGGGCACGCCTGTCAGCTGTGTGAACTTGGTGAACATTATGTACAGCGGTATCAGGTACATGATCGAAGGTATCATCTGTGTCGCGAGCACGCCGATGCTGAAGAACTGGTTGCCCGGGAAATTGAACCTTGCAAGCGCATACGCGGCAAGAGTTGCAAATATCATCGCCAGGAACATGGTTATCCCGCAGATGATGAGCGAGTTCTTGAGATAAAGACCGAAATCGATGTTCTTCCAGAGGTCGACATAGTTCCTCCACCTGACGAGAGTGTGCCCTTCTTTTGCCAGGAAGCTCTTGTCCACTCCCTTGCTGGCAAGGCTTACGGCGCTTATCCTCCCGCCGGACGAACCCAGGTATATCTCGTCCCCGTACCTGGCCATGCCGAAGACATCCCCTCCGACAAAGCCTTTTTCCTTTGAGCCCTTGACCGGGCTGAACACTTTTTCAAAGCTTGCTGAGTTGCCGTCGGCCAGGTTGATTATCGACAGACCTCGGTTAGTCCCGGCGAACAGTCTCCCGTTCTCGACGATGACGGAGTTCACCCTGTCGGACAGAAGCCCGGAGTTCACGTCATATTTGCCAATGACCTTGCCTTTGGCAACGGAGAAGCGGTAGATCCCGGAAAGGGTCGAGAGCATCAGGTCCCCGCCCACAGGGACTATCCTTGTTATGTCGGTGAGCGGCATGCCTATCGCTTCGGTATCATAGGCCTTTGAGACATAGTTCTTTTGCGTGTCAAATGAAAGAAGGCCCTTGTTGGTGCCGATCCACAGAGTGCCGCCGATCTTTGTGGCGGTCGTAAGCTGGCTGGGGGAAAGGCTGCTGCTGACGCTGTATGAACCGGTGAACCTCATTTCGTTCTTGTCGAACTTGACTATCTTTTCAAGGCCTCTCTGCTGCCATCCCATCCAGATGGATTTGTCATCGCCTGCAAGCACGGTAGAGATGACCTTGTTTATGTCGAGCTGCTGCTCGTTCACGGAGAAGCTGCGCTTTTTGCCGATCTCGTCAAGGCTGACCTGCACAAGCCCTTTGTCGGCAGAGCCTATCCAGACATGCTGATCGTCAGGCAGGTAGGCGGTGGCCATTGAACGTATAGAGGTCTGGTCGATAAGCTTGCCTGACTGCCTTTCGAACTTGTTCACTCCCCCGTCGGCCGTCAGAACGAAAAGATACTTGTCCTTAGCTATCACCTGGACAGCGTCATTGGGAGCTTTTCCAAAAGGGATCTTGCCGAGAAGTATCTCTGTGTTGCTCTTGAACGAGGAAAACACCATCCAGAATATCGGGAAAAGAGTAACGATGAGCATGATGACCATGACAAGGTCTATAGCCCTCTTGGTCAGCCTCTGCTGCATATAGTAAGGCAGCTTCATGCTACAGCATCTCCTCGGATTTTTTGTAGAACCTGAACCAGAAGTTCACTATGGTTATCATGATTATCATCAGCATGACCGAAGCCGCGGCCCCTGCTCCGAACGCCCATTGCTGGAAGGTGTTCCTGAAAATGTTGGTCATCATCAGGTCGCCCCATTCGCCAGGATACCCGGCACCGAACCCGAACATCATGATCACGATGTTGAAAGAGTATGTATTGTAAATGAGCCCGAACAGTATCAGTATCGCCCACACCGGCTTGAGCATGGGCACGGTGATGTTCCAGAATTTTTTCCATGGAGAGGCGCCGTCTATCTCAGCGGCCTCGTAAAGCTCGTCCGGTATCGACTGCATACCTGCAAGGAGCATCAGCATTGATAACGGCCAGTAGCGCCAGATCGTAGGTATCATTATCGCCCAGATAGTGTTCGGACCCAGCAGCCAGAAAGGCTTTGCGGGAAGCAGATGGAGCCAGTCGACAAGCAAAAGGTTGATAACGCCTATCTCTTTCTGCCACATGAACCCCCACAGAAGACCGGTCACGTACGTCGGGACGACCCACGGGAACAGGAACAGGGCCCTGACGATGTTCTTCCCGCGGAACTTGCGGTTGACCATAAGAGCGACTATCATTCCCATCACTATGGTGCCCAAAGTCACGACCACCGTGTAGATGACCGTGTTCCTTACGGCCTCGAAAAGACCGATATGTATCGGGCTGTTTACATTGAAAAGGATCTCATGGAAGTTCTCGAAACCGATGAAAGGGGCCATGAGATACTGCGAGAGAGTGAACTGATTGAGCCGGAGGAAAGACATATAAAAGGCCTGGAAGATCGGGAATATATGGAGAAAAAGCATCCCCAAAAATGTCGGAAGGACAAAATAGTATGCGAACCTGTACTTTTTTATATCATGCCAGAGGTTTTTTCTCACCTCTATTGCTCCCAGAGGAATTCAGGCCTGAACTCCTCTATTCCGGTTGGGACTTTTTCCAGGATGATCTCTTCGGAATTCTCAGAGATAAGAGTTCCGTCCTTGGTCCTTATCTCCATCCTGATCGCGGCCGGTCCGGGCTTAAGGTGTTTGCTCAACACAAGCCCGCTTGATATTGAATATACAATATCCGTGACCTCCTTGCAAGAGTCCTTTGCTATATTTAATTTAATTTTGCCAAGTTTTGATAATACATTATTGTTACGCACAATTGACAGAGAAAGCTCGGAATCCGGAAAGTCCGTAGGAAAGTCATTAATGACCCAGAATTGCGACTCTAATTTCATCCCGACAGTACATCTTTTTCTCTGCAGACTTGCAGAAGCAAGGACAGGCTGGAGCGCATTTTTCATGGCAAAATATCCGGCTTTTTTATTCCTGAAATAGTCCACTACAGAATACGAAATGCACGGCCAGGGCTCAAGCATCATGAACTGGAAAAGGCCGCTGATCTCTGTCCCTTTGTTCCTGCGGAAGTTCTCAATGGCGAATTTCAGCACTTTTGCCTGATACTGCTGGCTGTTATTGATGAACTCGCCGATGTTCCTCCCCATTTTTATGCCTGCGATCTGGAAGGTCTGCTCATAAGCAAAGTCCCTGAAAGCCCATTCTTTCCAGTTGGGAGGCCAGAGGTCTTTCTTAGCGAACATCCTTTTCATGACCGACAGCCGGGGAAGTGCCTGTGCCCCGAACTCAGAAGGGAAAGGCTTGCCGACAAGCGAGATATAATACCTGTAATGTCCCCAGAACCAGCCCGGATAAGGATGTGAGGCAAAGTCCGAGGATCTCATGACATGCCGCGTTCCGTCCTCCTGAAGAACGGCCTTTTCGAGCACGGGATCGATCTTCTTCCCTGTTACCACCGGCTCGTTGTGGCAGCACCACACGACTATCGACGGATTGTTATGGAGGAGAGACACCATATCCCTGATCTGTCGTTCGGCTTCCTTGATGAAAGCACGGTCGTCGGTATATTCCCATTGCAGGGCAAAGTCCTGCCATACCAGCAGGCCGGCCTCGTCAAAAGCGTCGTAAAGCTCTTTTCTGTTAACATGCGCATGCACCCTTACGGCGTTGCAGTTCGCACCTTTAAGTATCTCGATATCTTTTCTGATCCGCTCGGGGGTGTAGGCGGAAAGGTATTCTTCAGGGATAATGTTGGTCCCTCTCACGAATATCTTACGGCCGTTTATGACCCATCCCTTATCGGCAGCGATGCGGATATCCCTTATGCCGAAGCGCGTGTCGACGGTCGCGCCTGAGCATTCACAGGACGCGATATACATGTCCTGTTTCCCGTGGTCCCAGGGCCACCAGAGGGACGGCGACTTGAGCGTAAAGCTTTTTGTGACCGCTGACCGTCCTTTTTTAAGTCTTAAAGTAAAGACCTTGTCAAGCACGGGCCTCCCCCCTTTTTTTCCTCCGGCATGGCGGAAAATGCGGACCCTTACCCTTCGCGATACGGTATTAGACAATCCGTTGTACATGGAAAGTTCCGTTGACAGCACGGCTTCTTTGCCGTTCTTTCTCAGGCTCGGCGAGATCTTTACTTTCTCGATCCTTGTACTTGGAACGACGGATAACGAGACATCGTTCCATATCCCTCCGGTCCCGGAACTTTGGCCTGTGGCATGGGACCATGCGCCGGGCCTGACGTCGTGATGACCGAATGTGCCCTTAATTATCCTTTTTCTGTGAGGCCATCCTTTTTTTCCGGGTTTCTCTTCAGGCGCGGTGACCTTAACGACAAGAACGTTAGTCCCATGTTCCGCAAGACGTGAAGAGATGTCGAAAGAGAACGGCTGGAAATAGCCTTCATGGGTCCCCAGCAACGCTCCGTTGAGCCACACTTTGGCAAAGTAATCGACACCGCGGAGATCCAGAAGGACCTGCTCTTCCACGGAGGCCGAAGGTGAGGTGAACTCTTTCATGAACCATACATCGCCGCTGTAGTCCTTTATCCCTGCGATATGCCAGTTCGACGGGATGCGGATGGACCTTTTGAAACGGCCTTTTTGCGAGGCATCAAAAAGGCGGAGGTCTTCACCTCCGCCTTCCTTATCGACGAAATATTTCCATTTGCCGTTGAGCGAGAGCGTGGTGCCCATCAGCCCATTACGACTTCTACTTTATGGGACTTTTTGTCCTTAAAGACAGGGATGACATTGCCGCTCACCGGCTTGCCGTCCACGGTCATGCTGACCACACCTTTGCAGACGTGCGAGGGGTTCTTTATGTCTATCAGGTACTCGCAGCCGCGGAACTGTCTTTTCGCGGTGAAACCGTCCCATGCTGACGGGATGCAGGGGTCTATCCTCAAGCCTTCATAGTCAGCCCTGATACCGAGTATCCACTGTGATATCGCCATAAAGTTCCATGCCGCCGAACCGGTCAGCCAGGCGTTCTTCGCTTCTCCGAAATCCTTATGGTCCTTGCCTGCTATCATCTGGCAGTACACATAGGGTTCCAGCCTGTGAACGTCGGGCATCTTGTTCTTTTCGGACGGAGCTATGGCCTTGTAGTATTTGAAGGCCTGGTCCCCTCTGCCTATCATGCACTCGGAGATGATGATCCACGGGTTCGGATGGCAGAATATCGCCCCGTTCTCCTTTAGGCCAGGAGGATATATAGAGATGGAACCGAGCTGCGGGTAGAACTTTGAGAATGACGGCTGAAGGATCATTATCCCGTACTCGGTCGCCAGATGCTTGTTCACGCTGTCAAGGCACTGGACTGCCCTTTCCTGGTCCGCGACCTGAGTTAGCACCGCCCATCCCTGGGTCTCAAGGAATATCCTGCCTTCCTTGTTCACCTTTGAGCCGACGGGCTTTTTGTTGTCGTCAAAAGCCCTTATGTACCACTGCCCGTCCCATGCGACCTTGTTGATCTGGTCCCTTACCTTTTCGAACAGCTTCATGTACTTGGTCGAATCGGCTTTTTTCTTAGCCATCGATGCCATCTTGCTCATCTCGAGGCATGCTCCGGCAAGCATCTGGGCTACCATGACCGATTCCGCCTGGTCCTTAGGGCCTTTCATGTTGAGGCAGTCGTTCCAGTCGGCGAAACCTGCCAGAGGCAGTTTGTGCGGCCCGACGTTCTTAAGCGAGTAGTTGATGGCCTTGGCCAGATGCTCGTACATGGTCCCTTTCTTGCCGGTGTCGTAAGGCACCTTTTGAGAAAGGAACTTGATGTCCCCCGTCTCCTTGATGTATGCCGCCACAGAGTAAACTAGCCAAAGATGGTCATCGCTGTAACCCCTGCCGTTGCCTTTTTTCGTAAGAGGCGAATACTGGTGATACGCGTCCCCTTCTTCGAACTGGGTTGAAGCAAGGTCGATTATCCTCTGCTTTACCCTGTCCGGGATCTGGTAGACGAAGCCCATGGTATCCTGATTGCTGTCCCTGAAGCCCATGCCTCTTCCGATGCCGGATTCGTAGTAGGAGGCTGACCTTGACCAGTTGAATGTCGTCCTGCACTGGTACTGGTTCCAGACGTTCACCATGAGGTTGACGTCCTGGTCCGGAGTATTCACCGAGAGCTTTGAAAGGTTGTCGTCCCACACTTTTTTAAGCTTGCCCAGCTCTTTCTCGACCAGCTCTTTGGTCGCGAACTTTGCCACCGCCCTCTTAGCGTCCTTCCTGTCCTCGCTGTAGCCGAGCACAAAAACGATCACTTTTGATTCGCCGCTCTTGAGAGTGATGTCCACTTTGTGAGAGCCTACCGGCGCCCATCCGCAGGCGATCGAGTTGTTCATCTTACCTTCGCTCACCGCCCTCGGCGAGGAAAGGTCCCCGTAAAGGCCCAGGAAGTCCTGGCGCTGGGTCTCGAAACCGCTGATATCGCGGTTGCAGTGGAAATACCCGAAATAGCTCTTTTCCACCCTGAACCTGGAAAGATGGTAGATCATGCTGTCCTCCACCTCGGTCTCTCCGATGTTGAGGTTGTACTGATAATCGGTCATGTCGTTGAGCGCGTCCCAGAGGCAGAACTCAACGAACGAAAATGTGCTCAGGCTTCTCTCCTGGAGGCTGTTGTTCTTGAGCTCCACCATCCAGACCTCGCAGTTCTCTCCGATAGGAACGAAGTATGTGGCCTGTGACTGGATCCCCTTGTAGTTGGAGGTTATCTTGGTGTAGCCGAGCCCGTGCCTGCATTCATATATATAGTCGTCCTTCTTGCCCTCCTGCACCGAGAAAAGGGCCGTACCGTTGTCCTCGCTCATCTTTGCCGTGGGCTTTATTACCGGCTGCCAGGTCGCGGACCAGAACTCGCTGGTCTTGTTGTCCCTGATATAGACATACCTTCCGCCCCTGTCATACGGGATATTGTTGTAGCGGTACCTCAGCAGCCTTCTTTCTTTGGGGTCTTTGTAAAAGCTGTAGCCGCCTCCGGTATTGGATATCAGTCCGCAGTATTCTTCGCAGCCAAGATAATTGATCCACGGGAGCGGAGTGTCGGGCCTTGTGATCACATATTCCTTGTTCTCGACGTCAAAATAACCGTACTTCACCTTATGATCCCCTTTCCTGGTATATTTTTTTGGCCTATGAGACCCGGAGGACCAGCACGCCCCTGCCCTCAAGCGCGAGGCTCAGCTTACCTTTCTCGACATCGAAAGCCTTTTCACCGAGGAGGTCTTCGGCCTTTGAGAACCTGTCAGGCAGTATGACCTCGAACTTATCTTTCCTCGTTGAGTGATTGATGATGTAGAGAAGCGGCGAGCTGCCGTTCTCCCATATCACCATTTCGATGTTGTCCTTGTCCTTAAGGAATATCTCCGGCTGTGGCAGAAGCGACCTGACATGGTCGGCCAGTCTCGCGTTGCCCATTTTGCCTATGCTCATGAAGAGGCTGAAGGTCGCGTATATCAGCTTGCCGTTGCCGACCTTCTTCTCTATGAAAGCGGGATAGCCGTCCTTGAACTCCATTATCACGCCTTCGGTCCCCTCAGGCAGGAGGTCCCTGAAACCGTAGGCATAGCTGCGTATCTTAGGTATGAACACCCTGTCGTCTATGGTCTCGATATGGTCGCTCGGCATCCCCAGAAGCTCCATAAGCACGGAGTTCTCGTGCAGCATAGCGTTCTCGTTCTTCGCGCCGAACCTGCCCTCAGTAATGAGCACCCCGCCCTTTTCCATGAACTTCATGAGAGAGTCGACATGCTGCTTTTTGAGGATATACGGGTTTGGAAGAAGGATAACGTCGTAAGGAAGGTCGCCGCTTTCCAGATGCCTCTCAAATATGAACGCCGCTGGATTGTAGTAGTTCCACAGGACCTGGTAAGCTCCCTGGCATGAATCAAGACCGTGCGTGTGGCCGAGCTCCGACCTCACCTGCTCCCACTGTCCGGCTATCACCCTGGGAGGCCCCTGCTCCTGATAGGTCTGAATGTCGGACGACCTGAGATAGGCCACGGCGGCCTTGGGATTGAGCTTGTAGTTCTGGAGCTCCGGCATGAGCCTCTTGATCTCGAGGCCGGCCTTCTCGATAGCTTCCAGACGGGGGGTCCTTGAGCCGTCCGGACGGAGAATGCCGAAACCGCCGGTCTCTCCTCCGAAAACAGCCGTTCGCCACTGATGATAAAGCACGGCCTGCGCCCCGTGGGCCACGACCTGATGCGTCCATATCCTTATCTCCGGGCCTTCGATGTAGCCGGGATAACCCCATCTTACGTTAGGACCTCCCTGCAGCTCTGTCACATGGAACTCGGTATCCCTGCCTGAGGTAAGGCTCCTCCACCAGTCCGCCATCTCTGCGATGTTCTGCTGGGTGTTCCTTCCGCCCATCGGGTATATGTCCCAGCCGTACCAGTCCATGTTCGAAGCAAGCACGTCATGCTCAGGGACCCTCGGGCAGATGCCCAGAAAGCCGTTAGTGCCGACCTTGCGGTCCTTGTCATATTCCCTGACTATCGATTTGAGCCAGTCGATATGCATTTTGAGGGATTCGGTCTTAAAACGGAACCAGTCAAGGAATATGTGAGGGTTGCCGGCGTCCCAGACCCCGGCTTTAGGTGTCGTGATATCCTCAAGCTCGCCGAACTCATTGGTCCAGAATTTTGTGCCCCATACCCTGTTGATGTTCTCAAGGGTGCCGTATTTGGAGACGGCCCAGTCGATGAACTTCTTTCTTGTTTCGTCGCAATGGCAGAAGTCATTGTTGGTCGTGGAATCGAGCGGAGGATACACAGGTTCGTTATCCACCTGCCAGTACAGCACAGCGGGATGGTCTTTGAACTTTTCGAGCATCTTGCGGGCAAGCCTTTCGGCAAAAGCCCTGTAAGTGCCTGTGTCCCTGCAGATATTCGGCCTTGGTCCGTACTCGGGATAAAGCGTACCTTCGTTGGAAAGAGGCCTTACCTCGGGATATTTTCTTATGAGCCAGGGTGGCGCCATGGAAGTAGGGATGCCGAGAAGGACCTTGAGTCCGTATTTGTTCGCGAGATCAAGAGCTTCCTGCAGCTCTTCGAAATGGAACTCGCCTTCTCTGGGCTCGAACCAGTTCCATGCCATTTCGCCGAAACGAACCAGCCCGAAACCGCTTTCGGAGATCTGGAAGAACGCTCGTTCCCAGTAGTCCTTAGGCCACTGATCAGGATAGAATGTTACGCCGAATTGGAACATTAGGTATTATTCTTACAATCCTTTGATAAAGGTAATTATAGCAAAAATCCATTGTCAATGAACGCGCCTCCGTTCCTGTCGGTAATTTGATCAAAACTCAACCGCATTTTTCGAAAATTCGAATTTCCCTTGAAATCGGCAAAAAACGCACCCGATATACATCTGCCTCGTAAGGGGGGCAAAAAAGGGGGATAAATATATGGGTGGGATAAAGATAAGTGAAGCGCCGGAGAGATTGAGAAAATATTTCGAGTTTGCCGACAAGGTCGTGTTCACGGAATGCCACAAACAATGGAGAGCGAAACACCCGGACAGGACCGAAGGCATGGAAGCCGGGAACGGTTATCTTGACACCTACGATGAAGCCCAGGTCGCGGCAAGAGAGATAAGGAAAGCGGTCAACGATGGCAAACTGGCCGATGCAGATCTTATCTTATTCAGGCAAATCGTATGCCAGACAGGATTTTCACCTGCGGAATGCAGGCAAGACGAAGAGCTCAGGCACCTGAGATACAAAGGTCCTTGCGAAGGTTTAGCTGCAGCCGAGTCTGCAATAACGGATGTCAGGGACCTTATAGAGGTCGAAGCTTACAGGGATGTGATCTGCAAGCTCTCTGAGAAAAGACCTGAACTATCCCCTAGACAAACATATTCTCTGTTCTATAGCCCGGACTCAAGAGATAGAAAGGCGTTTACTGCCGAGCTGGTTGATAACGGCAGTTTTAACGCGTTGATTGATGATGTGTCCGCACTCTTATCAACAGAGCTTTTTAACAGGCCGTACGGTAGATCTGTCGACAGGAAGATATGGAGCCTGATAAGCGATACACGGTTCACAAACTTCGGCTGGACCTTGAACGTGGAGTTATACGGAGACCATTGCCTGCCACAAAGAGCACAGGCGGCCACAGCAGCGGTCAAGCCCGCAAGCATAGCAAAGACAATAGTGACCGACAAGATGATCAGCGACTGTTCGGAAGTGATCAAAACTCTTTCCTGGATAGACGCCGCCATACTATATGAACACATCGGTCGTCCTGACCATCTAAGCGAATGGATGGTTAGAGGGAACTATATTACAGGAGCAGGAGAATTAGCAGGAACACTGTTGACCGATAAGATAAGGTCCGCTCTTCATTTGGAGGACCTGATCTTTAAAAAGATCTCATCAGAAAAACTGTTAATCGCCCCGCACACCGAATATGCACACCTAAAGGCATTGAACGGTCTCTCAGGAATAAGGTACGATAGCTGGAAGAAAGCCCCCGCGAACCTGATAGCATTCCTTGCTGATAATATGTACAGCAGTTTCAGGCTCGAAAACAGAGAGTACTCAACAAAGACCATAGGGGAATTGTGCAAAGATCTGCTGGGAATGATCGGCAAAAGAGCTGTCCCGCTGGTCAGGACAAGACTGGACCTCAATTCCGAAGGGGTCAGAAAAGACGCGACCATCGAACTGATAAATGACTTGGGGATCGCCTCCCCGAATGCCGACAAAGATGTCATTGTATTCCTGGTACGCAACATCGAGGACTTTAAAGCGCAGAATGCCCTGAGGTCCATAGGTAAAAAAGCCCTTAAGGAGCTTACTGCCGTGACATCGGAAAACGGGACCTACCGTTCTGACATCGCTAAAGAATTGATCCTGGAGATCAATAAAGGAGATCAATAACATAAAAAAAGCCCCCGCCTAGGCGGGGGCTCATTGTTTTGAAATATTTCCGGCTCCACATTCGGATTTCGGAATTCGGATCTAGGTCTTTTTTCTCTACCCCATCACCACTTTCACTTTGTGCACCTTCCCGTCCTTATGCGGCTTGATAAGGTTGCCTTTTATCTCTTTACCGTCAACTGTTAAAGACTTAACGCCGCTCTCAACACCTTTGGGATTCTCTATCTCTATCTCATAAGTTGCGCCCCTGAAAGGCCTGGTTATCTTTGCCTTTTTCCATGACGACGGAAGGCACGGGTCTATCCTCAGCCCCTCGTAATCGCGTCTTGCACCAAGCAGCCACTCGGTGGCGACCATGTACGTCCATCCGGCCGTACCGGTAAGCCATGTATAGGCGCCTTCGCCGTAAGCGTAAGGATGGTCGGGTCCGATCAGGTATTCCGCGTAAGCATACGGCTCGGCTTTGTAAAGCTCCATGTCCTTTTGCTTGTTCGGCATTATCTTCTGCATCTCTGTCCAGAGCTTGTTGCCCATCTTGAGCCTTGCTATGGCCGCAAGCATGAAAGTATGAGCGTGACAGAAAACTGCCGCGTTCTCCTTGGTCCCCTGCGAGAACATGGCTATCCTGCCAAGGCCCGGATCAAACACCGTATATGCCGGTGAAAGCAGGGCGTAGCCGTGCTTTCCGCCGAGGTATTTGTCAGCTGAATCAATTATGGCCTTGACCCTGTCCTGCGGGACCAGGTCGGCCAGTATCGCCCATGACTGCGAATTAAGGAACACTTTGCCCTCTTTGTTCTTGGATGAACCGAAAGGTATCATGTCGTCGTTGAAGCCGGCGAGGTACCACTTGCCGTCCCATCCGGCCTCGTTTATCCTCTTTGACATGATGCGGGCCTTTTCTTCAAGGTCTTTCTGGATGTTCTTTTTGTGCAGGAGGCCTGCCATTTCAGCAAGCATCTTAAGCGACCTGACCAGCGCTATGCCCAGCCATACGCTTTCGCCTATCTGCTTCCTGCCGGCCATGTCAAGAGCGTCGTTCCAGTCGGCCTCTCCCACTCTGGGGATGCCGTGGATACTGACATCGTTATAGGTGAAGTTAAGCTGCGCCAGAAGATGATCGAAAAGGGTCCCTTCTCCGTCGACCACCGAACCGCCCCTCCACTCGGGGTCCACCTTTGTGCCTCCGTCCCTCCATTTGTCCTTAAGCCACGGCACTTCCTGGTTGAGTATGTTCACATCGCCTGTCTCCTTGACATATCCCGCGATGGACGGCGTAAGCCATGTCGGATGGTCCTTGAACGGCCTGTTGCCGTAAGGCCCGTAGGTGTCGGACCAGCCGGGGGCCAGCGTTCCGTCGCGCCTTATGAGTGAAGCCACTTTTAAGAGCTTTGCTTTCGCGTACTCCGCGTCTACCGAAAGGATAGATTCTCCGTCCTGACACGAATCGCGCAGTCCCCTGCCGCCCTGCCCTTCATGGTAGAACGAGGGGGACCTGCTCCACATATTGTTTATCCAGAGCTGGTATTTGATCCAGGTGTTCATCAGGTTGTTGAAATCCTTGTCCGGGGTCTCAAGCGTGACCGGGGATATCCTGTCGGCCCAGAACTTTTTTGTTTCGGCAAGCGCCTTGTTCACTGTCTTCTGGTTCTTGAACTTTGAGATCATCCTCTCAGCTTCCTTCTGCCCTACCGCCTGGCCGAGTATGAAGACGAACTCTTTTTCCTGTCCCGGCTTAAGGGTCAGTCTGTGCTGAAGCACTCCCACCGGCTCCTCGCCGTCGCACATGCTCTGAGTGCATTTGCCCTCATACACGCCTTTTGGGTCCTGGCAGGTGTTGCCCTTGCCCAGGAAGTTCTGCTTATGGCAGTCCCAGCCGGATACCTTTGCGTCAGTCGAGAAGAAAAGGACATAAGGATTGTTCTTGATGTTGAACTCTTCGTAGAAGGCGGTCTTTTTCGCGAATATTGAATTCGTCTTCTTGTCGAAATTGACCCTGTTCCATAGGATAGCGATGTTGTAGAAGGTCTGGTAGTCCGCGCTGCCGATGAACCACTCGAGATACCCGAAAATGTTCAGTTTTCTGGTCTTTTTGGAAGTGTTCTTTATCCTGACCTTCCAGATCTCGCAAGACTCGTCCTTTGGCACGAAATAGGTGGTCTCCCCTTCAATGCCGTTGGCTTTTGACTTGATCGTCTGATAGCCGAAACCGACGCGGCATTCGTATGAATCGTACTTTTCCCTGATCGGGTCCCATGAAACGCTGAAGGCCTTTTTAGTCTCCTCATCCTGCACGAACACATATCTGCCGGGACGTCCCTGATGAAGGTTTTGGCCTGTCCAGTAAAGCATCCTTTCGGTCTTGGAATCCTTGAAGAAGCTGTAGCCGCCTCCGGTCTGCGAAATGACGGCACAGTATTTTTCGTTCGTAAGGTAATTCCCCCATGGCCTGGGCGTGTCCGGGTTCGTAATGATGTATTCTTTCCCGTCGTCTGAAAAATGGCCGTAATTCATCAATATTTCCTTTCTAAATTGCTGTCGATTTTTACAGATTAATTTTAGCATTTATTAAATACGATTTTAAGGCGGGGGGTGGCGTAATATTCCAAATGACAAAACCCAAATATCAAAGGTTCAATTAGTTGTTGCAGGTTGCAAGTTTAAGGTTGAAGGTTAGAAGACAATAGATCGTTTGTCCCAACCTGCAACTTGCAACTTTTAAACCTGCAACTCTCCCCTGTTTTTAACGATACATATATGAAGGGGATATACTTGAGGATCTCTGCAACCGGAACGCAACATATAAGAATGACCGAAGCCGGTCCAAAGAGGACTGCGGCCGGCCCCGGAAATGCATTAAGAAGTGAGAGCTTGTGTCTTGGCAGCCATCCAGCATCGTTTAATCGATTGGACTTCGACCTTTTCGAGTCCGTCAAGAGCTTCAGCTTCTTTAACGGGGCTGCGGGTTCCTTCTCAAGCGGATCGCTAACGATAAATACCGGAACCCAAAGTCAGGATGCGGGACTTACCATCACGCTCAAACAGAAGGATACTGTTGATTTTTTACAGCTGCGGTACGATCTCAATATCACTTCAGGAAGCGGTCCTTTGCTGGTCCAGTGCATCAGTTCCTCTCCTGACGGGGATTACAAAAAAGACACGATCCTTTATACAAGCAGTATCCCCAAGGACAAAC
>CAZHHM010000011.1:0-52451 GCA_964532225.1 uncultured bacterium | reverse complement strand
GAATTCCGGTATGTTCATCGATCCCTAATTTTATCATGCTGCATGTCTCCCGAGAAAATGTTCCATTTGCGGGCCTTCATTATGCCGACGGCTTCTGGTATGATCTCCGGGTGCAGCCAAAGTCCGGAAATATCGCCTTTGCCGGATGCTGCGAACTCAATTATCTTCGTTCTGTTCGCCTCTTTAACCTTCACCTGGTCTATTGCAACGCCTATGCCGAATACGGCTGCGTTCAGATAGAGAAGTAAGCTGACCGGTATGGCGAACAGCAGGACTTTTTGTTTGTCCGCAGCAGTTGATACGGCAAGCAGATATGCGCCGATCATCCCTATAGAGGAAAGTATCATATATCTTGTCACAAGCGCCTGTTCATGGCCGAAACCGCTCCTTGATAAGGCAAGACCGGCCGCAGTTATTATCGTGAACAACATCATTAGCGCATAGGGACCTTTGCTTGCATCCTTATGGCGCAGGAGCGAATGCATATAGAAGCCTGCAAGCAGCATCCCTCCGGGCACGGCAAGTGATGAGACGGTCGCGATATTGCCGAGGAACCCGAAAAAATATCTCATGGCTGTCCCCGGATGGGTCAGAGAAAAGAACAGTGAAGGATGTCCTGTAGGGTGAGGCATCCCCCAAAAATACGCAAACGATAAAGTAACACCTATTGCCAGGAACACGAATGCTCTTACGGCCTTAGGCCTGTCGGTCCTTCCGTTCAAGGACATTGCAGCAGGAGACGCCCATGCGGCTAAACTTCCGGCGGTCGTGAGCGCAGCAAGGCCGGCTGCCGCTGCCGAGAAAAAGAAGCTTCGGTCAAAACCTTTGCTCTCGGAATAAAGATACAGAGCAAGTACGGAGAACAGCGCGAACAGATACCACGGCACGGCCGCTATGCCCCATAATGCCGTCTCCCACTGACCGAGATTGAAGAGGACCAGCTGTACCGGCAGGAAAAGAAGATATCTTTCATTGCCTTCAGTATGTTTTGATATCATCCGGAAAAGCAGCGCTGACATCGCGCAAAGCACGGCAAAGCCGAAATACATATAAGCCTTGACATTAAGCGCCGTTGCGGACCCGAGCAAAAGCATTATTGCCATCGGCAGGGCCGGCCTGTGCTCGTTACGGAAAGCGAAGATCTCGCTGATCCCTGCTTTTCCTGTGACCGTCCTTTCCAGAAGAGAAGGCAGCTCCCATTCGTCATAGTGGATGATGTTCATTGAGAACATGTTGAGATAGATAAGATAGAACAGCGGAGGGAGCAGCAGAAGAAAGATATACAAAGCTTTCTTTAGCTTCATTGGCCACCTGAGAAGATGTTCAGCCTGTATTTTTTCAACACCTCAATGCCGGGACGTATCTTTTCGGGATGTATCGGCCAGAGTCCGTCGAGCTCGGCATCACTGAGCCGTCCCTGCAAAAGTCTTTGGCTTACCGAGCTTTTTACGCTGTAAAGGTGTCCGGCATTACTAATGCCGAGGAACATGTTCCGGCAGTAGAGGCAGATGACGGCGACGGCCACTGCGGCGAGCAGTGCCTTTCTGCGCCCCGCATCCATAACAAAGAGCAGATAAAATGCGGCAATTCCCGTAGACATCAAAGGGATATATCTTGTTGAAAGAGCGTCGATAGCTCCCAATCCTCCTCTTGCAGAAGTAAGCGCTGCCGCAGTAAGAAAGGTGAAAGCAATGACGCAAATCAGTAATACGGCTTCTTCCTTTTTGTCCTCTCTTCCAATATTCCTGACTACCAGCAGAAAAACGGCTAATAATACCGCTATCCCTAAAGGCAGAGCAAACCGGAGGTCAAGCATGATGTTCCCCAGAAGGACAAAGAAGAACGCCAGGGCCTCTGCAGGATGGGTCAGCGGATAGGACAGTCCGGGATGATATGAAGGTGTTGAATATCCGATGAGGAATATCCCTGAAAAAACGATGCCGAACGCAGACCAGATGAACAGAGGTTCTCTTTCTTTTCCTGAAAAGAATATTTGCAGGGCACCAACAAGCCAAAGCAGCAGTCCTCCGGTGGCCGTGAAAGAGCACAAGACCACGGCAAGAGCAGAAAGAAGATATCGCTTTTTGTATATCAGGAACAGGCTAAGCACGGAAAGCAGCGCGAAGAGGTAGTACTGCACGCTGCATATCCCCCAAAGTATCGCATCCCTCTGTCCGAGGTTAAAAAGTATCGCCATGACCGGAAGGAACCATATATTACCGATGGGGACTGGCTTTGAACGTTTAAAGATCAGATAGAAGACCGATGACAGAAGACAGAGGAAGATGAAGCCAATATACATGTTCGCCACTACATTGAAATTGGTGAATATTCCCGAGACGAGCATGATCAAATATGGGAGAGCGGGCCGATGTTCGTTGCGGAACATGAAAAGGTCTCCCGGAAGGAGAGAGCCGTTGAACAATTTCGCGAAAAGTCCCGGCATGTCCCATTCATCGCCGATAAGGAAGTTGAACGAGAAAAGCTTTAAAAAGATCAGGTATGCCACAGGGAAGAACAGCAGGGTTGTTAGAACTGCCAGTTTGTTCTTTTGCATCTCATTTATCCCTGTAAACGCTCAATTTGTTCTTTTTCATGATAAGGACAGCTTCCTTGACTTTATCCGGATACGGCCAGAACGAGGCCAGCTCCTGTCTGCTCAGTTCTTTCCCTGACGTGAGAAGCAGTGCCGCGTTATTCTTGATCTTTTGTATCCTGGCCGCGTCCTGAAGGCCCGTATATGCTGTCCAAATGTATACGACCATGATGATGCAGCCGAAGCCGCCCCATATTGCCTTATGCGCAGATGCCCTTGCGGAAAGATAAAGCATAGCTATTCCGGTGCTTGAGAGCAGTAAATATCTTGAGGACAGCGCCTGTTCGGCCCCAGACCCGCTCCTTCCTAAAGACAGCAGAATCCCGGATGCTATTACAAAGAAAAGGACAGAAACAAAGAAGCCCTCCTCATCGCGGGACCTTGCCCCTGACCCTGCTGCCATGAGCACGGCTGCCGCGGACAGGGCCAGAAAGACGGCCCCCGCAGGGATAGCGGTCTTAATGTCCCTGGTGAAAGAGCCCAGATAAGCAAAAAGATATGCCGCATTTTCCCAAATGCCGGCAGGCCTTAAGACAGGGCCCTGACCGTAAAAATACAACAGCGCGAATATTGCTCCGGCCAGCAGAACTCGGGATGCCGAGGCTAGCCCTTTCATCCTGTGCTTAAGGAGAATATGGAGCGGGAGCGAGACCCAGAGAGCGAAACCGGCGGCCGAGCAAAAGCATGCCAGGAACGCGGATATCATCGACAGTGTAAAATACCGGTCGCGGCCGCCTGACCTCATCATGAAGAAATGGCTTGACACTGCGGCTAACAGGAGCATAGACCAGTGAACTGCGCTCAGGCCCCAGAACAATGTTTCCCACTGCCCAATGTTGAATATCATAAGGAGGGCCGGAAGGAAAGAAAGAAGGTTTTTTCCATTCGGTGTCCCTGTATATACACGGAGCATTATGACGGCAACCATGCATATGACTGAAAAAGCCAGGAGCATGCTCGCTCTGGCATCCATGGATGAATATACGCCGAGAGCTACCAGGGCCGAATAAGGGATGGCCGACCTGTGTTCGTTGTGAGGGGCAAAGACCTCTTTTACGGGCAGTTCGCCGCCGGAGGCTTTTTCTATCAGCGGCGGGAGCTCCCATTCGTCATAATGCGGGACGTCGACCCAGAAAGACGTCATAACAAAGAAATATATGATAACGGGCAGGAACAGAAGTGTGATCGCCAGAGATCTTTTTAGTGCCATACGGATGGATACAATTCTACCACCGCTTCAGATGGAGTTGAGGTCGATGTTGAGGAGATCGGTCCCCTTGAGCCCTTTTCCCGCAAAGATCGAAAGATGCTTCTCCTTCATTGTGCCCGAGACTATCCTCACAACCTCGGCCGGATAGGCCACTTGTGATACCGTGCTGTCAGGGAAAAGCTCTTCATGCACCAGTATGATCAGCGCAAGCCTTCTTTCCTGCATATCCTTCCTCACCAGTTCTGGAGCGGAAAATGACGACACAGACAGGACGATAAATGCTGCTGCAGCGGTAACTTTCCACAGCAATGCCGGCCTTCCTGACGCGGTCTCCCTGGACGAATAGAGCATAAGGCCGCAAATGCCGAGATAAGAGAGCACGAGATACCTGGAGTCAAGTCCGAAATGGTCAAGAGCATACACCCTTGAAGCGGCTATGCCCGCCGCTGACAGAACAGCGAAAAGAGAGAACGAAGCGGCTATCCTGTTGACCGTGTCGGACGGATATCTTGCTGACCTGAGCAGCACGGCCAGATAACATATGAGAAAATATCCTCCGAGAACGGCGGACAGATTGGCGTGGGAGTATGTTCCTCCGAGCAGGGCCAGGAAGTCAATCATGACCGATGACAGGGCAGTCCCAGAACGCGGATCGAACCCGAAATATGCTCCCGGGAAATATGTCAGCAGAACAGCTGCCCCTGTCAGGGCGATGAGTGCCGAAGCTGAATATCTTTTCTTTCTGTCTTGTTTGCCGGTAAGCGCCATCCACAGGAGCAAAGGCCAGGAGATAAGGCCGCTGGCAAGCGAATAAGAGGAAAGCGCGGCAAAGATCAATGAGGCGATCAGCCAAAGGTCCGGGCCTTGCGACTTAGCTCCTGAATATACTGCCGCGGCAAAGAAAAACGTGCTCATGAAGAACACTACCGAAGCGCTTGCCCACGTAAGCGGTTCGACCTGCCCGACGCAAAGAACGAGAGATGCCGCAAGGAATACATATATGAACGACGGTCTTTCGGGAATGTTCGCTCTGAATATGCAGATCATCAGACCTGCCAGCGCCAGGGCAAGTAAAAGGCCGAGATACAGGAACGCTTTGTAGTTCAGCCCGGTCAAGAGGCCCAGTGTAAGCATCGCAGCTCGCGGGATTATCTGCCTGTGTTCGGCATGCGGAAGGAAGAGATCGTTAAAGGTCAGTGTCCCGTTGAAATACTTTCCGATAAAATAGGCAGGATACATATCGTCCTTAAGCGGCACCGGGGTCCCGAAAAAGTGGACAAAAAGAACACATATTATCACAGGGACCAATAAGGCCATTGCCCTGACCGGTCCGGGTATCGTCATATCTTAACCGAGAGCTCCTTTTTGAAGTATTGTTTGGATCCTTCCGGGATGAAAAGGAGTGTCATCTTGTGGTCCCCGGGAGGAAGCACCGAGGAAGGGATAACGGCCAGAAGCCCTGCATTCTTCAGGGACGGGTCCTTAAGGTCTTCTCTCCTTACACGGTCCACTGCCTCCACAAAAGGCCCGTTGTTCACCGAGATGAAGAGCCTGCCTTTGCCTACGGCTGTCAGCAGATATCCGCTGCCGCTATTGCGTTGCCCGTACAGCGGGACAATTACGAAAGATTCTAGAGTTACAGGAGGCTCGGTCCCCGAAAAGGTCATCCTCTCCAGGGCAGGGGGCTCCGCGGAAAAGAGGCTGAGCTTCTTTGACCTCAAGAACCAGCTGTCGTACCTGATAAGTTCAGGCTGAACGGCGAGCCCTGCTATCATTTCATCCGGGTATATCTCCGGAACGCTTATGAGGAGCATTTTAAAGTCCCTGTCCTTCAGGATGATCTGCGCGTTCTTAGATCCGGAGAACAAAGAGGACGCAACGCCAAACACGCAGACCGCGGAGACCGCGATAACAACAGCTTTCCTTAGCCGTGTTCTGTCGGCCATGTACTGGATGAGCGTCCCGAGGAACAGCGCCGAAACCCCAACAGCCGAAAAGGTCACATACCTTGACGAAAGCTCCTGACCCAAAGACCCGTTTATCCTTGTGAGGACCAGAAGCAGAGACATCAAGGTGCTTGTAAGCATCAGCGATGACAGAACGCTCAGGAAGCCGGTCTTGCCGTTATCCGCGCCATTGTCCTTGATGAAGTTCAAGTGAAATACGGCATATCCCGCAAATATCGCGGTCCCGAAAAGTACTGAAGGCCAGAAGCCGTCGAAGATCAGACCTATATATGCAAGGAAGTAAAGATACAGCAGCGGGTTCTTCAATGCCGAAAATGTTTCAGCGGGCGTTGCTCCGAACTCTACGTTAAGCATGTTCAAATATATCGCCGCAAGACCGATAACAGCCGTCAGGACCAACATTATCGCCGAGCTTCTTTTTCCGAGCAGCCCTTTGGTGCTCATCAGGACTATCTGCAAGATCAGGACTATCCAAAGGATCATTCCTGTTCCGGCGACCAGCATCGAGGCGCAGGCAAGCCCGAGACAGAGCGCAAAACTGGCATCCGGTCCTTTTGAACGGCTGAGGGCGATGAATGAAAGCAGCCCGAGAAGGATGAACGGATACCATGCTACGGAGCAGGCTGCCCATAGTATCGTTTCCGACTGTCCGATGCTGAAAAGCAGGTAAAGTACAGGGATAAAATATGCCGCAGCAATGCCGGGTATCGCCTTTCTGAATGCCGCGAACAGGACCAACGCGACAAGGCATACGGCAAAGAACCCGACCATCATCTGGGATATCATATTGAGCCCCGTAAGTGAGCCTGTAAGGAATACGATCAGTCTTGGTATCAAAGGCCTGTGGGCCGATATCGGGAGGAGCAGGTCCTGAAATTTCAGCGAACCGTCGGAGAACTTAGAGAACAGGAAGATATTCAGGTAATCGTCCCCGGATGGTATATCTCTTCCGAAAATGTACAGATAAATTAGATAGACCGCAACAGGAGCGGCTGCGGATATGAGCAGCAGAGATCTTCTTACGAGACTATTGTTCATTCCGAGCATATAACGGATATTAAGTATAGCAAAGATATTAAAAAGTTCTATTATGCTAAAATATCTCATTATCTGCCGACAGGAGATATTTTAGTGGGGAACGATATCTGTATCATAGGCGGACTGGGTCATGTAGGCCTTCCGCTGGGCATTGTCCTTGCGGATAAGGGCTTTTCGGTCGTGCTTACTGACGTTGATCCGGTAAAGGCTGAGATCGTCAGGTCCGGCAGGCTGCCTTTCATCGAGTACGGGGCTGAACCCATACTGAAAAAGGTCCTTGCCAGCGGTAAGCTCACTATCAGTCTTGACGACAGTGTAATCGAAAGCTCAAGAACGGTGATAGTTGCCATAGGGACCCCTGTAGACGAGTATCTTAACCCCAAAACAAGACAATTCCTGGAATTCATCAAGAAGCTCAAAAAGCATATCAGACCGGAGCAGCTGATCATAATACGAAGTTCAATATACCCCAACACATGCATGCAGGTGAAAAGACTTTTCGGCAAAGGCGACTGGAAGATAGCGTATTGTCCCGAAAGGATAGTGCAAGGATTCGCCGTAAAGGAGCTGGGAGAGCTTCCTCAGATAGTTTCAGGTCTCAGCGAAGAGGCCGCTGATGAGGCGTCCGCGATATTCTCGGCAGTATCGCCACGCATCATACGCTGCAGCGTTTCGGAGGCAGAGCTGGCAAAATTGTTCTCGAACGCGCTGCGGTACATACAGTTCGCCACCGCGAACCAGTTCTACATGATATGCGATAACCTCGGAGTAGACTATAACAAGGTAAGGTCGACAATGTCCGAAGGATACGGCAGGGCCGCCAACCTCCCGACAGCCGGGTTCGCCGCAGGTCCGTGTCTGCTAAAGGATACGATGCAGCTTTCCTCGCTTCAGGGCGGTAACTTCATGCTGGGACATTCAGCTATGCTGGTAAATGAGGGGCTTCCTCATTTCGTGGTGGAAAAGATCAGAAAAAAGCATGACATCGAGAAAGTTAAAGTCGGCATTCTCGGCATGGCCTTCAAGGCCGATGTCGATGACATCAGGGACTCTCTTTCATACAAGCTGGGCAAGATACTCCGTTTCTACGGCGCTGATGTAAGCTATTCCGATGAATTCGCCAAGGACCCTACTTTTATATCAAAAGAAGAGATGCTGCTGAAGTGCGACGTCATTGTCATCGGGGTCCCGCATACCGCTTACAAGGACCTTGAATTCCCAAAAAATACCGAGGTCATCGACCTTTGGGATATCGTGAAAGAGTGAAGCAAACGATGCCCGAAAATCCTGATCTGAAAAAAAAGGTAAGGGATTACTGGGAAAGCCCGGATACCATATCCATTATCGACAAGAACCTTCACAAGCTGGAGATCGATACCGCGCTCAGATATATCAGCAAGAACGACACGGTAGCGGATTTCGGATGCGGAGAGGCCATAGCGACGGTGATGTACGCAGGAGCGGCAAAGAAGGTGTCAGGTTTTGACACATCGTCGCTGCAAAGGAAAAAAGCCGAACAAAAGATAAACGACCTGGGACTCAAGAACATCTCGATACATGACGGGGACATTCTCAACATAGACGGCATAAAGGAACGCTTCGATGTCATCGTAACGCAAAGATGTCTGATCAACCTTGTTTCGTTCGAAGAGCAGAAAAGGGCCATATCCAATATCCATAAACTGCTCAAGCCCGGGGGCCGCTACATCATGATCGAGAACACCGATGAAGCTTTTGACTCCCTTAACAGCATAAGAGCTGATTTCGGTCTTGGCCCGATACCGAAGCATTGGCACAACCTTTTCTTCAGGCATGACGAACTGATGGATTTCTTCCGCGGCAGGTTCAAGCTCAAGGCGCATCACGGGTTCAGCCTCTATTACTTCCTGACAAGGGTCTACATGCAGATGTTCTCATCCTTTACCGGTTTCGGAAAGGACTCGAAAAAGGACCCTATCTTCGACAAGAGCGACGAAGCGGCCAGGAGGCTGTTCGAAAGATACGGCGACAAGTTCAAGCTTGACGGGCATAGAGTTATTGGGCCTATACAGGCTTTCATTCTTGAAAAGACCGAGATCCCTGAAGGGCCAAAGAAAGTGGTATTCATCGGAGGCAAGCAGCTGGGCCCAGACTGTCTGCGCATACTTCTGAAAAAAGGGATAAGGCCGCAACTTGTTATCGGCAATCTCCAGGACAACGGGACTGATACCTGGCACGAGTCCCTTGTAAAAGTAAGCCGTGAAGCAGGTCTGGAGACCCTTGCCATGGCCGACCTTTCGGACCATGAGGTCATAGAAAGGATAAGATCGATCTCTCCGGAGATCATTTTCTGCATAGGATGCACGCAGATAATCTCCAAAGAGATCCTCGATATCCCCGCAAGGGGATGTTTGAACATACATCCCGCGCTCCTTCCGAAGTACAGAGGGAGATTCTCTTCGGCGCACGCGATATTTAACGGCGAAAAAGAATCAGGGGCCACCCTTCAGTGGATAGACGAGGGCATCGATACGGGGCCTGTCATCTCGCAAAAGAGTACTGAGATCAGGCCGGATGATACGGCCAGAACTCTGTACGAAAGGGTCATGGCGCTTGGCCGACAGCTGTTCGAGGAATTCACGGATGGCTGGATTGCGGGAAAAGAGATCGTATCCCGGCCGCAGGACAACTCAACAGCCACTTATTATCCCAAACGCCTTCCCAACGGCGGAGAGCCCGATCCTTCCTGGGACAAGAGCAAAAAGGACATGTTCATAAGGGCCATGACTTTTCCTCCGTTCCCTCTAAAACAGATCTCGGACGAGGAAAAGCTTTCGATAAGGAGAGATGCTTGACTATAACATGGTGGGAGCCTAAGCTCGGCAAAGAAGAGGCTGTTGCCGCCGCTGAGGCTATTAATTCCAGCTTTCCTAACGAAGGCAAAGTGTCAGATGTTTTCGCGTCACGGATAGCTTCATTGACCGGGTCAAGATACTGTGCCGTAACAACGAGCGGTACGGCCGCGATGTTCCTTTCATTAAAAGCCCTGGGCATAGGTCCCGGCGATGAGGTCATTGTGCCGGACATGACCTTTATCGCTACCGCAAATGCCGTTGAGATGACGGGTGCCGTTCCTGTGCTGGCCGATGTTCTCCCGGATTCCCTATGCATCGATCCCTCCGACACGGAAAAAATGATCAACATCCGGACAAAAGCGGTAATGCCTGTCCATGTCAGCGGACGGCCCGCAGACCTTGTAGCGCTTTCAAATATCTGCCTCAAGCACGGCATATCAATGGTCGAGGACGCTGCTGAAGCGCTCACCTCCGCTCTCGAAGGCAGGAAACTCGGCACTTACGGAAGAACAGGATGCTTCTCGTTCTCCCCGAACAAGACGATAACGACTGGCCAGGGCGGCGCTGTCGTGACCGATGATGAAGCTTTGTTCAAAAGGATCAAGGAACTGAAGGACCAGGGACGTCCCGAAAGAGGGACAGGAGGCAATGACATACACCCAAGCGTGGGCTATAATTTCAAGTTCACCGATATCCAGGCGGCCGTAGGCCTCGCTCAACTGGGAAAGCTTGAAGAAAGGGTGAGCAGGATCATCCGGACCTACACGATATACAGACAGGAACTTTCCGGAGTAAAAGCGATAAAGCTCCTTGAGTTTGATATCGAAAAAGGGGCAGTGCCTCAGTGGTCTGACGCGATCGCCGAGGACAGGGACGGGCTTGCGGATTTTCTTGCCTCAAGAGGAATAGGGACCCGGAAATTCTGGTATCCCATACACACCCAGGCGCCTTACCTCCGCAATGATGCGGATTTCCCGGTCTCCTCATTACTGGCCAAGAAAGCCATCTGGCTTCCATCATCATTTACTATGAGCGATGAGGATGCGGCATATGCTGCGGGATCGATAAAGGAATACTATGCAAAACGCAGGAACTAAGCTCTCAATAATTATGCCCGTCAGGAACGAAGGCGCCAATATCGAAGTGATGCTCAGGATGCTTGGAGCAGTTGTCGAGGTCCCCAGCGAGATCATCTTTGTTGTCGATTCGCCAGACGATACCACGGTCCCCAGGGTGAGATCATTAAAAGGCAGGTTCGCCAACGTGAAGCTTGTGGTGAACGCCCTCGGGAAAGGCGTCCTTAACGCCGTCAGGGCGGGGGTCGCAAATTCCGCTTCAGACATCATGCTGATCTTTGCCGTGGACGAAGTCGGCCCTGTGCTTGCCATCTCCGACATGCTAGCTCTTATGGACCAGGGGTGCGAGCTTGTGACCGCGACAAGATATGCCTACGGCGGAAGAAGGCTGGGAGGGAGCATGCTTGGCCAGGTCCTCTCAAGGACTGCGAACATGCTTTTTAACACGCTGTCCGGTTCAGCGCTTACAGACTGCACAACAGGCATCAAGATGTTCCGCAGGGAGGTCTTCGAAAGCCTCGACCTGAGGTCCAATCCGGGAGGATGGTCGTTCGCGTTCGAGATGTCCATAAAGGCGCAGATCCTGGGAAAAAGGACAGGAGAGGTGCCGATAATTTCTGTCGACAGGCTGTACGGCGGCAAATCGACTTTCAAGTTCGGCCCCTGGGTCACGGCCTATTTGCGCTGGTTCGCCTGGGGCATATTCAATCTCCCTAAGTGGAAAAAAGTGCAGAAGCCGCTGCTCAGGGTCCCTTTGACTACTACCGAAGGATAGCGAAATAAATGAAGAAAAAAATACTTGTGACCGGAGGGTCCGGCTTTATAGGATCCGCTCTTGTGAAACGCCTGGTGAAGGACGGATACGGAGTAAGAGTTCTCGATGACGCCTCGAGGGGGCCTCTCAGGAGGCTTGACGATGTAAAAAATGATGTTGAGATCTTTTCCGGCGACGTGCGTGATCCCGGCACCGTGATGAGGGCGTGCAAAGGGGTCGACTCCATTTATCACCTGGCTTTTGTGAACGGCACTGAGTTCTTCTACTCCATGCCAGAGAAGGTCCTTGATGTCGGGGTGAAAGGTATCGTGAACGTCATTGATGCCGCGCTTGAGAACCATGTCCCCGAGCTTGTCCTGGCCTCCAGCTCGGAGGTCTACCAGACCCCTGAGCGCGTGCCTACGGACGAATCGGCCGCGATCTCCATTCCCGACCCGCTGAATCCCAGATACTCATATGCCGGCGGCAAGATCATCAGCGAACTGATGGCCCTCAACTACGGAAGAAAGCATTTTAAGCGGGTCCTTGTATTCCGACCGCACAATGTTTACGGGCCGGACATGGGCACCGAGCATGTCATTCCTCAGTTCATCAGGAGAATGGCAGACCTTAGCGGCGGCAGGTTCGAGATACAGGGGACAGGCGGAGAAACGCGGGCCTTTGTGTATATCGATGATTTCGTGGACGGCGTAATGCTGCTCGAAAGGTCCGGAGAGCACATGAACATCTATCATATAGGTACGGAGAACGAGATAAGCATTGCCGAGCTGGCCAAAAAGGTAGGCTCATATTTCAAAAAGAAGATCGAGTTAGTACCGGGCAAGCTGTCTGCCGGCGGGACGCCGAGAAGATGCCCGGATATCTCAAAGATGAAGGCCCTGGGCTATTCGCCAAAGATATCACTTGACGAAGGCATAGCAAAGACAGCAAAATGGTATTCTGATAACATGAAAGGGGCATAATGGCAGGCGAAGCTTTTAATACCGGTTCCAGCAAAGTGGTCGAAAGGTGCCAGACCTGCGACTACAAGGAGCTGCAGCCGCTGCTTTTTCTGGGCTATTTGCCTCCGGTCAACAAGCTTAACAAGATCGGTGAGAAACCGCACGAACAGAGCAGTTATCCTGCGCAGCTTCTATACTGCCCGAGGTGCCATCTGGTGCAGCTCGGCCTGATCGTCGACGCCAAGATCCTGTTCCCTCCGGAGTATCCCTATACAAGCAGTACCACAAAGATCCTCAGGGAGAATTTCGCCGACCTGTACAAAGAATGCTCCGCGATACTTGATCTTTCGCCTAACGATCTGATAGTGGATATAGGCAGTAATGACGGCAATCTCCTTTCGAACTTCATGGGCAAGCACAAAGTGCTCGGGATAACGCCCGAAGAGATAGGGCGCATCGCCATCGAAAGAGGCATCCCGACGATCATCGACTATTTCAACAAAGCGACGGCCGACCAGGTGCTGAAAAATCACGGGAAGGCGAAGATAGTCACGGCGACCAATGTCTTTGCACATATCGAGGACCCGAATACCGTTCTTGAGAACATCATACGGCTGATGAAGCACGACAGCTTTTTCATCTCCGAATCGCATTATCTGCTGCCGCTAATCGAGACCCTCCAATATGACACTGTTTACCATGAGCATCTCAGGTATTACAGCCTGCACAGCATCAAATATCTCCTTGAGTACCACGGGCTTGAGATACTGCACGCGAGAAGGATCCCCACTCACGGAGGCTCCATAAGGGTCTATGCCGGCAAAAAAGACTATTTCAAGCCGAACCAGAGCGTTGAGATACTGCTCGAGAAGGAACGCCGTGTTGTCACCGACATTGAGAGCCTCAGGGGCTTCAAGGACAAGGTCATGATGTCCAAGCTGAAGCTGTATGAGCTGCTGTCGGGGATCAAGGAAAACGGCGGATCGATATTCGGCATAAGCGCGCCTTCAAGGGCAAGCACTCTGGTCAACTATGTCGGCCTTGACGACGGCATCATAGATGCCGTGGTAGAGGTCAAGGGTTCACACAAGATAGGCAACTATGTTCCGGGGACGCTCATCCCGATACTTGATGAGGCAAAGCTTTTCCAGGACCAGCCGGAATACGCGCTCCTGTTCTCCTGGCATATTGCCGACGAGCTCATCCCCAAACTGAAAGAGCTCGGATATAAAGGGAAATTCATAGTGCCGCTGCCGGAACCGAGGGTTATAGTCTAGTCCGCGGAAAATACGTTCAGGCGGTATCTCTTCATCGTCACTATCCTTCTTTCAAGTTCCGCTTTATCAGGCAGCAGCTTGTCCGTCATTGTAAGAGAGCCGATATCACCATTGAGTAAATGTCGTGAAATTTCGAGCTTTCTTTCCTTCATCTCTCCAGCTCCCTTGATGCCGTTCATGGCCCCTGAAGCGTATACTGTTAATGACAAAAGGACGACCACGGGAAGCACTGCGCGTGTTTTTGCAGTGAAGCTCCTGGCGAAATACAAATAGATGCCTGCAAGCGCGGGAAGCATCATTGTGACAAAGCGGGTCTCAAGAGCATAATCTGTCCCCCTGTAGCTTCTGCCCAGTGACATCATAACGGCTCCTGCCAGCGAGAAAATGATCAGCGCGGCGTATTGCATGTTGTCCTCGTCCTTTGAACGGATCGTTGAGTAAATGACGGGAACAGAAAGACAAAGTACGACAGCTCCTGCAATGACCGAAAGCACGGGATTATGCAATATATTCCCGAGAGAGGCGGCCAGGAAGACCAGGGCCTGTGCAGGATGCGGAGGCAGAATGATCGCCTTGTTCGCTGCCGGGATAATATCGGCTGTATATGCCCAGAATACGGCATACGCAATTAGCGCCCATATAAGGAACATGCTCTTGTTCTTTTTCAGGCTGAGCTGGAAAACCCCGGTGAGCCAGCAGGCAAGGCCGTTAGCGATAGAGAACGAAGCAAGCAAGGCGGACAGAACTGCTGTGAAGAAAGAGATGCCGGGCCTGTCCGCGCGCCTTAACAGCGCAGTTGCCAGAACAAAGAAGAAGAGAGCTGCAAAGCCGGAGGTCGAGCACACGCCGAGAACGATATTTTCCCACTGGCCCAAGCTGAACATGAGAAGCATTACCGGGATAAAGAGTGCAGCTTTTCCCTTCTCGACCCTGAACTCCCGCCACAGGATGAAGACGCTTCCAATAAGGAATGCAGCACCTATAAGGAGCTCGACAATGATATTGTAGCCCGTCAGGGACCCAATAAGCACGGTAATGAGCTTAGGAACGAACAGCCTGTGACCGTAGTAATATGAGGTCAGGTCCCCTAATGATAAATTTCCTGAATAGAACTTTTCGAACAGCGGGATATTGTGCCATTCATCGGCATAAAGAACGTTCACTCCGAAGGCCAGGATGAACATCACAAAGAACAGGACCGGTAAAGCGTAGGCTGCCGGTAAGAATGTGTGTCTTGCCGGTATCCTCATCTGAACACGTTCAATCCGTATTTTTTCATCAGGATCATCAGTGTCCTTGCCTTTGCCGTATCGCTGAAAACATCTTTAAGGGCTTTATCGCCGAACCTGTCCGGATAGAGCATTATCTCTTTTGACATCATCTTAAACCTGGCAAGGCTTTCAGCCCGGGCAACGGAGACAGGGATCGCAAAAACATAAGATGAAATTATCATCAGAATGAGCAGTGAAATAAGGCCTCTCTTTACCGTTCCTGCCGGAACAGATAGGACCATGAGATATAAAGACGCAGGTCCGAGTACGGTAAATGCATAGAACCTTGAGGAAAGGGCGTAATCAAGTCCGTATCCCGATCTTGTCAGGGTCACAAGTGCTGAGCCGAAGAACGAGATAAAAGCCAGAGATATGAACATCACCGTCCGCTCATCGGGCTTTCCTTTTCGGGAAAGCTCCAGAATGGCCAGCGAGAAGGTCCCGAGTGCGATCCCGACACCGGCGGTCACCGCCAGCTCCGGCTGCACGAAAAGTCCGCCTATCATGGCCAGCAGGAACCGGGCCGTTGCCAGCGGTTTTCCCGTGTACAAAAAATCGCTACCGTACCTGAAAGCGTCAAAGAAATAGGGGACGATCAGTAAAACAAAAGAAGCGGCCCATATGCCAAGCGGCCTTTTGTCATTCTTGAAAAGGAGCTGGAAAGCGCCGGTTATCCAGCATATCAGCCCGTTGGCCAGAGTTAATGTGGCCAGCGCGCTGAAAATCAGACCAAGAAAGAACGAGCGGTCCGTGCCTTTTGAGCGGTAAAGCGAATACGCGGAGGAGACAGAGAAGAAGAGAAGCGGGTACCATGCAACTGAGCATATCCCTAACGTTATGTTCTCCCATTGGCGCAAGCTGAGCATAAGTACCGCGACCGGAAGGAAGAGCAGGGGGCTTCCTCCGCAGGCAGACCTGAATATCCTGTACATGACAGCTGTCGCGCCGAAAAGGAAACCGGCACCTATAAGAAGCTCCGGAAGGATGCTGTATCCGGAAAAAGACCCTTGGAGAAGGACTATCAGCCTGGGCAATACCGGCCTGTGCCCGTAGTAAAAGGCAGTGAGGTCGGATATGCCGAGCCCTCCGGTAAAAAGCTTCACGAAAAGGCTGATGTTGTGCCATTCATCCCAGTAGATCACATTCACGTAGAACCTGAAAAGAAAAGCGAAATACGCGACAGCAAGAGCTGCTGTCACGGACACAAAAAAAGCTGCTTTTGCCTTTGTCCAGTTCAGCATGTCTATTCCTCTATCAGCCAGGCAGCCGAGGCCTGTTTTAAGTAGTGATCAAGTCCCGGTCCGAAGACCTGTACGGCATTCGGCCTTTTCCCCTTTTTTTCCTTAAGAAAAGCATACAGCGAATCAATGTCTTCCACAAAAGGGCTTATCATAGGCGCGTTCTTTGCGTTATCCGTCATCAGTCTGATCTGGACAGTCCTGCCGTCCTCCATCGCGGCGGCCAGGTACACGGGAGGTATCCTGAAGAGATACTGGTTGATATATCCTTTCAGGTTCAGCTTCATATCAAGCTGAAGGAACAAAGGCTTGTCGGTACGGGGAACGATGACCGGTTTTGAAAGGTCGATATCCCCGGCCGATACCATTTTCAGTTTGCCGGGTCTGTGGGTGTTGTTCCTGCTAAGCAGGAGCCTTCTTCCTGATGTGTCGCGGTCCGCCACGGAATAGTTGCCAGATATCGCCCTCCATGTCGCAGGGGAGTCAAGTATCATGTTCCTGCCGTCTATGGCCATGAACTCTACAACAAGATGATTGGGGGCTTTGCCGGAAGAAAAATGAGATGCCGCAAGGGTGTCCAGCCTGTTGTCGCATATCGGATACAGCTGGATAACGGGCGACGGCATCCAGTTCAGCTTATATGTATGGACGTACGAAAGTTCCCATGGCACTATATCCACCGTGGTACCTTTCTGACGGATAACAGGCAGCCAGTTCTCTGGCAGAGTTATGTCCCTGAGCATCTGCTCCTGATAATTATCGATGCCCGGCTTTATGTTCCTGAAACCGAATATTGTGCCGGCCTTGCCAGCGATACCGGCAGGGGACATGTTGTTTCGGAAGTTCAAAGGATCAAGACCGGAGTATCTGCCGAAAAGCGATACCGATATGACGAATATCATGATAAAGACCGCCGTGTTGACAAGGATTGACCTTTTTTCCCTTGAGAACAGTACGGCCAGACTTATGAACAGTGCTATGGATGCTGCGAAAGAAATAACGTGGGCATCCTGCCTGGCAAAGCCGTGCTTGAAAGACGCAAAGAGGAACATCAGCGTCCCGACCGCCGAAGGCAGGGACATAGAACCTTCTTTCTTCAGGACAATGAGCGGGACAAGGTACAGGCCCATGGCAAATAGCGCCATCAGCAGTTCTTTATGGTCTCCCACAAGCGAGGCCGAGGCGCTGAAAGAGCCGGTTATGACCCAGGACCTGTAAAAGAAGCCTGCCGCTGAAGCGGCCGAACCCATCAGCCAGAGAGAAAGGGCCGTTAAGGATATAACGTAAACGGCGATGAAAGTCTGCAGCAAGCCGTAGAACCTTTGCCTGTCATGAAAGAAGAGCACAGGGAAATACAGGACGAAGAAACCGAGCGCGGCCAGCCCCACATTGAACTTCATGAAGAACACTGAAGCTCCGATGAAAGCTGCCGCGGCCATTGGCACATAAGAGCGAGACCCTGCCGTTGATGCCAGGTCCGCCAGCAAGGCTATCAGCAAAAGAAGGAATGACCCGTAATAGTTGACCTCGTGTATGGACAGGAAGTGAGCCAGCAAGAATGCCGCAAGGAACAGCAGCAGCTTTACTTTTGCCCTGCCTGTGCCGGCCCTCAGCGCGTATACGGACAGCACTAAGAAGAAAAGGACCTGCGTTATCATCCTGAGCACGATGCCAGACCAGATATTGTCGGAAACGTTCACCGGGTACAGCAGGTATCCCAGGGGGCCCGCCGTGAAGACAACATCGCGTCCGAACAGGAATGAAGTGTAAGGGATGAGGTTTATCGCGAACCTCCAGGAGTTGTCTATTCCCGGACTGATCACATACAAAGGCAGGACAGGGAATACGGCCAGGCAGAACAGCAGCAGCAGTATGAGGCCGAGTATCCTTGCCGTTATTTCAGATGTCGAAGATGAGGCCGTTCTCTGCTCCATGATATCCTTTCCTGTTGCCTGATAAGACCTTGAAAGTGACCTCGTTCCTGCCTTTTTTGAGCAGGGCCCCGTCGATCTCAACGGCGAAGGTGCTGAACTTTTGCGATCGCACCCCGGAGGCCTTCGCGATATCAGGGGAATAGAGGTCATTTGCGACAGAAGGTGTCTCGTATTGCCCGTTAAGAGTGGCAATGACCCCGCCCGAAGGACCTTTGCTTACGGGATCCAAGGCCCAGCCGAATATCACAATAAGGTCGCTTCCGCCGTCCTTCCTGGCTTTTAGCGTATTGTATATCCCGAGGTCGGCATTGCCGGGAAGCAGTGCTAAGGAAGCTGAAGGCCCGGGATTCTCTATCGAGAACATGTTCATTTTCTTTGACCCGAGGAAAGGCGTCTTTGACCTTACGTACCCTGGGTATTCGTAAAGATAGATCAGGTCCTCGTCCCGTTTTTCGCCTTGGGACAGGATGTAATACCTTCCAAGGTTCCTGTTGGCCTTGATCGCCTCCCCGCGGCCGCTCCCGTACGAGTATCCCATAATATAGCCGGACGCGATCACAAGCAAAAGAACAGTGACGGCCAGGTTCTTTTTCCATCCGCTGAGATAAGTAAGAGACCAGAGATACAGGCCGATGATGCCGAATACGGATACAGTGACATATCTGGATGAAAGCGCCATCTTCCAGCCAATGCCTCCCCTTACCGTGACCAGGAAGAGGCCGCAAAGCAGGACGACAAGTATTAGCGCAAAATATGGATCGCTCTTCCTGTTGTCGTTCTTTGAGGTGAAAAGGTCTTTCAGCCAGACGGCGCACACCGTTATGTACGAAATGAACAGGCCTGCCCCTATGATGACCGCCAGTTTGGGCCTGTAAAAGTATCCTCCGTAAAAAGCGAAAAGGTATTTAAGATTGTCAATAAGTCCGCTGCCGAGATTCACCATGAAGGGCCTTCCGGGTGTTTTAAGTCCGGAAAGATATATCAGGTACATCACTGCGGCCGCGACACACCAGATGATCGCCGGACCAGAGAGGAATTTACGCTCCTTGGAATAGGCATGCGAGACCAGCAGGGCAAGCCCCATAGGCCATACAAGCACGCCTGTGGCGCAAGATAGGTTTGTGGCGGCAGCAGATATCACCGATAGCCAGAAATATCTGTTCAGCCCCTCAGCTCTGACCAGAAAGTACAGTGTGAGAAAAAAGAAGAACATCGCCATGTACCAGACCATGCAGATACCCCATAGAGCGCTTTCCCACTGGTTAAGAGAAAGCATTGCCCATAGGGCAGGGGCTAACACGATGTGGCTTTTCGGGTCCTTAAGGTCGGGTCTAAACAGTAGGAGCAGAAGTACACAGGAGCCGAACAGCAGCGCTACGTTGCCCCAGATCTCAAACAGGACATTGTAGCCCGTAAAATACCCCATGGTCACCATAACTGCCTTTGGCAGGAGCGGCCTGTGTTCGTTCGATTGTTCGAAGAGGTCGGCAACGGCCAGCCTCCCTTGGTCAAGCTTTTCGAACAGAGGGATATAGTCCCACTGGTCAAGATAGATCACGTTCGTGGAATAGGCCTTTATGAAGTCGGAATACAGATAGAACGGAGTGACCGTCAGGATGACCGCAAGCGCGATCATGACAAGCTTCTTTAGATCAAAAAGAGCGGGCATCAAGAATGATTATATCATTAGAGCAGGGAATGCCCCTTGATCATTGTTCAGCAGGGGAGATCGTAGATCCGTAGTCCGACAGGCTGTTCCCGTTCGCAATGCGGGCAATGATCTTTGCGATAAAACGGTCCGCCTGGATGACCTCAAGTTTTTTTGATCCTTCTTGCCCAGGAATGTCCAAAGTGTTCATTACGATCAAATGATTGATGAAAGAATCCTCTTCTATCTTCAATAGCGCATTTTTTGAAAGGACAGGGTGTATCGCAAAACACGAGATCGATCTTGGAGTGGTGAACCGGTTCTCGGCAAGCATCTGTGATGCGTTCATGAGCGTGCCGCCGGTGTCGATCATGTCGTCAATGAAAATGACGTCCTTGCCAAGAGTGCTTATACCTCTTCCTTCAGCGTCCCTGGTCTCGAAAAGACGCATATGTGTTCTTTCTCCTATCCTTGTCTTCTCGATAGCAAACAGATGCCACTGATAATCCTTGGGGCCGAAGATATCCTTTGCGATGCTCTTTACAAATGCCATCCTTCCGAAGTCGGGAGCCCCCATCATGACGTTCTCAAGAGAGCCTTTTGTTCTGTATTTATCCCGGATGTAGTCAACAAAAAGGCTTTTCATGCTCAACCCGTGTCCGATAAGCCCGTCTTTTTCGATGATAGCTTCCGTTGCAGATGTATGCGGATCGAAAGTTATAACGGACCTCAAGCTTCTAGGTGCAGAGGCTCTAAGCAGGTCCATGAAGAAGTTCGCGGTCAGCGAGGTCCTTGGTTTTGTCCTTCTTTCCTGCCTGAGAAACGGCATAAAGAGGTAAATAAGGTCTATCTTGCTTGCCGAAGCCTTTTCAGCAGTATGCAAAAGCTGGTAATTAAGCCAGCAGTCCTGCATTATCCTTCCGGTGTTGGCTGTCGCGATCATGAAGACATGCTTGTCCCTCAAGGTGTGTTCCGGACAGGTCCCTATCTCAACAAGCGGTTCGCCGCTATTGAACAACGTGCTTTCAACCGGAATATTCGTGATCTTCAGTTCTCGAGCGATGCTTCTCGCAATGTTTGGAGCTGTCAGGCTTATTATCCTGAAATTACCTCTATCCCTTACTTTAAGGTCTTTTGTGGTTATTCGTCCGATAGTTCCCATACAACCTCGTTATCGACCGGGAAATAGCGGGATTTCAGCGAAAAACGCTACTTCTGAAGTATTCCAAAGCCATTGCATATTGTGCGGATAAGCTCGAAGTAATGATCGCTTTTAAAGTTAGTATATTCCCATGCAGGAGAAAGTGTCATCGTGAAAAGGTCAGGTCCGGTTTCTCTTGTGGCCGCACCCACCTCGAGCGCATGTTCAAGTATGCCTTTGAACTTTGTGTCGTTCAGCGGCTGGGACAAATGCGGTTCGAAATAGTCCAGATCATTGCTTGCCCAGGTCCCGATGGACGGTTTTTTACCGGACAGTTCAAGTATCGTTGTCCGGATATCACTTCCGTTCATGTGTCTTCCGGAAATGAAGTTAGGTATTGTTGTGCCTTTAAAAGGGTTCTTTGCGTAATACGGGGTATTAATATTCTTGCTTCCGCTGCCAACGAGCATTCTTCCGTTGTAGTCGCTTATCTCAACGAAGACCTGCCCGAACCCCTCGTACTTTAGCTCGACCTGTGTTATCTGAAGCAGGCTGCGGATATTGCCTCCGGCAATAAGTACGGGAAGGAAGGAACCTTCCGGATAGTTCTTCGGTTCCGGCAAATGGCTTTCGTCCGGGAGACAATATTCCAGTTCACTCCTGAACTTATCAGGTGACAAAGATATAAGGCCTCTGGCGACAGAACCCATCGGTGACCCCAGGTCTGAATGGGTATCGTAGAAGACAAGATCAAGCCCTTCGGTGGGCCTGCCAAGATGATGCTCCTTGTTTAGACAAAGCAGGTCGTATTGATGGTCCCTGTTCAGATAAATGCGGTCAGCCAGTTGGAAAGCCTGTTTCTGTCGTCGATCCAGGTTGAGATAATCCGTTATCTGCCTTTCGGTCACCCTGGTGTTCCTGAAATGGTCCCTTATACGGAGATGTCCAGACATAGGCCCTCCCGAATATCTATCGAGAAATTAGCAAAACAATTTCAATTGACTAGCATTTCACTAATTGCTACCATATTCCCAAATGGCCGACAGTCAGAACAGGGATTCCTGGGGTTCGCGTATAGGCGTCATCCTCGCTGTGGCGGGGAGCGCCGTAGGGCTCGGTAATTTCCTTCGCTTCCCTGTACAGGCCGCTAATAACGGCGGCGGGGCTTTCCTCATCCCTTACTTCATAGCGCTTTTTCTTATCGGCATCCCCCTCATGTGGATAGAATGGGCCATCGGGCGGCATGGGGGAGTTCACGGACATTCAACGGCTCCGGGCATGTTCCAGCGCCTCTGGCAAAGCAGGCTCGCCAAGTATTTCGGCGTTATAGGCATATTCGGCCCTGTCGTCATATTTATCTATTACATCTATATCGAGTCCTGGCTTCTGGGCTACTGCTGGTATTCCCTTACGGGTGTCCTTTCCGGCATACATGACAAAGCGCACATGGCGCAGTTCCTATCGGGGTATCAGGGTCTTCAGGTCAACGAGTATTTTTCAGGTATTGCCCCTGCCTATATTTTCTTTGTGATAACTTTCGTACTGAACATGTGGATAATCTTCAGGGGGGTCTCAAAGGGCATAGAACTCCTTTCAAAGATAGCAATGCCCATATTGTTCATTTCAGCCGCTGTGATAGTGATAAGGGTGTTCTCGCTCGGAGCTCCGAACCCTTCTCTGCCGGAATGGAACATTGTCAACGGCCTGGGCTTCCTGTGGAACCCGGACTTTTCCGCTCTTTTGTCAGCCAAGACCTGGCTCGCGGCAGCCGGGCAGATATTTTTCACGTTAAGCGTCGGCATAGGGGTAATACTTACATATGCGAGCTATCTGAAAAAAGGCGATGATGTGGCTTTGTCGGGCATTTCGGCTGCCGGGACAAATGAGTTCGCCGAGATCATTCTTGGCGGCAGCATCATAATACCTCTGGCATTTGCGTTCTTCGGGCCGGAAGGGATAAAGGAAATTGCGTCGAGCGGTTCCTTTAATCTTGGTTTTGTCACAATGCCGCTCATATTCTCTCAAATATCATTCGGAGCAATATTCGCGTTCCTTTGGTTCTTTCTGCTTTTTCTTGCCGGTATAACATCCTCTGTATCGCTAATAGAGCCGGCTGTGGCCTTCATGAAGGACGATTTTGGATTTGACAGGAAAAAGGCCGCGTCCATAGTCAGTGTTATTGCGTTCATGCTCTGCCAGCCCGCCATCTTTTTCCTTGGGCACGGGGTTGTGGATGAGCTTGATTTCTGGGGCGGTACCTTCGCTCTGGTCCTATTCGGCACGGTCGAGGCCATACTCTTTGCCTGGGTGTTCGGCATAGACAGGGCCTGGGAGGAGATACACCACGGGGCGCAGCTCAGGATACCGGGTTTCTACAAATGGGTCATTAAGTATGTCACTCCATTGTTCCTTCTTGTTATTTTGTTCTCCTGGTTCTTTCAGCAGGGGCTGTCAGTGATCCTCATGCAGGGGGTTGCTCCTGCGGATGTCCCGTATATCCTGTCGACCCGTATCGGATTGCTTCTTCTTTTCGTTGTTCTTGCATTACTTGCAAGGGCGGGACTTAAAAGGAGGGAGTTATGACAACAGCAGGCTGGGTTTTTATGGCCGTCTCGTGGATCATCATCATCGCTCTATGCGCGTTCGCTTTTTACCGGGTCTTTAAGGAGAACGAGGAGGATCTGTAGCAGGTAGACTGTATTTGGAGAGACTGTACTTAAAGAGACCGTATTGAAAAGACCGTACTAAAGAGACAGTACTGAAAAGACCGTATTGAAAAGACCATACTGGAAAGACAATATTTAAATACTTCAATTAATTATCAACGGCGGGGAAATTGCTTGACAGGTGCTATGCCGAGAGATTTCAAAAAGGTCCTGGTTTGGAAATTAGCAAAGGAACTTGCTTCTAAGATCATTCTTGCCGCAGATAAATTCCCTTCATCAGAAAAATATGTTATCGTTCAGCAGATCAAACGTTCCTCGATCTCTGTTCCAGCTAATATCGCAGAGGGGTGCGGAAGGAATAGCAGAGCGGATTATCTTCATTTTCTGGCTATCGCAAAAGGCTCCTTAAATGAAACGATCACTTACCTTGATATTTCTTACGATTCCGGAATATTAAACAAAAATGATCATCAGGAATTGACCAGATTATCAGAATCGTTATCTTTCAAGCTTCAAAAGCTGATCAGTATTATGAAGCAGGAAATCCCTTAAGCATCTCAATATGGTCTCCCCAAACGGTCTCCCTAATACGGTCTCCCCAAAACGGTCTCCCCAATACGGTCTCCCCAAAATCCCATGCAAGTTCTATAGTATATATGGCGATATATATATGAAAAAGATGACCCGGCGGCTTGCCTGTTGACCCGGGTCCTTTATTAGCCAACCAGGGCGGCATTCATCAACAGGCATGTCGCCCTGCTTGTTTAATAGGGGGATTGAAATCAGATGATAGAAATGACGATGAATATATGTAGGGGACCGATAGCCATGGGCAATGGAGGATGAAATAGTGGTCAAGATATACGGATATGAAGGCGCTTCAGAGAACACTGCCGCATCAAGACAGATGTCGAGGGACGTGCAAGTCTTGAATGACGAGGTCAGACCATATTCAGAGGACCCGAGGGTCGCTGAGCTGAAGTCGCGGTTCAAGGAGATATTGAACAAAGAAGGCTTTAAGCCGGAAGATAACAAACAGCTCATTGCAATCCTTAATGAACTTGTAAAAGTCACCGGATCTGACCCTTTACTGAAAGATCAATATGCGGAAGCCCTCCAGAACCTTCAGGTAATTACGGTCAGATATCTGGTCTCTACGGGGCAGGATGAGGTCGGCTCATATATCCGGGATAACGCTTCAAATCTTGCGCATGCTTTTGAGAATAAAAGATATGACACCCGGCTGTGGATCGTTGATGAGCTGCTCTCCGCACTAAAGAATGCTGTCGGGAACAAAGACCAAAAGCTGATAGATGCGGCATTGTCGGGGATATCCGCATGCGGGGAATCTTTCCCTGAACTTGTGAACAAACAAGTTTCCTCATTACATAGCGATATTGTGATCAGGGGCAACTCACTCGGCAGTCAAAAGAAAGCTCAGTATATAAGAGCCGCACAGTTAGCTGTGGGCGCATATGATGCGGATAACGAACTGGTCGAGTCGATAGCTGCTACAAAAACCGGTATGGACGAGGAGCTTGCCAAGCAAGATCCTGAAGGGGAATTGGCTTCGGTCCTAAGGCTGCACCAGCTTTCACTCGATGAGGTGTCTTATTGGAAAGCGGAGAATGAAAGAGTGCTCAAGGAAAGCGGCGGTGATACCCAAAAGTATATGGACAAAATGGGTCAGGTACTGAAAGGGGACCGAGAACTATTCGAAACTTATAAAAAGATAGACAATCTCAACAAAGCCCTTATAAAGATAAAAGAGAGTATATGGAAGGCCCTCGACGGAGATGACGCCGAAAAGCTCAAAGATGCATTAGATGAATTTAGAAATTACAAAGAAGCGTTTGTTCTCCTTGGTCTTATGACAAAAGAAGAGACAGCAGACTATGAGTGGCTTCTTTCAGGCGGGATCACACCAGGGAAAGCCCCGGCCCCTAAGGAGAAAAAAGAGAAGGTCATACTTGTTGTCAGGACCTTAGAGGATCAGAAGCCCGGCCAGGCAGCAGAAGATGTCAAGTCGAATTACTATGTGGTCATAAAAGAGAACGGCAAATTCCGTAGGGCAACGTCCGCCGAGGTCGCCGAACTGGTAAAGGACGGGACTATCGATGACCTGTCGTTCAGATTGCTGCAGAGGTATGAGGTCAAACAGGGCATCCAGCTTCATCATGTTCAGAAGGACCAGGAATTCGAGAACGCCGCCAATAAAGTAAGGAATGACAATGCCGAATACAGGGAGAAAATGTCGTGGGCCAATATTGGTATGCGGGTCCTATACAACACCCTTGGGAATAACAAGAGGACCAGTTTGGCTTATGTCCGTATTTTGGACTCAATGATCGGGACAGAGTGGAAGGAGGCCGTCTTCACAGGCAGGGAAAAGAGAAAGGCCCTGATAGACAAAATGAACGCGGCTATCGAAGAGCAGTATAATGCCGACGTCAGGGACAGGCTCAAGAAAGATCCCGAACACGCCAAATATGACGAGCTGGAAAACAAGTTCACTGCATTCTGGCTTGATATCCTCAAGGCTAATGGCATTGATCAAAGTTCTCTAAAAACCTTAACCGGCAAAGACCTTGAATCGCTCAAAGATCCTGAGTTGCGCTGTGAAATAGCGTCTTTGTTCGTAAGGTCCCTTTCAAAAGAGGATGCAGAGCTGTGGCATGCTTATAACGATAAAAGGAACGACTATCTGCTTAAACACAGCAAGAACCGCCAGAAACTGGTCCAGGAGACCAATCTTAAGATCAAAAAAGAACTTCAAGGCGAGCCGGATGTAATGGGGCATGAGGTGAACTATTCGGATGAGTCGGATCATGTTCTGAGCGATCTCGTGAATTCTATAAGGGCGATATCAGCTTCAGGCATAGATGAAAAGGGGCTGGCCATTGTTCCTGACATGCTGTCGCGTCTGGGCGCTGACCCATGGGTCAGAAGATATGTTGTAAACACTCTTGAGCTTCTCTTAAGGTCCGGCAAAGGGGATATCAGAAAAGCGATCGAAGATATCTATGACCAGGCAATGACCGAAAGGCTGCTCATGGGAGAAGCAAAGATAGGGCCAGGAGAAGGCAATCAGATCGTTCAGGTCATAAAGCTTGACAGGTCGTCAGTTGAAAGGCTTGGGGCCGCCAGAGCCAATGCGCAGGTCAATACAAAAGGACCTGAACCCGACAAGGACCTGATTCCGGTATCTACATCGTTCAATCCCGCCTCATATGCCAGGAAAGCGCCTTTATCGGCACTTAAGACCCTGATGATGTCCGCCGGATCGACCGAGGTCTCGGGTGTCACACCAAGAAGAAAAAAGACGGTCGACGGAAAGACGGTTACCGAATACTATGTTCCGTCAAACCTGATGAACGGTAAAGACCTTATGCTTCTTGTCGGGCTGCTGGGGCAGGCCAAATACAGCCTGCATTATACGCCGAACACCCAGGCAGAGATATCGACCCTGTCCAAATATCTGAATGATGATGCCGTAAAAAAACTGCCCGAGGACCAAAGGCTGACCGCGAAAAAACTGGTCGAATGGATAGACAATCCGGGTATTTATATAACCGCAGAAGATGTTGCCAATATCCCGAAGATAATCAAGGACGCGGCAATGGCCAAGCTCTTAAGCGGGTCCGCCTGGTTAGTGTTCCCCGGCCTAAGCAAAGACGAGATCTCGCAGCTCAAGTCGCTGTCTTCCGTGCTTGGCGAAAGAGCGATATCCACAATAGACAGTGAGAACAACCCGTATTATTCAGGACATGAGCTCGCCTTCAAGGCGCTGTCAAGGATATCCGGCCAGCTTGGAAGCGCTTTCGTGCTTAACATGGGCGAAGAAAAGAAAGGCTTGCTGCATAAGCTCAAAGAAGAGTTCGTGTTCAGCACGATACCGGTCTCCGACCTCAGGATGCAGCCCGGAACGAACGATCTGCTCATACAGTTCATCAAGGCAAAATATGTTTTCAGGAACATGGGGCCCACGGAGAGCGTCCTTAAGCAGCGCAAGCCTCTGGTCGAAAGATCGGTCGTTCTACAAAAGAAAATTGCTGAGGTCCTTGAACGCAAGCTCGCTCCTTATACATTTGAGGAAAAAAGCCGCGTACTCGAGGAATTAAAAAAGAACGATCCCGAGATAAAGGCCCTGGTAAAGGAACTTAAGGAGCTTAAGGTCAAGCTTGACTCCCTTCAGGCAAGCGTATCGAAGTACTGGATGGACACAATAAACAGCAGCATAGATCTTGAGTTCATCAAGGCCGTGGAGGGCTACGATGGCTTTAAAAGGGATACTACCCCTGAAATGGTCCAAAGCATGATGATGCAGGAAGTGCATGAGACCAACCAGGAGCTGTTGAGCAAAGCCAAGAAAGGGCTTGAGGCTTGCGGAGGAAGGTATTTCACCCTGTTCGTGATCCCCGGTGAGCCGCAGGCAGTTTCAGACGGCAAGATAGCCATGCAGAAGCTCTTAAAGAGGCTTAACACGGATTATGTCAGTAAAGGCGATGTCGCAACGGTCGCTCTAGGCCTGTTCAACAGGTATGCGCAGAGACTGATCACTCCCATAAGGTATATTGCTGGCGGAGTGGCTACATCAACCGACGGGACCGATGTCCACACCGGCGGCGTGGATTATGAAACAGCCATTGAGGACCCGGGGTCATTCATGCCGTGGCTTGTTATGCTTAACGGTGTTTTCAGGACGAGCGATGAGACCAAAGAGGACCTTACTCTATTGGCCAAGACCATAATCGTCGGAGGCGATAATATCGTCCCTTACGGGGCTATGCTCGAGAGGGAGCTGGACGCACTGATCAAGCTTTTCAGGCAGGAGCAGAAATATCTAAGCGATCCCAAGAACGCTCATACTGCAGAGCGCCTGAAAAAGCAGAGGGGTACCATGCCTTCCCTTGAAAAGCTTATCGACTATCTTGAAACGCACAAAAAAGAACTTGTCGGCAAGAGGATACTTGTAGGGGCGAAACAGGACGAAACGGACCCCAGCTATATGCTGTTCTGCCTTATTAAGCAGTACTTCACATATGAAAGCATAAGAGCAGATGCCGTTCCTTCAAAAAGGGACCCTGTCGACTACATCTTGTCGTTCGATCCGGTGAGAACGCTTAATATTGAGCCGGGCGAAAAAATGGAGACGGTTGTCTACTATCCGTCCGGAGATCCCGTCATTGCATCTGAAGCATTCAGTCTCAATACCGCAAAAAATATCCCGCATTCTGAGTATTTGCCTTTCCTGCCTGAATATGATGTATTTGGCGCCGGCCGGACATTTGCCTCCGCTATGGCAAAAGAACTTTCTCAATACAGTTTCGACCCGGGTTCAGAGTTGATCAACCAGCGCTTATTGGGAGAGCATTCCGTAGAGTTTCTTTCAGGTTTCGGAAAGACCGCATTTTCGTGGGCAATGATACCCTTTCAGATAAGTGTCGGCATGTATTCTAACCTTACATCCTTGATGACGGGAGGAGGGGAAGGCAAGTTCGTTGAAGGAGCAACCCCGTTCATAATCCAAATGGCTAGCTTCTTGCTGTGGGAGCTTGGCAAGTCTCCTTTACATATGACCCTTGACTCGATGCGAGCTCCAGGGGTCAGCCCTTTCGAATCATTGGGCTCTATCGCCGCTACCAGTGCTTTCCTGTATTCTGCCTTCAGTTTCTGCAACCGGGCGATAGGAGGGCCTCTTGGCCCTGGTTTTGAACTTACGGCCGTATACAGGCTGTCAAAAACTCTGTCAAGAGCTATGAGGGTCGGCTGGTCGGCCGCTTTCAAGACCGGATTCAACAACATGTTGCTTAATGAAATGGCATATCAGAGCCTCAGCCAGTGGGTATTCTCGCCGTTCGTAAAGCCTTTCAAGCAGAGCACTCTATACAATTCATTCAAGGGAGGGTCTTCACCTTATCACAGCCTGGTAGTGAACAATATCGCAAAGGTTGCCGGCCGCACTACAGGACTTGTAAGAGAAACATTCACAAATCCGTATGACGTGGCTTATAGAGGGCTGCGTACCGTAGAGCCTTTCACTTCTCTATCCAAAGCTGTTAATGAAGTAAGCATATTTGTCAACGGGAATTACTACCCCAGAGCCGACAAGGTGACCGGTGTGCTTGTCGAGATGCCTGACGGCAGGTCGTTAACGCTGAATGAACTGATGAGCGCAGCTTCAAAGAAAAAGACTGCAGGGTTGGCTCAAATGGTAGCTCAAAATTCCACTTTTGAGTTCATCTATCAGGAAGAGGGATTGGCTCAGGGCGGTCCAGAAAAAAGAGAAGCCTCGTTAAAGGCCTCCGCAAAAGACCTTCCGGACCTGCTAATAAGACAGGGGTATGATTCGAGGAAGATGGAGAACTTCACAAAGTTAGAGGCGGCCATCGAGACGTTAGTTCGCGGGAAGGACTTGATCGAGACCGGCAGAGGGTACAGTAACAAGAAAGTGACCAAGATGACCCTTTCAGAGGCAGAGACCATCGTATCAAGGACATTCGGCAGTGAAAGATTTGAGGCTATACGCGCAGGAAATGAAGCTGCTATTTCAGGCTCCAGGGAAATTGCCGAAAGCCTGAGGAACTGGGCTTACAGGAACCGCAGCACGATGATGTTCACGTTAAGGTTCGCAACAAAACACAATGCTTTACTTAACTTTATGCACAATCCTCTTGTGAATACCGTATCGTTCGGGGCCAGAGCTGCAAAGGCCGGGGTAAGGATCGTTGCTGCAAAGGTCGCCGAAAAGCGCGCGGCATCGAGCTCGGGCTTACCCGCTAACGCAGAGCCTGCTGTTGCAAGAGGCGGCACTTCAAGGGTCACCCTGAAAGATGCTGACGGCCCGACAGCCGTTAATGAAATGAAGAAGGTCATTACCAGCGAGCAGGTCGCTCAAAGGGTGACGGACTGGCTGCGTTCGGAAAAAGGCCGGACGTTCCTCGCCTCAGAAAAAGGAAAGGCCTTCATCAAAGGTCTTGACGCAAGGGCAGCGGAACTCAAGGTCGGGAGGGGCAAGGCGCTCCTGGCAAACGGCGGGGAGATGCTTTTTGGGCTTGCCGTCATGATGGGGGCCAGCGCGTTCCTGAGCGAATTCGGTATTAATGATCCTCTGGTTCACCAGATATTCCCTCTGGCAGTAGGTTATTTAGCATCTCTCGGATCAGGACCGCTCTGGGTCAAGGCCGTCTATGGCGAAAAAGCATATATCATCGACAGGGTAAAATTGATTTCTGAAAACCCGACAAAATTCGGAAGAACGGTAGCATCACTCAATAAATTCTTCAAAGGCATGGGGGAGCTGACCATACTTACAAAGCTCCTTGACCCAGCGCTTGCCTCGCTTGGAGTGGAGAACCAGCTTGTGAGGGGGCTGGGTTCAATGGCGGCCGGCATGACCGTAATGAAATTATCCGGGAGCATTGTGAGCAGATCACTTGGTTCTGCGGTGCTGAAGAACTTGATCGTCAAACTAGGCCTTAAGGGGGCGACCAAGGCCATCCCAATAGTTGGATGGGCATCATTCGGCATGGACCTGATCGATCTTGCAATGAGCACGGAATACAGCAGGTCCGTTGAGGAAAGAGTTTACGAGATGAACCAGAAAGACAGGGGCTGGCTGGCGTCTTCGGCAGCCTGGGTGGGGAATACGCTTTTTACAAGCGCAGCGAGATCACAGGAAATAAATGCCACAGAAAAAGGAAGAGAGCGTTTGCTCGAGGTCCTGAGGTCGGACCAGAAGTCTGTCGTGTCAGAACGAGAGCTCGTTCTTAAAGAGATAGCGTCTTATCTGTCCGCGGGAGGAAAAATGGCCGATCTGAGCACAGAGCTGGAGTTCGTCATGATGCCCACGCAAAGAAAAGAGCACAACCCTATGGGAGGCCGGGTCGCAATGATAAACATGAACGTCAGTGAAGAGACGGTCTTCAGGGCGATCGCCGAGAAGTACATCGCTGAGGGAAAGAACAGAACAGAGCAGCAGATCATGGATGATATAGCCAAACAGTTCTTTATAACCCATCAGCAGGTCTCAGATGTCCTCAAAAAGGGTTCTGTCATTATGATCCAGGCCAGGATGAGCAGTATTTTATCTGTCGACCCGACAAGGTGGAACACTCCAAAGTACCAGTACGGATACCTTGACGGATGCCGCGATTTCCGTGATATGTTCAACGGGAACGGTACTCTGAAAAGAGAGAGCCAAGTCGAGTTCATAAAATATCTTTACAGCAAATACGGAAAATAATCACTGAAATCCATTCAAGTCCGGCACGATAAGGTATCGAGATGTCAGGGATATTTTTCTCAAAGACCTTTTCGACGCCTTATACGAACAGTCTTCGCTGCGACCGCCGCCTTGACGGCATCATAACCCTGTCAAATCCCGTAAAAAGGCCGCCTTTCAGAACAGTACAGAAACTTTATACCAATTCGGTCCAAAGACTATGGGAGATCAGGGTCGTGGATAAATGCATGGAACCGAACATGCCGGAGGGGTCCCATTTTATATTCAAAGAACTGATGTTCACCGGAGGAGCGTTCGACCCGGACCTGCCTGACCGGTCATCAGTAGTATTGTTCTGGCAGCCGGAACAGTTGCTTCCGGAAATAAAAAGAATGGTTGCCCATCCGGGTGACATTTTTATGATTTCTGAAGGGAACATGGTCCTTAACGGCAAGTCCATAAATGAACACTACTTAAAGGGGCATTTAAGCGGGATCAATTATCCGCCCACTGTGGTACCGGACAAGCATGTGGTGGTGCTTCCCGACAATAGGGGGCTCTACCAGGACATTTTCAGGGAGTTCCAGCCTCTCCGGGTCAATTTCCTGCTGGGAGAGGTAGTCAAAATTACCGGCAGCTATCATTAATAACGCTTTGATTTGACAATAGCAATATGTTAATATTTCCCATATGCAGCACCTCTTGACCATAAAAGAGCTGTCTGAACTTCGGATAGACCGGATATTCGAGCTTGCGGCTGAACTCAAGAAAAAACCTTCCCAGGACCTCCTAAAAGGCAAAACTTTGGCTATGATATTCGAAAAACCGTCAAATCGTACCCGGGTTTCCTTCGAAGTAGGCATGTTCCAGCTTGGAGGCCATGCCGTGACCCTGGGGGACGGGACCATACAGCTCGGCAGGCGTGAATCCGTTGCCGATGCCGCCAGGACCCTATCACGTTATGTCGATGCGATATTGATCAGGACATTTGAACATGCCAAGGTCGAAGAAATGGCGGAAAATTCCAAAGTACCGGTAATTAACGCGCTCAGCGACCTTTCCCATCCATGCCAGGCGCTTGCCGATGTGTTCACGCTTATTGAGAAAAGGAAGAAGGTCGAAGGCCTGAAAATGGTCTTTGTAGGCGACGGCAACAATGTCGCAAGGTCGCTGAACGAGCTTTGCAAAAAAACCGGTATCCACTTCGTGCTTTGCTGCCCGAAAGGATATGAGCTCGAAGGGGCAAAGGTAGTCTATGACCCTGCCAAGGCAGTAGAGAACGCCGATGTCATCTATACTGATGTTTGGACTTCTATGGGGCAGGAGGCTGAATCCAAAAAAAGGCTCAAAGCCTTTGCAAAATACCAGGTGAACTACTCGCTGGTGAGCAAGGCCAAGAAAGATGTCCTGGTGATGCACTGCCTGCCGGCCCACAGGGGCGAGGAGATCACAGATGAGGTGATGGAGAGCAAAAACTCCATCATATTCGACCAGGCCGAGAACAGGCTCCATGTCCAGAAGGCGATATTGGTCAAGCTGTTGACGTAAAACCGGTAGCCAGCGGCCAGTAGCCAGGTCTTGAACTGGCTCCCGGCTACTGGCTACTCATTTTAAGAATCAGGAGAAACAATGAGCAAAAAGATCAACAAAGTAGTACTGGCATATTCCGGCGGGCTTGATACGTCGATCATGATGAAATGGCTCATCGATAATTACGGCTGCGAAGTGATAGCTTTCGCGGCGGATGTCGGTCAGGCGGAGGAGCTGAAAGGCCTGAAACAGAAAGCGCTCAGGACCGGGGCCTCAAAGATATACATCGAAGATCTCCGTGAAGAGTTCGCAAAAGAGTATCTCTGGCCTATGCTCAAATCAGGGGCTATCTACGAAGGCGAATACATGATGGGCACCTCAATAGCAAGGCCTATAATCGCAAAGAAACAAGTAGAGATAGCTCTTAAAGAAAAAGCCGATGCCGTTGCTCACGGAGCTACCGGCAAAGGCAACGATCAAGTAAGATTCGAGCTTACTTTCAAGGCGCTTGCACCGGAGCTTAAGATAATCGCCCCGTGGAGAGAATGGGAACTTAAGTCGCGCGAGGACGAGATTGATTATGCCAAGAAGCATAAGATCCCGGTCACGATAACAAAGAAGAAACCCTATTCAATGGACAGGAACCTCTGGCATATAAGCTATGAAGGCGGTATTCTCGAAGACCCGTGGAACGAACCGAAAGAGGACATGTTCCTGCTGACAGTTTCCCCGGAAAAAGCTCCGGCAAAGCCGGCATACGTTGTGATCGATTTTGTAAAGGGCGTTCCTGTAGGGCTCAACGGAAAGAGGATGGGAGCCGTCGAGCTTATCGAAAAACTCAATAAGATCGGCGGGGCCAACGGGATCGGGAGGGTGGATATTGTCGAGAACAGGCTCGTCGGCATCAAATCCAGGGGCGTTTACGAAACCCCGGGCGGAACGATCCTTTACAAGGCCCATGCCGCGCTTGAGTCCATAACCGTCGACAGGGACACTATGCATTTCAAAGAGGTCGTATCCAAGAAATATGCCGATCTGGTATACAACGGGCAGTGGTTCACCACCATACGCAAGGCTATGGACGCTTTCATCAACGAAACGCAGAAGAACGTGACCGGGTCCGTAAAGATGAAGCTGTTCAAGGGCAACTGCATCGTCGCGGGGCGCAAGGCGGCAAAGTCGCTGTATGATCCGGAGCTGGCTACCTTCGGCGAGGACCAGGTATACGACCAGAAGGACGCGGAAGGGTTCATCAAGCTGTTCGGTCTGCAAATGAAAGGCATGGCAAAGGACGACCTTAAATGAAAAAGAAAAAAGCATGGTCCGGACGTTTTACGCAGGAGATGGATTCGGTCATGGAGTCGTTCAATACCTCCATACACTTTGACCAGAGGCTTTACAAATACGATATCGCGCAGAACCAGGCCTATGCCAAAGCACTGAACAAGGCAAAGGTGCTTTCCGGAGCCGAATACTCCAAGGTCATTTCTGCCCTCACTGCGATCGAAAAGGAGATAGACCAGAATAGGAACGTCCTCAAGAAAGAGTTCGAGGACATACATATGAACATCGAGACCATGCTCACAAAAAGGGTCGGGGAGGCGGGAAAAAAGATACATACCGGACGCAGCCGTAACGACCAGGTCGCGACGGATGTGCGCATGTACGTCAAGGACGAGATCGGTTTCGTACAGGACCTGATCAAGCAGCTGCAGAAGACCCTCATTTTCCTGGCAGACGGCAACTTTGACGTGATAATGCCCGGCTACACGCACATGCAAAGGGCCCAGCCGGTGCTGTTCGCCCACCATATGCTTGCTTACTATGAGATGTTCAAGAGGGATGCCGAGCGCCTGGCCCAGTGCTACGAAAGGGCCGATGTACTGCCTCTCGGGTCCGCGGCGCTGGCAGGTTCCAGCTATCATATCGACAGGCAGCTGCTGATGAGGGAGCTGGGGTTCTCCAGGCTCAGCAAGAACAGCATGGACGCCGTCTCCGACAGGGACTTCGTTATCGAGTTCCTGGCCGCCTGTTCTCTTGTCATGATGCACCTGTCAAGGATGTCGGAGGAGATAGTGCTTTGGGCGACGAGCGAGTTCAAGTTCGTTGAGCTTTCGGATACTTTCTCGACCGGTTCGAGCATCATGCCGCAAAAAAAGAACCCTGATGCAGCCGAGCTAACAAGAGGCAAGACCGGCAGAGTGTACGGAAGCCTTTTAAGCGTTCTGACCATGATGAAGGGCCTTCCGCTCTCATACAACAGGGACATGCAGGAAGACAAAGAACAGCTTTTCGATGCCGTCGACACGGTAAAAGCATGCCTTTCTGTGATGAACGGTCTTCTGCGCACGGTCAAGATAAACGGGGACAGGATGATGGCCTCGACAGAAAAGGGCTGCCTTACGGCGACCGATCTTGCCGACCATATGGTAAAGAAAGGGCTTCCTTTCAGGCAGGCTCACGAGATAACAGGCAATATCGTCAAATTCTGCCTCGACAACAATAAGGACCTGTACAACATATCAAGCAAGGACTTTAAGAAATACTGCGACAAGCTCGGAGAGGACATCCACGACCATATAACCATCGAGTACAGCCTGAACAGCAGGGACAGCGTCGGCGGGACATCTCCTGTGCAGGTGCTCAAAGAGATCAAAGCGGCTAAGGGGGAACTGGCAGCTTGATCGAATCGACCCTTGTCATAATCAAGCCGGACGGCACCGAGCGGAAGCTGGTCGGTAAGATACTTGAGAGGATAATATCCGCAGGGCTTGAAATTGCAGCCAGCAAAGAGCTCATGGTAACAAGAGAGCAGGCCGAGAAGCTCTATTCAGAGCATAAAGGCAAGCCGTATTACGAAGGCCTTGTCGACTACATAATGTCCGGCAAGTCCGTGGTCATCAAGGTCCGGGGTCCGGAGGCGATATTCCTGATGAGAAGGATAATGGGCGCTACGGTCCCCGAAAAAGCAGAGCCCGGGACCATCAGGGCCGATTTTAAGTTCGATTATCCGAAAGGCGGAGTTATCAAGAACACCGTCCACGGCTCCGACTCGCCCGAGAGCGCGGTGCGTGAGATCGGCATATTTTTCGGGGAGGGAAAATGCTAAAAATCAGATCTTTTGCCGCGATCGCCGGTCTAATGCTTCTTTCAGCATCAGCATTCGCAAGCGTTAAGCTGCCAGTCCCTTACGGCTATGTAAATGATTATGCCGGAGTGATCGACAGCGCCAGTTCAGCCAGGATGGAAAGGGCAATAGAAGCTCTCAAGAAAAAGACCGGGGCCGAGATCTCGGTCGTAACGGTCAAGACCACGGACCCGTTGACGCCAAAAGAATATGCCACCGAGATACTCAATAAATGGGGCATAGGTCAAAAAGGCAAGGACAACGGTCTGGTCCTGCTCACAGCGATCGAAGAGAGACGTACAGAGATCGAAACAGGGTACGGCCTCGAGGGTTCCATAACCGACGGTTTTGCAGGAAGGGTCATGGACGAAAAGCTGATACCGCAGATGCGGAAAGGCGATTTCGGTACGGGGATGGCGGATTCAGTGGATATGCTGGCCGCTCAGATAGAAAAGGACATTAATGAAGGGGGAGGCACGAAAAAGAGCTCGGATAATTCCCTCTTGTTCATCATATTCGGCGTGATATTCGCTTTGATAGTCCTGGCGATGGTCAAGACCAGATCGCTGGGAGCTTCATTGTTCTCTGCTCTCATAGGGGCTGTTATCGGATTTGTCTTTGCTCAGATCATCGGAGCAGTGATCGGAGCCGTCATCGGGCTTATGATGGCGGGCAGCGGAGGAAAAGGTCTTTCCGGAGGTCCCGGCTGGGGAGGCTCATCAGGCAGATGGACAGGCGGTTTCGGGGGAGGTTCATTTGGCGGAGGGTTCGGAGGTTTCAGCGGCGGAAGTTCGGGCGGAGGAGGGGCCGGAAGGTCCTGGTAGTAAAGGCGCAGGGTCCTGCGCGCATGAAAGGAGAAAAGTATGTCTAAAGCAATGTGGTGGTTGATAGGAATAGCGGTCGCGGCGGTCATCTTAGTCGCATCAATAATCGGAGTATATAACAGCCTGGTCGCCAAGGACGTTGCGGTCAGTGCCGCATGGGCCCAGGTAGAGAACCAGTATCAGAGAAGGTTCGATCTTATCCCCAATCTTGTCGAAAGCGTAAAGGGTTACGCGAAGCAGGAAAAGGGCATATTCGAAAATGTCGCCGCTGCAAGAGCAAGGCTTGCCGGAGCAACGACAGTGGGACAAAAGGTCGAGGCGACCAACGGTCTTGAGGGCGCACTGTCAAGATTGCTTGCGATAGTGGAGAACTATCCGCAGTTAAAGTCTGATGCCAACTTCCGCCAGCTTATGGACAGCCTTGAAGGCAGCGAGAACAGGATAGCTGTAGAGAGAAAAAGGTTCAACGAGACAGTTCAGGACTACAACACAACGGTGAGGAGGTTCCCCACGTCGATATTTGCGGGATTGTTCGGGTTCGACGGGGAAAAGGACCTTTTCAAGGCTGCTGAAGGTGCCGCTCAGGCCCCTAAAGTGAGCTTTTAACCAATATGAAGATAACAGTAAAGAACGGCGATATCATCAAGGTCAAATGTGACGCTCTTGTTGTCAATGTATTTGAGAACATACCAAAACCCGGTGGAGCGACGGCCGCTGTGGACAAAGCGCTTGGAGGCCTGATAGCAAAGCTCATAGCTTCAGGAGAGATATCAGGGAAGACGGGCACGACCACGGTCATTCACTCTCAGGGAAAGCTAAGTGCCGACAGGGTCATAGTTGTCGGCCTCGGGAAAAATACCGGTATGGACCTTGATGTCGTCAGGAAAGCGGCCGCATCAGCCATCAAGGCCGCAAAACGCATCAAAGCTGCTGATATCGCAACTGTTGTCCACGGAGCAGGGGTCGGCGGTCTTAGGCCTTTTGACGCATGCAGGGCGGTGGCGGAAACTTCGATCATCGAAGAGCATGAACTGGTCAATTACAAGAGTTCGGACAAAGATGATGCGCGCATAATCCAGCTTACCGTCATTGACAGCGACCAGAAAAAAATAAAGGAGTTCATCAAGGCCTGCGAACTGGCAGGGACAGTTGCCGGAGCGATAAATAAGGCAAGGGACCTTGTCAACATGCCTTCGAACAAACTGACCCCTTCGGTATTCGCGGAGACGGCCAGAAAAGTGGCCTCGGCTTCAGGCCTGAAATGCAAAGTACTTGGCAAAAAGGAGATACTTGCAAATAATATGGATGCTTTGTGGGGGATAGCGAAGGGCAGTACCGAAGAGCCGAAAGTAGTCGTGCTTGAGCACAACGGAGGTCCGGCCTCAAAAAAACCGATAGCGCTGATCGGTAAAGGCATCACGTTCGATTCCGGCGGAATTTCACTCAAGCCATCCAAAAAAATGGAGGAGATGAAGACCGATATGGCCGGGGCGGCCGCTGTCCTTTTTGCCATGCAGGCGATCGCCGAGCTGGGTATCAGACAGAACGTAATAGCTGTCATGCCTCTTACAGAGAACATGCCTGACGGAGGAGCGCTGAAGCCCGGGGATGTCATCGGATCTATGTCCGGAAAGACTATAGAGATAATCTCGACCGATGCCGAGGGACGCGTTATCCTGGCGGATGCCGTTACTTACGCAAAAAAAATGGGAGCGGTGAAGCTGATCGACTTTGCCACACTGACAGGGGCCTGTGTCGTGGCCCTTGGGGATGTCGCTTCAGGCATACTTGGCAACGACAAGTCATTTATCAAAGAGGTCATCTCTTCGGCTGCCAGGTCGGGTGAGCGCCTGTGGCAGCTTCCTCTCTACAAGGAATACAGAGAATATCTTAAAAGCGATGTCGCTGACATCAAGAACGCGTCCAACCTGGGAAAGGCCGGGACGAGCAGCGGGGCGACCTTCATAAAAGAGTTCGTCGGAGACACCCCGTGGGTGCACATCGACATCGCAGGTACTGCCGATCTTGACAGGGCGGTCGGGCACCTGAAAAAAGGGCCTACCGGTGTCGGGGTCTTTACCGCGGTAAATTATCTTTTAGAGCAATAACGGGCATACTTCTTTAACACGCGGCATGCCGCAAGAATACCCCCTTAAACCACGAATGTTCTATATAGGAGGAAGCCATGAGATATTTTGGCTGTCTTCTTGCTGCCATGGTCTGGTTAACGGCCGGAGCGGCTTACGCTGCCCCTGACAGCATAACCTATGACAATATGGCCGTTCTGGGAAAGAACGTCGATGTGGTGACCATAGACCTCGAGGACCCCTATGTCATGCTTACCCCCGTTGTCGCGAAGGATTTTCCAAAGGCGCCGGAAGGATTTGAAAGCATGGTCTCCCGTGAATCCCCCGCAGCAGCCATAAACGGCAATTTCTTCTGCAAGAACACTTATCTTCCGGTGGGGGACGTGGTGGTGGACGGCTCACTGGTCCATTTTGGCGGTCTTGGCACGGCCATGGCGATCACCTATGACAATGAGGTCGAGTTCATAACGGTCGAGCGCTACCGCCATATGGACTGGAGCAAGTACAAGGCGGTCATATCCTGCGGGCCCAGGCTGCTTTCTTCAGGTCAGGTCGTGGTGGACCCAGCTTCCGAAGGTTTCAGCGATCCCAATCTTTTCGGGGACAGGAACAGGAGCGCGGTAGGCATCACATGGGACAATAAAGCTCTCTTTGTCACGGTCAACACCGCGGTGGATTTCAGGGAGCTTGCTGATATCATGAAGGACCTTGGCTGCGTTGAGGCCATGAACCTCGACGGCGGAGGCTCTTCCGGGCTGTATTACAGGGGAGAGGTGTTGCGCAGCCCTAAGACCCCGATGCCGAACATACTTGTTGTTCACGAGAAAAAAATGCTCCCTTCCGTCATGATAGGGCAGGACGAGGGCAAAGGGACCAGAAGGATAGAGATACTTTCGGCTCTGGCTCTTGATATCGGCAAGGACAGGTTCCTGGTCAGGGGACTGAAGGACGGCAAAGTGCTCCTCATAATGAAGTTCGACGATGAGAGGTGTATCGAGGCCCCTATGCTCAATGCCAAATTCGAAACATCCGACCGCTTCAAGGTCAGGTTCCCTGTATTCACTGTCCCTGACCCCGGCAAAGACCGCTGAAAAGTTCGCGAAAAAATCGATGCAAGAAATCCGGAAGAGGTAGCGATGTTATATGCATGCGGGCAACAGTAGCGATGGTCATGACCGGCATTATTTCAGCCATTTGGCTGGGGAGCGCAAGCGCAGCCGGCACCATCTACTGCCGCCCGCCCGAAGGGGCGCTCGGGGGCTTTGACGGTGCCGGTCTTACGGCTTCCTGTTCTTTCAAGTCTCCCGAAGCGCCGGCCAGAGAGAAGTATCTTATTAATATCCCGCTTCCTGTCGATGAGCTCCTGTACGGCAAGCGTCATATCGATCTGGATGACAGGACCGTCCTTGATTATTCAAGCGGTATAAAGCTTAAGTTCGGCTCCCGCTTCCTGTGACCGGGTTCTTTCCCGCCTTCTCCCTCCTCATCACTTCCCGGGCCTTTTCACAAATTGCGCTATAATTAGCATATTCCATGAAATTCCCGCTGATACCGTTCGATGAAATATGCGGACAGAAAATAATCCCACAGGAGGAAAACATGAGCGGACCAAGGTTTACAAAGACTTCATCGCATTCAAATCTGTTAGGGCTTGCGCATGTAGGTGTCCCGCAGCTTAAGGAACTGTTCGCAAAAGACCCGAACAGGGCGCTGTCGATGTCCGTGCGCACAGACAGGATAGTTCTTGACTACTCAAGACAGAACGTGACTTCGGAAGTGTTGGGATGTCTGAAGATGCTTACCGAAGAGATGAACGTTCAGGAAAATATCCAAAGGATGTATAGCGGCGAGATAATGAACAATACCGAGAAAAGAGCCGTTCTGCATACCGCGTTAAGGAACCTTTCTGACAGGAAAGTGATCGTTGACGGGAATGATGTCATGCCAGAAGTTAAAGCAGTGCTTTCAAAGGTCAAACTATTCTCGGAAGAGGTCCTTTCAGGGAAACGCACCGGCGTTACCAGTGAGAAGTTCGAGCACATTGTCGCTATCGGTATAGGGGGCTCTTATCTCGGTCCTGAGTACCTGGCAAAAGCGTGTGAGCCGTATTCTGTACCGGGAATAAAGCTCCATTTTGTCGCCAATGTGGACGGGACGGACTTTTCAACCGTGTCCAAGGACCTGCCTGCCGATAAGACGTTGTTCATAATAGTTTCAAAGACATTCACCACGGCAGAGACCATGAAGAATGCCGAAACCGCTAAAGAATGGGCCTTAAAGAAACTGCATTCCAGAGATAACAGCAACGAGGATATCATTAAGAAGCATTTCGTTGCCGTGTCTACTGCTCTAGACAAGGTCGGCAGCTTCGGTATAGATGTGGACAACGCTTTTGCTTTTTGGGACTGGGTAGGGGGCAGGTTCAGCGCAACATCAGCTGTTGGTGCACTACCTCTTTCACTGTATCTTGGCTATGACAACTTTCATAAGGTCCTTGAAGGCGCGCATTGGATGGACGAACATTTCAGGACAGAACCCTTCATAAAGAACATCCCTCTGATCCTAGGATCTCTGGACGTATGGAACATCAATTTCCTAGGCAGGGGCTCAAGGGCCGTACTGCCTTATGCGCAGTCATATTCCAGGTTCCCGGCGCATATACAGCAGCTGTCCATGGAAAGCCTGGGCAAAAGAGTTGACAAAGACGGCATGCCTATTGATTACTCAACAGGTGCGGTGATCTTTGGGGAGCCTGGAACTAACGGCCAGCACTCTTTCTATCAGCTTATACATCAGGGCACTGCCGTGATCCCATGCGACTTCGTCGGTTTCATAAAACCTCAGTATGAGGTCGCCGGAAAGAACGGGATATCCCACCACAAGGAATTGATGACCAATTTCTTCGCTCAGCCGGATGCGCTCGCTTTTGGTAAGGAAGATGCCGATCAGCACAGGTTCTTCCCCGGGGACAGACCGTCAAATGTCATCCTCCTTAATGAACAGAGCCCGTTCGAGGCAGGGCTTCTCCTTTCGCTTGAGGAGCACAGGGTCGCAGCTCAGTCGTTCATTTGGGGGATAAATGCTTTTGACCAGTTCGGCGTTGAGCTCGGTAAAAAACTTGGCGTCGATATGAGGAACAGAATGTCCCTTAATGTTTCTGACAGAACTAACCCTCATGTGTATGAGGGTTTAAACAGTTCCACCAAGGACCTGTTCCGCATGTTCCTTAACGGAACGATCGGCCAATAAGTCCGAAAAATATCTTTTAAAAGGCCGGGGGCATTGCCTCCGGCTTTTTTTGCTTTGCTCCGCTCGCAATGATGGCGCCCTCGCAATGACTTTCTGCTATAATCCTGCTATATGATATTAAGTCTGTTACTTCTTATAATATTCATAATATTCGCTGTCCTTATGTATCTGAACAAACTCCCTGCGCTGCTTGCATTGCCGATAATGGCCGTGCTTATAGCGGTATTTGCGGGGATCCCGGCTCCGGTCATCGCGGCGGACGTGATCGCCGGCGGTTCCGTAAGGCTTAGCGCTGCGATCATTACTATATTATTCGGTTCCATGCTGTCGCAGTTCGTAAGCAGGTCAGGGATAGCTGAGACGCTGATCAAGAAAGTGGCCGAACTTTCAGGCGATAACACGCTGTTCGTATCGGTCTTCCTGACCATGGTAGTGGCGCTGCTCTTTACCGTGCTCGGCGGTCTTGGTTCGGTGATCATGGTGGCAAGCATCGTTCTGCCCATCATGCTGTCGATGGGTGTTTCAAGGGTGGTGGCAGGCTCACTTTTTATCATGGGAATGAGCCTCGGCGGGATATTCAACCTGATAAACTGGCAGCTCTACATGAGCGTGCTGGGGCTTTCACAGGGAGAGATACTCAGGTTCGCCGGGATACTGGGGGCACTTTCGTTCATTACTACATTGGTCTTTCTTTTCGTTGAGACCAGGAGGGACGGCATCCTCGACATGATGGCAGAAGAAAAAGAGGACAAGAAAAAGCCTGTTTCAGCAGCTGCCATGTTCACGCCGGTGGTCCCGCTGGTACTTGTGCTGGGATTTTCCATCTACAACATTGTGGCAAAGCCATCTCAGCCTTTTGAATTCCCGATCATCACGGCAATGATAGCCGGGCTTATATGGGGGTTCTTTACAACAACGGGGAAAGACAGCGTGAACCTGTTGACCAGGTCAATATATGAGGGGATAAACTCTGTAGGTCCTGCGGTAGCGCTCATAATGGGTATCGGCATGATGCTTAATGCGGTCATGCACCCCAATGTAACAAGTGCAGTTTCGCCGCTGCTGGTAAAGGTCCTCCCTTCAAACCCTTTGTACTATGTGATATTCTTTACTGTCCTTGCCCCGCTCTCTTTGTACCGGGGGCCGCTCAACATATGGGGGATGGGAGCCGGACTTCTGGGTCTCATGCTCACGGCAAAAAGTATGCCTGCTCCCGCGATCATGGCCGCGCTGCTGTCAGTAGGCCAGATCCAGGGGGTTTGCGATCCGACGAACACACATAACGTATGGGTCTCGAACTACGTGAACATGAACGTTTCCGATATCCTTAAACGTACTATCATATATATGTGGGTCCTGGCCATGCTGGGGCTTGCGGCAGGAGCATTTCTATTCTTTTAAGAGCAGCGCTTAAATATTGTTCATTCATCTTTGCCGCGGCATTGGTCTTTGCGCAGACAGCGGTGTCGCAGGACGCAAAGCAGCCTGATCTTCCCAGAAAAGAAGCCTACAGGATTGAGATACTCAATGCGGCTGACGGTCCGATCAAAGTGAGCACCAACGAAGGCCGGACCTGGTCAACGGCTGGAAAAGTGATATATCCATGCAACCTTGTGAACAACAAAGCCTATACCGCAAGCAAATGGGCCGAGACCGGAGCGGTCGCAGCCACCGCCGTGAACGCGATACACATCAAGGCGGGATACAACAGGTCGGTGGACAAAGGCGTGGTCTTTTCTCTACTCCCTAAGGAGTTCGTTTCACCTCCCGAAAATTATAATTCATTTCTCAGCCCGAACTCATCAATATATACCGACATTAAGGCAGGAGAGGGGCTTTTTGGGGGAGGTTACGCTCCTTTTGTCGGAGACCCTGTCTTTATCAGTACTTCTTCCGATCCTGTCCTGAAAAGAATGGCGGACGGTTATGTCCCTTCGGTCAATGACATTTTGACCATCAAGGTAATGAGGCCTGTCCGTCAGCCTAAGGCGATCGTTTTTGAGAACAGGTTCGGCGGGCACATAAAGGTCATTTACTGGAACGGCGATTCCATGACGATAGGAGAGGTTCTTAAACCGGTGCAGGGCATAGGGCGTTTCACCGGCACGCAGTTCGCCCCGGCGGGAAGGATACGCGCCAACCACACGGGCGTTATCGACATATCTACTTCAGGCAGGGGACGTACAGGAGGTTTCCAGATAATCCCGGCTAACCACGGAATGAGCGAAGAGATGGTAAAGGCAAGGCTCATGACGCAGTGGATGGTCGTAGGCCCGACATCGATATTCGAAAGGTCCCTTGAGGGAGCAAGGCCTTTGTTCTCGAACTATCTTCAGCCCAGCTACAGAAAAATGGACCTTGAGTCGGAGACATGGACAAAGGACCTGCTTTCAAGGTTCCTTGTCGACGTGAAAATGAAGGGCTCCGACAAATGGGTCCCTATGCCGGCCTATTCTGTCGATCCCGATTATTCTAAGGACCTGCCTGAGTGGGCCAATTCAGCTCTTCAGGATGTCACCCATGTCAGGATTCTGTTCCCTGTGCTAGAGTAGAAAAGGAAGAACGCCAATGAGAGAGAGCGGCATCCTGCTTCACATAACAAGTCTGCCTTCCAGGTACGGCATCGGTGACCTGGGAAAAGGCTCGTTCGATATGGCCGATCTGCTTTCGGCGACGGGCCAGGGCCTCTGGCAGATACTTCCGCTGAACCCCACGGACAGAGCAACAGGCAACTCGCCTTACAGCAGTCCGAGCGCTTTCGCGATGAACCCGTCGCTTATCAGCCCCGACACACTTTATGAAAAATGTCTGCTGTGCAAAGGTGATCTTGATATTGTCCCCGAACTTCCCGAAGACCGGTGCGACTATGATAATGCCGTGCCTTTCAAAGCAGAACTGCTCAGAAGGGCTTACGCCAGGTTCACCGTAACCGGTATCGAGAGACAGGAGTTCGAAAAGTTCTGCGAGAGACATGCCGGCTGGCTCGACGACTTCGCGCTTTTTATGATAATAAAGCGCGAGCACGGAGGCGCCGTCTGGAACAACTGGCCTGACCCGTTAAAACACCGGGACCCGAAGGCTTTAGAAGAGTTCTCCGGCAGGTACAGGGACGCTATCGAGATGGAGAAATATTTCCAGTTCCTGGCTTTTTCGCAGTGGTACGACGTCAAAAGGTATTGTAACGCGAGGGATATAAGGACTTTCGGTGATATCCCGATATACGTCAGCTATGACAGTGCGGATGTATGGACGAACCCGATGGCGTTCAGGCTCGATGGCAGCAAGAACATGGTCTCGGTAGCGGGGGTCCCTCCCGACTACTTCAGCAATACGGGGCAGAACTGGGGCAATCCGGTCTACAATTGGGAGCACTTAAAACAAACGGGATTTGACTGGTGGATAAAGCGCTTAAGGCACAACTTCAGCCTTTTTGACCTTCTCAGGATAGACCATTTCAGAGGGCTTGTGGATTATTGGGAGATCCCCGCCGGAGAAGAAACGGCTGTCAACGGCAAATGGTCTAAGGTCCCTTACCACGATCTCTTCGATACTCTCAAAATGAAGTTCGGCGCACTGCCTATCGTCGCCGAGGACCTGGGTATGCTGTCGGCAGAATCAAAAAAAGCAATGGTCCAGTACGGGTTCCCGGGAATGAAGGTACTGCTGTTCGCTTTCGGGGAAGACCTTGAAAAGCATCCGTATCTTCCGCACAACTACCAGGAAAGCTGCGTCGCATATACCGGGACCCATGACAACAACACCGTAAGAGGATGGTTCGAGCATGAGGCGAGCCGGAAAGAAAAGGACAATTTCTTCGATTATATCGGCAAGGAGGTCACTCCGGAGAACTGCGCCGAAGAGGCGATAGGCCTGATAATGGCCTCTGACGCGGACAGGGTCATAATACCCATGCAGGACCTCTTGGGGCTTGGGCAGGAGGCCAGGATGAACCGTCCCGGTACATCCGAAGGCAACTGGGGATGGCGTTTGAGCAAGGACGCTGTCACGGCCGAAACCCGTGAATTCCTGGCGGAATTGACGGATGCAAGCGAACGACTTCAATAATGATATAATCAGTATCGATGACCCCTAAATTCTACATAACCACACCCATATATTATGTTAATGACGTCCCGCATATCGGTCACGCCTACACGACGATAGCCTGCGACATCCTGGCAAGGTGGAAGCGCCTTCAAGGGGTGGATACCTACTTTCTTACAGGTACGGACGAGCACGGCATGAAAATTGCTACATCTGCAGAGGCGCTGGGCAGAACGCCAAAGGAGCATGTGGATATCATGGCGGCGAGGTTCAAAGAGGTCTGGGACAAGCTGGGAATAACCTATGACGGGTTCATAAGGACGACCGATGAGAGGCACATGAGCACGGTGCAGGAGTTCGTTAAAAAGCTGCATGACAACGGGGATATATACAAAGGCAAGTATGAGGGATGGTACTGTGCCCCCTGCGAATCATACTGGACGCAGTTCCAGCTCGAAGGCAAGGAAACGTGTCCCGACTGCGGACGGCCCGTGAAAAAAGTGACGGAGGACGCCTATTTCTTCGCGATATCCAGGTATCAGGACAGGATACTGAAGCATATACAGGATAACCCCGAGTTCATACTGCCTGTGTCGAGAAGGAACGAGATCATAAAGTTCATCGAGAGCGGGCTGAAGGACCTTAATGTCAGCAGGACAAACTTTTCTTGGGGAGTGAAGGTCCCCTTCGACGAAAAGCATGTGGTCTATGTCTGGTTCGACGCCCTGATCAACTATATCAGCGCCATCGGCTATCTTGACGATAAAAGCATGCTCGAAAAATACTGGCCTGCCGATGTCCACCTGATGGGAAAAGAGATCGTAAGGTTCCACGCCGTGATATGGCCTGTAATGCTCATGGCGATGGGGCTGCCGCTGCCGAAAAAAGTGTTCGGACACGGGTGGTGGACGGTCGAGGGCGACAAGATGAGCAAATCAAAAGGTAACGTGGTGGATCCCGTAAAGCTGGCAGAAGAGTTCGGCCTTGATACTGTGCGGTTCTTCATCTTCCGCGAGGTCCCTTTTGGCAGCGACGGCGATTTTTCGAGGGCCAATCTCATAAAAAGGTACAATGCGGACCTGGCCAACGATCTGGGCAACCTTCTCAGCAGGACAGTTTCTATGATAGAAAAATATTTTGGCGGAGAAGTGGACCCGGGCGGCCCGGCTGCGGACCCTGAGGACAAGGCGATGGACGATCTCATTACCGAAACGCCCAGGAAGTTCGCTTTCCACATGGACAGGATCGAGATAACCGACGCGATCCAGTGCGTCTGGCAGCTTATAAGCTCATCAAACGCCTATATCGAGAAAAAAGCCCCCTGGGCACTTTCAAAACAGGGCAGGACAGAAGAGCTGTCGTCCGTGATGAGCCGGCTTTATGAGGCACTGAGGGTCGTTTCGGTGCTCATCGCTCCCGTCATGCCCGGAACATCCGAAAAGATGAGGGTCCAGCTGGGACTGGAACCGAAAGTTGATGAGGGACAGATCTCCTGCATGAGGACGGAAGTCAAGATGAAAGTCAAGAAAGGAGCGCCTCTCTTTCCCCGGATAGAGACCGTGTGACCTATGCTCATCGATACGCATGCCCACCTAACGATGCCCGAGTTCCCGGACATCGAGCAGACAGCCGAGTCGGCGTTAAATAGCTCCGTCAGTAAAATAATAAATGTAGGGTTCGACCTTGATTCCTCGCGCGGTTCGGTCAGGCTTTCCGCAAAGTTCCCCATGATGTATTCCTGTGTCGGCATACACCCTCATCATGCCTGCGACCTTAACGAAGAGGCGATAGAGGAGCTGCGGGCGATGCTTTCCGACCCTAAGACCGTCGCGGTAGGAGAGACAGGGCTTGATTATTACCGCAGCGAGACTCCCGCGGACAGGCAGAAGGATGCTTTCCGTAAGCACATAAGGCTTGCAAAGTCCTCCGGTAAGCCGCTGGTCATTCACGGCAGGCAGAGCTCAGAAGATACTCTGTCTATCCTTACAGAGGGAGACAGTGAGGGGGTCAAGGCGGTCTTTCATTGTTTTTCCGAGGGAAAGGGATTCGCGGCAAAAGTGCTGAACAAAGGCTTCATGATCTCGTTTACCGGAGTGATCACTTTCAAGAACGCCCATGAATCAAGGGAAGTGGTCAAGTATGTCCCTCTTGAAAGCATGATGCTTGAGACCGACTGCCCGTATCTTGCCCCTCAGGTCTTCAGGGGCAAGCGGAATGAACCGGCCTACCTTCGTTTCATAGCTGAGAAGGTCGCCGAGCTTAAAGGAAAAACTCTTGAAGAGGTGTCTTCCGTAACGACGTCAAATGCCGAAAGGTTCTTTGGCATATGACAACAAAGAAATTAGGCCTGATAAAACAAAGCGGCCTATGTTCAGATCTGTCATCACTTCTTGCTGCAGGTATCCCCGTAACGAAAGCGCTCAAGATATCCGGCGCAGGGAATGACATTATCGGAAGGGTTGAATCCGGAGCGGGATTGTCGGCTTCTCTTTCTGCCGTGCTGGAGCCTGACATCCTGCAGGTAATAGATGCCGGTGAAAGGTCGGGGACCCTGGACCAGAGCCTGGAGCTTGCTTCGGGGCTTCTCAGAAAGCGGGCGGAGATAAGGTCGGAGGCATTAAAGGCGCTCGCATATCCGGGAGTTGTGATGGCGGTCTGTGCTGTCTCCATGGCCGGCTTCTCCTACTTTCTGGTACCGCAGATCGAAAGCCTCTTCTCATCTATGGAGGTCAAGGTCCCTTACGGCATACTGATGATGAAATGGCTGCCTGCTGCCATAGTATTATCTGCCGCATTGTTGACCGCAGCTTTTATCTTGAGAAAGAAGGTCCCTGAGAAATTCATCAGGAACATCATATTAAGGACTCCTTTTGTAAGCAAACTGTTCACTTCCTACCACAGTGCTGCCGTATCAAGGTCCCTTTCTGTTATGCTCCTTTCAGGCATGCCGCTGAAAGAAGCGCTGATATCGTGCTCCGCCTCTTACGGAGAGGGTGCCTACTCAAAGGCCTTGAGCTCTGTCTGTTCAATGGTAGAGTCGGGCAGCAACCTGTCAGAAGCGCTGTCGCATGAACCGTTGTTGGATAAGAGGATAGGGGAGGCTGTGTCCGTAGCCGAAGAATCATCGACTACCGGGCATGTTCTGGGCCATATCGCGCGGATGCTCGAGAACGAGCAGACCTCTTTGCTAAGGACCGGCGCATCGATGCTGGAGCCGGCGATGACCCTTGTGACCGGTGTTTTTGTCGCTTTTTCCGTCTTGACCGTTATGTCCCCTTTGGTAAGATTACTTAATACAATGTGAAAGGACCGCTGTTATGGACAAGAAAAAAGGATTCACTCTGCTTGAGCTTCTGATCGTAGTCGGGATAATAGGCATACTGGCCGTATTCCTGATGCCGGCTTTTGTCGGCGTAAGGGAAAGGGCCAAGGAGGCCGGCGTTCGCTCGGTGATGCATACTGTTCAGCTGGCCGTTGAATCATACAATCTCGAGAACATGACATATCCGATAGCTTCAAATATTTCACTAAAGAACCTGTTCGACAATTACCTTACCGGTCCGGGTTATCTTGTGAACCTTCCAAAGAACCCATTTACCGGAAAACCCTATACGGAATCCGATACTTCAGGGAAAGTGGTCTACGACTACGACACGACCAAGAACACATATAAGATAACAGGGTACAAGAAGAACGGGTCGACCATACTCCAGGAGCTGACCAGCAACGATTGATGGATTATAAAAAGATCATCTTGACCGGGCTCTTGCTGGCCCTTATCACGGGCTGTTCCGGCCGCGCGGAAAGGTCCGGGGCTATTGATGAGACGTCCGTCCTAACATCAGCTCTGCTGGGAGATGTCTCCATCCTCAATCCCATACTTGCTTCCGATACGGCGTCTTCCGCGGTCATAGGGCCGGTATTCTCCGGTCTTGTCAAGATAGATGAGGACCTAAAGATAATCCCTGATCTTGCGCGGTCATGGAAAGCGTCCGCTGACGGCCGCACATATACTTTTTATCTGCGTGACGATGTCAAATGGCATGACGGGAAAATATTCACGGCAAATGACGTGAAGTTCACCTTTGATTCGATACTCGATCCAAAGGTCAATTCCGTTAGAAGAGGGGACTATATCATAAACGGCAAGCCGATAAAGTGGACGGTCGTTTCCGGAAATATTATTGAAGCCCGCCTTCCTGAGCCGTTCGCGCCTTTTCTCGCGAGCGCGGGGATGTCGATACTTCCCGCGCATATCCTTCGGGGAAAGGACATGAACAGCACTGATTTCAACCAGCGTCCCGTCGGTACCGGGCCTTTCAAGTTCGAAGAATGGAAGGTATCTGACCATATAACGCTTGTCAGGAACACAGAATACTATAACGGCAGGCCTCTGGTCTCAAAGCTCCTGTACAGGATAATCCCTGATGAGAACTCACAGGTGGTCGCGCTCGAGGCAGGAGAGATCGATGAAAGCTCGCTTCCTGTGAGGGACTATTCAAGGATACTTGCCTCGGGAAGGTTCAATGTATATGAATATGATTCTTTAATGTATATATATCTGGGAATGAACCTTGCCAGACCTGTCTTTAACGACAGGAGGGTAAGGCTTGCGCTCGAGTATGCAACTGACAGGGAACAGCTCATAGACCTTATATCAAGGGGGCATGCAAGTCCTGCCTATGTCCCGATGCATCCTCTTTCATGGGCTTTCAACGGCGGCCTTAAGCGAGGGCCAAAAGACCTGAAAAAAGCGGCATCGCTGCTGGACGAGGCCGGATGGAAGATGACACCCTCCGGCATAAGAGAAAAGGACGGAAGACCTTTGGAGTTCGAGGTCCTGGTCAACCAGGGCAATAAAGAAAGGGAAAAGGCCGCAGTGATACTGCAATGGCAGTACAGGAAGATCGGTGTCAAGGTGAACGTCCGGGTACTTGAATGGAGCGCTCTGCTCAAGCTGGTCAATTCCGGCAAGCACCCTAAAGATTTCGATGCCGTTATTATCGGCTGGTCCCTCGGTATCGACCCTGATTCTTACAGCATATGGCACTCGAGCCAGTATCCCTCAGGCCTCAACTTTGTAGGATATTCCAACAAAAGAGTGGATTCGCTGCTCGAGTCCGGAAGGACGGAGACCGACATTGCAAAAAGAGCGGCGATATACAAAAAGATGCAGGAAGAGATCTTTAACGATGTCCCTTATATCTTTCTCTGGTATCCGAGAAGCATAGTTGCGGTATCAAAGGCTGTCGGCGGACTTTCAAGGCCGGGACCTGCAGGGCTGTTCCTTGATATCGAAAAGGTCTACAAAAGAGGTGCCGGAAGATGATGAGATATGCCGTTAAAAGGCTGCTTGGAGCCGTTCCGATACTCATCGGAGTATCGCTGCTAACTTTTTTTGTGATGCATCTTGCACCGGGAGACCCGTCAGCCATGTTCGCCGACCCTAACCTGAGGCCCGAAGAGCTCCAACGAGTAAAGGCGAACTGGGGGCTTAACGAACCGGTCCACATCCAGTATCTTTACTGGCTCAAGAACGCGGTACGGGGCGACCTTGGAACGGCATATCTTATAAACAGGCCTGTCAGTGAAGTGATCACGGAGCGTCTGCCGGCCACCTTCCTGCTCATGGGAACAGCCATGTTGCTTACTGTATTGATCTCAGTTCCGTTAGGGGTCATTTCGGCCGTACGGAAGGGGTCACTTCTGGACAATGCGGTGACTTTTGTATCTTTTGCGGGTATGTCAATGCCG
>CAZHHM010000010.1:0-52680 GCA_964532225.1 uncultured bacterium | reverse complement strand
ACTGCCACCAGCCGGTAGGCAATTTCGAGAGCGTCATCGAGGACGCCTATAACAAGGCGTACAAGCCTTTCATTGCCGTCATGGAGCGTCATCCCGGCATAAAGTTCACCGCCCATTATTCGGGCATACTGCTCGAGTGGTTCTACGAAAAACACCCCGAGTTCCTCGCAAGGCTCAAGAAGCTCGTCGATAAAGGCCAGCTTGAGATAATGACGGGCGGGTTCTACGAGCCTGTAATGGCCGTTATCCCCGACAGGGACAAAAAAGGGCAGATCGAAAAGCAGACCTCTTTCCTTTCAAAATACCTTGATGCCAATGCCAGGGGCATGTGGCTTGCCGAAAGGATATGGGAGCCGCATCTTCCGAAGCCGCTCTTCGAAAGCGGGGTGGAGTACACCGTACTTGATGATTATCACTTCATAAGCGCGGGTCTTAAAGAAGAGGACCTTCACGGCTATTTCATCACCGAGGAGCAGGGATTTCCCCTGTATCTCTTCCCGACAAGCAAAAAACTGCGCTACCTCATACCGTTCAGGCCTGCCGAGGAGACCGTCGACTACCTGCGAGGGCTTGCCACCGAGGACGGGTCCGTCGCTGCCGTGATAGCAGATGACGGGGAGAAGTTCGGCGTCTGGCCGGGTACCGAAAAATGGGTGTATGAGGACGGCTACCTTGAAAAGCTCCTTACCATGATCGAGAACGACGACATCATCGAGACCATGACATTTTCAGAGTACATCGACGAGTTCCAGCCCCGCGGAAGGATATACCTGCCTGCGGCATCGTATTTTGAGATGATGGAGTGGGCCCTGCCGAACGAGGCCTCCGATAAGTTCGACAAGATAAAGTCCGAGCTCAAGAACGCCGGGAAGCTGTGCGAGTACCAGCGTTTCTTCAAGGGCGGTTTCTGGAGGAACTTCTTTGTAAAGTACCCCGAGAGCAACAACATGCACAAGAAAATGATGCTGGTCTCCGAGAAGGCCTCGCTCATCGAAAAGAACTACAAGCTTCCGCTCTCCGACATGTTCGATGAGCTGTGGAAGGGACAGTGCAACTGCGCCTACTGGCACGGAGTGTTCGGAGGTCTCTACCTCAACTACCTGAGACATGCGGTTTACGAGCATCTGATACGCGCTGAGAACCTCGCTGACAAGGTCCTGCACAAGGCCGACAGGTGGATAGAGGTGGAGGTCCAGGACCTCGACAGCGACGGCAATCCCGAGGTCATCGTGAACACTTCCGACATAAGCCTGTACGTCTCCCCGGAAATGGGAGGCTGCGTGTTCGAGCTTGATTTCAGGCCGAAATGCTTCAACCTGATGAACAACATGTCAAGGCATGAGGAGCCGTACCACCGCAACATCATCAAGTCGCAGATGCACCAGCTGATGCTCACAGATGACGCGGGGACATCAAGCATACACGACTCCGTCCGCGTAAAAGAGTACGGCCTTACCAAATATCTCACATACGATACTTACAGAAGGACCTCCTTCATCGACCATTTCCTTGCCGAAGGTACCGACCTTGAGTCTTTCTCAAAGAATGTGTACGAGGAAGCGGGGGACTTCATCGAGAAGCCGTACGAACACGAGGAGATATACGGAAAAGAGAAGGTCTCCATAATAATGTCCCGAAAAGGCACCGTTGGGACGGGAGGACGGGACGCCGCCGTTAAGGTGAACAAGCGCATCGATATCTCGGCAGAGAGCAACACTTTCGAGGTGTCATGGGCAGTTGAGAACGAGAGCGGCAGGGACATCGACCTCTGGATGGGGGTCGAGCTCAACTTCTCGCTCCTGGCAGGCAGCAGCCCCGACAGGTACTATGTCATCGACGGCAAGAGACCCGAGAACAGTGCTCTTGCGAGCAAAGGGGAGAGCCAGGGGGTATATGAGGTCAATTTGGTTGACAAATGGTCAGGTACAATTATAATAATAGAGACAAGCAAGCGAGTCGATCTCTGGAGATTCCCCGTTGAAACGGTGTCACAGTCTGAAGGGGGATTCGAGCGCACTTACCAGGGTTCGGCGATGCTGCTTAACTGGAAATTCACGACAGCCAGGGACTCTGAAGAGAAGTTCTCTCTGAAGATAACAATAAAGGAGGATACGAACTGATGCCGGAACTCAGGAAAGACCCTATATCCGAACGCTGGGTTATCGTTTCCACGGAACGCGGCAGAAGGCCCTCCGATTTTAAGATGGGAGAGGAAAAAGGCGCTGGACAGGACAATGTGAAGTGCCCGTTCTGCGAAGGCAACGAGACAAAGACCCCTGCAGAGATCATCTCTTACCGCAAACCGGGAACAGCTCCCAACACCCCGGGCTGGCAGGTAAGGGTCATCCCCAACAAGTTCCCCGCTCTCGTGATCGAGGGCGAGGTCAACCGCACCGGCATCGGCATATTCGACATGATGAGCGGCATCGGAGCCCATGAGGTAATTGTCGAAACGCCGAAACACGGGGAGCACATGCCCGATATGGAAGACCCTCAGGTCGAAAAGATCCTCTGGGCTTACAAGGAGCGTATAAGGGACCTCGAAAAGGACAAGAGGTTCAGATATGTGCTCGTTTTCAAGAACCACGGAGAGGCGGCCGGCGCTTCCCTGTCTCACGCGCACTCGCAGATAATCGCGACGCCGATCACGCCAAGATACGTCAAGCTCGAGCTTGCCAATGCCAGGCAGTATTTCATCGAGAAAGAACGCTGCATATTCTGCGACCTTATCAGGCAGGAGCTCAGCTACGGTGAAAGGGTGGTCACCGAGAACGAACATTTCGTAACGATAATGCCTTTTGCCTCAAGGTTCCCGTTCGAGGTCTGGCTGCTGCCGAGAAAACACTATTCAAAGTTCTCGGAGATGAACGAAGAAGAGACAAAACACTGCGCCAGGATGCTCAAGGACATACTTACCAGGCTCAAAAAGACGCTGTATGACCCTCCGTACAACTATGTGGTGCATACGGCTCCCAATATCGTGACCCGACCAGGACGTCCCGACTACTGGGGAACCATCCAATATGACTTCCACTGGCATATTGAGATAATCCCCAGACTGACCAGCACCGCGGGCTTTGAATGGGGTTCCGGCCTTTACATCAATCCTACTCCGCCGGAAGAAGCCGCAAAATATCTTCGGGAGATCATGTAAAGAAAGAAGGGCAAGATCATGGGAGAGAGTTCTAAGAAAAAAAGAACCTTGGCAAAGTCGCTGTCGACAAGAAAGATAGTCGAGGCCGCGAGGTCGATACTCAAGAAAAAAGAGACTAAGAGCAAAAAGTCGGTCAAGAAGGCCGATACCGCACCTAAAGCGCAGACAAAGATCTCCAAAGAGAACGTCGATATGACCTTCTTCGGCGGACCCGTGATGCAAAAGTTCATGGGCGACAAGAAATACGAGATCCCCGCCGGCTACGGCGACACCAGGATAACCGTCATGGTCAGGGACCCTCACTGGCTGCACGCATACTGGGAAGTTCCCGGCTGGAAGGTGCAGGAGCTGGTCTCTCTCATCGGCAAGGATAATTTCGGCAGGTCCAGAAAGATACTGCGCGTCCATGATGTCACCGACAAGCTGTTCGACGGTTCAAACGCCAATGCCTCGTTCGACATCGGCATCGCCGAGGAGTCTAAGAACTGGTATATCCAGCCGGGCGGTTCTAACAAGAGCTACTGCGTTGATATCGGCTACCTGGGGCCTGACGGCAAGTTCTATCTCATGGCAAGGTCTAACGTCGTTTCGACACCCAGAGAAGGCATGAGCGAGGTCATCGACGAAGAATGGATGACCATCGACTGGGAAAGGATGTACGCTCTCTCCGGCGGGTTCGGTGTGGGCCGTTCATCAGGAGAGATAAGGGAGATACTCAAAAAACGCCTTCGCGAAGAGATGTCCTCAGGCATGTTCTCAAGCTGGAGCAGGAACATCCACGAAGTGGCGGGCAAAGAGAAGGATTTCTGGCTAGTTGTTAATACGGAGCTCATTGTATACGGCGCCACTCAGCCTGACGCAAAGGTCAGCGTGCAGGGGCTGCCGATAAAGCTCAGACCGGACGGGACGTTCACCCTGAGGTTCGCACTGCCTGACGGAAGGCAGGAGATACCTGTTGTCGCGGTCAACAAGGACGGCGACATGAAAAGGGCAATAACCCCGGAAGTAGAGAAAAGAACTAAATAATGGAAAAAGGTTATCTAGCCCTTGTGCTTCATGCACATCTACCCTTCGTACGCCATCCCGAATTCGAGGACTTCATGGAGGAGGACTGGTTCTTCGAAGCCGTCACCGAGACGTACATACCGATAATAAACATGCTTGACGGGCTCCTGAGCGACGGAGTGCCTTTTAAGATCACTATCTCACTGTCACCTACGCTCATGGCCATGATGAGGGACCAGCTGCTCCAGGAAAGGTGCGTAGAGCATCTTAACAAGCTTATAGAGCTCTCCTATAAGGAGATCGAAAGGACCAAGTTCCAGCCGGAATTCAACAGCCTGGCCCATATGTACAAGGACAAGTTCGAGAATGCCAGGTATGTTATGGTAGACAAATATCACAGGGACCTTACCAACGCGTTCAGGAAATTCCTCGAGAGCGGTAATGTCGAGGTCATCACTTGCGGCGCGACCCACGGTTTCATGCCATTGATGGAGACAATTCCCGAGGCGGCAAGGGCCCAGGTAAGCGTAGCCGCAAATTATTTCAGGGAAGTATTCCACCAGACCCCGCGCGGCATTTGGCTGCCGGAATGCGGATATCATCCGGGCCATGACAAGTTCGTGGGCGACGAGAGGATAAGATATTTCTTTACCGATACGCACGGCGTTCTGCACGGTACCCCGCGCCCTAAGTACGGGGTGTTCGCTCCGGTATACACTAAGAACCATGTCGCTGTTTTCGGCAGGGACGTTGAATCCTCAAAAGCCGTCTGGAGCGCTAAGGAAGGCTATCCGGGCGATTATTCATACAGAGAGTTCTACAGGGACATAGGGTTCGACCTTGATTACGACTATATCAAGCCTTATATCCATTCCGACGGGATAAGGATGAACACGGGGATCAAATATTTCAGGATAACCGGTCCGACAAATCAAAAAGAGCCTTACAACAGGGCCTGGGCTCTGCAAAGGGCAGGGGAACATGCCGGCAACTTCATGTTCAACAGGCAGAAACAGGCTGAATTCCTTTACGATTTCCTGGGAAAGAAACCGATAATCGTTTCCCCGTACGACGCGGAGCTTTACGGGCACTGGTGGTTCGAAGGTCCGGAATGGCTCGACTATCTGATACGGAAGATGGCCTATGACCAGGATACTGTCAGGCTGATAACTCCTTCCCAGTATCTTGAGGAGAACCCGAGGAACCAGGTCGTCTCCCCGTCAATGAGCAGCTGGGGGTACAAAGGCTACAGCGAATACTGGCTTGACGGCTGCAACGACTGGATATACAGGCATCTGCACAAAGCGGCGGAGCGCATGGTGGAGCTTGCCAACAGATACAAAGATTCTTACGGCCTTACCGAAAGGGCGCTTAATCAGGCCGCCAGAGAGCTGCTGCTCCTGCAGGCCAGCGACTGGGCTTTCATCATGAAGACGGGGACGGTGGTCGAGTACGCCAACAAACGCACAAGTGAGCATCTTGAAAGGTTCAACAAGCTCTACGAGATGATCACGGGCAACTATATCGACGAAGGCTTCCTTTCGGAGATAGAGTGGAAGGACAACCTATTCCCTAATATCAACTTCAGGGTGTATTGTTCCTGACAGGCGAGAAATGTCGGGTCTTTTTCGCTCTTAAAGTGATATAATCTATCATCATGAAAGCCGTGTTGATGGCGGGCGGTTTCGGAAAGAGGCTGCATCCGCTTACTTCATCGATCCCAAAACCTCTGGTGCCGGTCTGCGGCAAGCCGATCATGTCCTATGTGATAGATCTCCTGAAAAAGCACGGGATAGACGACATCGTCGTTCTACTGTTCCATAAGCCGCATCTAATTAAGGAGTATTTCGGGGACGGCTCTTCACACTCCGTTAAACTTACTTATCTTACTGCCGACAAGGACTTCGGTACGGCAGGCGCGGTGAAATACGCCCAGCAGCATATCGACGGTCCTTTCGTGGTCATCAGCGCTGATCTAATTACTGATTTTGATCTCACCAGGCTCATTAAATTCCATAAAGAGAAAAAAGCAAAAGCGACCATAGCCCTGACAAGGGTAGATAACCCGCTCGACTACGGGATAGTGATCACCAGGGAGGACGGCTCAATTGACCACTTCCTTGAAAAACCGTCCTGGGGAGAGGTGTTCAGCGATACCATCAACACCGGCATCTATGTGCTCGACGATGAAGTGCTGGAACATATACCCGAAGAGGTGAACTTTGATTTCAGCATGGACCTTTTCCCGAAACTGCTTGCCGAAAAACAGAGGCTCTTTGGAATGGCCTGCGGAGGCTACTGGAAGGATATCGGCAACCTTACCGAATACAGGAACACGCATAAGGACATAATCGAAGGTGGGCTGAAGGTCTGCAGGGTGGAAGTCTCGGACAAAGCCGATATCAGTCCGGATGCTATCCTGTCCGGGGACAATATCATCGCGGCAGGGACCTCGGTAGGTCCAAAGGCATCAGTGAGCGGCTCTATCATCGGCAAAGGATGCTCTATCGGCGATTCGAGCATCATAAGCAATTGTGTGATATGGGACGATGTCACCGTTGGGAGCGATTGCATCCTTAAAGATGCTATCGTCGCCAACAATGTGGTCATTCAGGACAGGGTGCTCCTTGAAGAAGGCTCTGTTGTCAGCGATGATACTATACTTGAGTCGGATAGCGTAGTAAAATCCTATATCAGGATATGGCCGGGTAAGATAGTAGAAGAGGGGAGCACGGTAAATTCGCCTATGATCTGGCGCCAAAGATGGTCAAAAACGATATTCGGGCAGTACGGTATAACCGGGACATGCAATATCGACCTTACCCCTGAGTTCGCCGCAAAACTTGGAAGTTCTTTCGGCGCTATGCTCGGCAAAGGGTCAGCGGTCACAAGCTCCATGGACGGCCATAAAGCCTCCAGGATGATATCCAGAGGCCTCATTTCCGGACTGCTTTCAGCGGGCGTCAATGTGTCCAACCTAGAAAAAGTACCGAGCCCGATAAACCGCTATGAGCTCAAAGCTCTTAAATCAAAAGGCGGCATACACGTACGAAAATCCCCGTTCGACCCTAATCTTTTGGATATAAAATTCTTCGACAGCAACGGCATGGACCTTTCGCCGAGCAAAGAAAAGGCGATCGAGCGGCTGTTCTGGGGTGAGGATTACGACAGGGCGAGCGCTGATGAGACAGGGGAGCTTTCTTTCCCGTTCTACCGCGTGGCCGAAGGGTACAAAGAGGGAATGGTGAACTTCCTTGATGCGGGCGCGATAAGGGACAAAGGCCTTAAGATAGTCCTTGATTACTCATACGGCAATGCCTCATCTATTTTCCCCTCGATACTTGGAAGGCTTGGTGTCGAGACAATAGCACTTAACGCCTATATCGATGAGAACAAGTTCACAAAGACCAATGAGCAGTTCCAGCATGCCTTAAAACAGCTTTCTCAGATAGTGCCTACGCTCAGGGCAAACCTCGGCGTCATGTTCGATACAGGAGCTGAAAAACTGTTCGTGTGCGATGAGAAGGGCAGGGTGCTCGAAGGAGATACGCTCCTTTCGCTTTTTGCCTGCCTGGTGGTGAACAGCGGCAAGACCAAAATGATAGCCGTTCCAGTCACCGCAACATCGGCCATAGACGAGATAGCCAAAAAGAAAAAGATAACCGTTGTCAGGACAAAGACCAGCTCCAGGTCGATGATGGAGGTCTCGGCCGAAAAGAGCGTCGATTTCTTCGGCGAGAGCACGGGCGGCTTCATATTCCCCGGGTTCCAGCCCTCATTTGATTCCATGCTTGCCACAGGGAAGCTCCTTGACCTTCTTGTACATGCCGACGCCCCGATATCTGAGATAGTCGACTCTCTCCCAAAGAGGTCCCTGGTAAAGACCCAGATACCTTGCCCCAATGCGCTCAAAGGCACGGTCATCAGGTCGGTGGTCGACGGCAACAGGAGTGCCAAGATGGAGCTGCTTGACGGTGTTAAGCTCTTCTTCGGCGGCGACTGGGTACTGGTGAACGGTCATCCTGACAGGCAGGAGGTCTATGTGATCGCTGAATCTGCCGAGACGGACAAGGCCGAATCACTCTCCGCAAGATACGCCGAAGACATCCGCAAGGTCATATCAACGGCACTGGGGAAATAGCGCCTACCTGACGATGACCTTTCTCGAAGAAATGATCTCCTCTGAGATGACCCTTATGAAATAAACTCCGGGAATAATGCCTTCTTTTGCGCGAGGCTCCCATTTTGCATAAAATGTCCCTTCACCCGCCTTTCCCCTGTAGACCGTATCTGCTTTGCGTCCGAGCAGGTCATAAACATCAATGCTCAGTTCCTGCGGTCTTGTGAACTCAAGCCTGATATTGGCAGAACTGTCCACCGGATTAGGGAAGACATCGAGCGTGATATCCTTCGGCAAGCTTTCTTCCTTTACAGGGGTAAGCGTATCTTTTGTGGCGCAGGCGGTGTTCCCGAGGTCCCTTCTGTCCTTGAACCAGGTGACCCTTTTCGGGGAGTAGTCAGATCCGGTCTGCCTGACCGCTGTGGTGCTGCTCGATGTGAATATTATGCTTTCCTGTTTGCGGTCAATGCTTCCGAGTACAGGAGAACATGTCGTCCATCCTCCGCCCGAGGGAAAGGCGGTCGTGAACATCTCTCTGCCTGTGCCAAGGTATGCCCAGGTGCCTGTTTTAAGGGTCGAGATGAGGACCTCCAGCTCTCCGTCATTGTTAATGTCATCTGCTATCGGTGAGGATACGATGTTGCCGAGGACGTCGACGACGACCGGCCATCCCTGTCTTTCTTTCCCGTCAGGACCGAAGGCGTGCAGCGAACCTTCTTCGGTAGCGGCTATCACTGTCAGCCCGCTGAAGCCTCCTATCTCTGCCATGATGGTTGATGTGAACGTGGCCCCTGATACGTTGACCGGCCATCCCGGCAGAAGAGCTCCGGAGAGACCAAGTAGCGATATCTTCCCCGGGCCGGAAACGAAAGCTGTCTCGGCATTATTATCCCCGTCCATATCCCCCACGGAGAAAGGCCTGTTGACCGGGCTGCCGGCGTCAAAGGACCACTTGAATTGAGCGTTATCAATGCCGTAGCAATATATCTTTCCGTCCCAAGACCCGAATATCAGCTCCGGAGATCCGTTATTGTCGATATCCTTGATGACGGGTGGCGCAGATATCCAGTCACCGGTCGTGACAGGGAAACCGTTAACACTCGATCTGTCTCCGTTTATCCCGTACAGTTTTCCGTCCAAGGCCCCGAAAAAGATCCTTCCATCATGGACTGCAGGAGAGGAATATATGGCGGCATCGGCTTTGAATGGCCATCCTTCCGGCATGCTCCCGTCCTTCCTGAAAGCGTAAAGCCCTCCGTCGGCGCTGCCGACGACATACTCGTCCTTTCCGTCGGCATCGACATCGCACAGGGTCGCTCCGGCCTGGTTCTCAAGATGCGTCCTGACCGGCCAGCCCTTGGGGAAATAGACCGATTGTCCGTTGTATTCCTGAAGATAGCATCTTTTGTCATCGGTGCTTATGAACACCTCTACCTGCCCGTCATGGTCAGAATCGGCAACGACCGGGCTGCCTATCACCTGTGAGGAGTTGCTGGTAGAGTACAGATACGGAAAAGTGCTCGGTCCCTTTATCGAGCTGAACTCCCCGTCGGTTATTACGATGTCGCAGTCGCCTTTAGAAACAGCAAGCGTGATGTTGACTATGGCTATCTTGTTGGTGCCTTTCGGTACAAAGCAGGTCGCCTGCTTTTTTGTGCCGGGCTGGTATCTTTTTGAATACAGATAAACGTCTTTTGTAAGGTCGGTATGGTCTTTCTGGTCGATGCAGTTTATGGTGAAATTATTGCCGTGGATATTGGCCACTGAGGCCGTGTAATCAAATGTCAGCTCAAGGTCTTCGGTCGTCGGGGCCTTAAGCACCAGAGCTATTCCAGCGTCGGACACCCCGGTAGCTTTGACGGTGATAGTGCTCCCTGACATGCCTCCCATGGTCTCCGAAGGGAACAGCCATGCTCCTACAAGGAGCTCTTCGTTAAGAGGGAAGGACTGGACCGGTCTCATGGTCTTTTGGGGGCCGTCAGGTCCGCCTGACCTTTTTAATGATAGCTGTTCAGCGGAAAATGAGTATTGAGAGATGTGTGAGGTCCTCATGTTCACTGCCACCTTTCTTCCGTGACCGTGATGTTGCGGAGATCTATCGAATATGTTCCTTTGCCCTCTATCTTGAAGACGATCTTATCTGTCCCGTCAGGGATGATGACCGCGATCTTGCCTTTTCCGGTAGGGTATCTGTTGGCTTTAAGTCTCTTGTCCTTCGTCCAGTCGCCGCCGGGCCCTCCCTTAAGGAATTCGACAGTAAAATTGCCTTCCGGTCTGCCTCCTGATACGGATGCTTCACAATCGAATACAAGCTTCTTCTTGGTGACTTTGGTGTCGTATCTTATTTCTGCAGGAAGGTTGAAGCTCACCCCGGAATATTCTGCTTCCTGTCCGGTCATCGATATGCTGTTCGGTCCTCTTGACCCCTGACAGCCGTTAAACGGCCATACACCGCCGCGCCTGGCAGGGTCAGGGTCCAAAGAGTTCACAACACTGTCCATCCCCGTCTCGCTCATGACTGTCCTGACCAGTGACCTGGTAGCGAGCTCTTTTGCTATTTCGTTCTCGTGCCGTTTGAAGGCAAGATAATACTGTCTTAAGGCCATAAGGTTGTTCGTGATGTCCCATGCGCCCTCATAGCTCATTTTCTTTGACATGTTGAAATACAGTGCCCCTGAATATCCGTACCTGAAGAACATGTCTATGGCTTTCGAGGCGTATTCCGGCCTGACCTTATACTCCATGTTGTAGCTGTATCCGCCCAGTGCACCCCATTCGGCGATCATCTTCGGGATGCCGGGGAAATTCTCTTCAAGTTTATCCATAGTGGCCTTAAAAAAGTACTCCGGGTATTCTGCTTCGTTCCTGGCAAAGCCGTTCAGACCGATCCAGTCGGTATTGGCCTCTCCGGGAAAGAACGGGACAGGGTCGAACGTCACGTTAGGAACGAAATCAATATAGGGGTTCCATATCTTAGTGACATACTTTCCGCCGTAATCTTCGAGCTTGTCAAAGAAATAGTTGTTGAGAGCTATGTTCTCTTCGGGACCCTGTCTTTTTCCGCCAAAGTTACGGGCTCCCCACGGATACCACTCGCCGTTGCCTTCCTGTCCGCAAACAATGCCGACAGGAACACCGGCATCATAGCTTGAGTTGGCAAAAGCCTCGATCATGATATCGTAAAGGCCATCCAGGGTCTTTGTGACCACAGGTTCGTTGTATTCAAAGTTCCACGGCTCTACCTTTATCATCAAAGCGCCTTTGTTCCGGTCCATCAGCCTGGCCATCCTGTCAGGGAACTTCAAATTGAACCAGTAGCTGGTAAAAGCCATTGTTATCGTCGCGCTGAAACCGGTCGCCTTCCTGAAAGCGTCAAGATCGTTCTGGTTAACAGCGTCAGACCTGACATCAAGTATCTCGAATATTCTATCTTCCTCTTGGACCGTGAATATACTTCTGTTCAGCTTGAATTCTTCTCTGGTCCCGTGGGTGCTGCGCTGGAAGTTGCCGTTGCCGTCGATATGCCTGGCGGTCTTGAGCGTTTCGTAGATCTGTGTTTGCCTGTTGATATCCCCGAGCTCAGAAAAGTCGGAAGGAGTTACGAACTTGTCTCCCAGAAATCCGCCGTGATAAAAGCCGTTCTTGGCAATGACAGTTCTGCTCGTGTAGAAGTACCTGTCTCCGTATTCGGGAAGGGATCTTTTAGGCGAAGGAGGATCGTCATCCTGCAAATGATAGATAAATAAGGGTGATATATTATTTATAAGCATAGGCTATAACCCTTGTACGTATATATCGTCATTTTTTGCCTGAAATATCATGTATAAGGGTCTTTGTCCCTTATGCTAAAATACTTAGGAAGTGAAGATCCTTTTAATTACTTCCGAGATGGAGCCCTTTTCCAAAACAGGAGGCCTTGCGGATGTCGCGGGCGCCCTTCCTAAAGCACTTAAAGACCTTGGCCATGATATCCGTGTCATAGTGCCCAAATACAAGATGACCGATACGGTCAAGTACGGGATCGAGCTGATCGAGAAGAACATCGAGATCAAGGTCGGATACCGCAAGGAGAAGATAGAGTTCTATGAGGCGAAGGTCCCCGGGTCAGATGTAATTGTCTATTTCATCGGCAACGACGGTCTGTTCGGGCGCAACGGACTGTACGGGGAACACGGAGGCGATTACTGGGACAACTGCGAGCGGTTCGTTTTTTTCAACAAGGCGGCCCTTCTGTTCATCAAGATGCTCGGATGGGAGCCTCATGTAATACACTGCAACGACTGGCAGACCGGCCTTGCCCCTGCCTATATCAAAACAGCGCTCAAGAACGACCCTTTCTACAGTTCGATCGCCTCGGTGTACACCATACACAATATGGGCTACCTCGGCCTGTTCGCCAAGGAAAAGCTCCCTGTGGTCGGGCTAGGCTGGGAGTATTTCAGCAGGGACAGCTTCGAGTTCTGGGGGAATATCTCTTTTGCCAAAGCGGGTCTCATCTACTCTGACGTGATAAACACGGTGAGCGAGACCTATGCCAAGGAGATACAGACCGCGGAAGGGGGCTACGGCCTTGACGGGCTTATGTCTTCAAGGGCCAACGACCTTTACGGTATCGTGAACGGAGTGGATTATGATATCTGGGACCCCGAAACGGACGAGAACCTGGCAGAGAACTACAGCCCGTCCCGGATGGGCGGCAAATCAGCCAATAGAAAGCAGCTCCTCAAGATCAACGGCCTTCCCGACAAACAGGGGCATATGCTCGTCTCCGTCGTTTCAAGGCTCAGCGACCAGAAGGGTTTTGATATCATCGCAGGTGCTATGGACAGGATAATGCAGCTCCCTGTGCAGTTCGTACTTCTCGGCACTGGAGCGCCGTATTACGAGAACCTTTTTAAGGACCTCTCCAGAAAGTATCCCGACAAGATCTCTGCAAACATAGGTTTTGATTCTGCTGTCGCGCCTCTGATATATGCGGGGTCCGACGCTTTCCTGATGCCTTCCAGGTACGAGCCCTGCGGCCTCGGACAGCTTATCAGTTTTAAATACGGGACAGTCCCTGTCGTACGCAGGACGGGCGGGCTTCAGGATACCGTGCTCGACCTCGGGAGCGACAGGAAGAACGGGACAGGGCTCACGTTCGATGACTACAACAGCGAAGCGCTGTACGGCGCCGTGGAAAGGGCCTTCACCTTGTTCAAAAAGGACAGGCGGGCCTGGGACTCGCTGGTGAAGAGGATAATGTCTCTTGATTATTCATGGGATGTTTCAGCCAGGAAATATCTTACGCTCTACAAAATGGCGGTCGAGAGGCTTTCTGACAGCATCCGTTCATCCCGCGCCGCGTAAAAAAATGCTATCATAATGGTATGTCCGGACATTCCAAATGGGCCACTATCAAAAGGGCAAAAGCAAAGACCGATGCCACGCGCGGTAAGGTCTTTTCAAAGCTTGCAAGGGAGATAACCGTAGCAGCGAAACTCGGGGGCGGCGACCCAGCCGGCAACGCAAGGCTACGCCTTGTGATCGAAAAGGCCAGGTCCGCCAATATGCCCAAGGACAATATCGAGCGCGCTATCCAAAAAGGCGTAGGCGGCGGCGAAGGCGCCGTCATCGACGAGATCACATACGAGGGTTACGGTCCTAACGGCACCGCGATAATAGTTGATGTCATGACCGACAACAAGAACCGTACATTAGGCGAAATGCAGTTCATCTTCTCACGCAACGGCGGTAACATGGGCAAATCAGGCTGCGTTTCCTGGCAGTTCACCAGGTTCGGGGTGATATCAGTGAACAAGAGCAATACCGATGCTGACCAGCTGTTCGCCGACGCGGCAGAAGCCGGCGCTGAAGATATAAACGAAGAGGATTCCTCTCTTGAGATAAAGACCAAGCCTGAGAACTATGAGCAGGTCCTTAACGCTCTTAAAGAAAAGAAGTATGACATTCAGTCCTCAGAGATCACTCTGGTACCGAACGCTACAATTGAGGTGGGCGGCGATGAAGCAAAGAAGCTCCTGAAGCTGGTAGGCCTTCTCGAGGACCACGATGATGTCCAGAACGTCTACTCCAACTTCGATATCACCGACGGCACCTCGGAATAAAGGGGTCTTTCTTGGAACTCATAGCAGATCTTCATATACATACGGTAGCTTCAGGTCATGCGTACAATACTATTTACGAGCTTGCCGGACATGCTTCTGGAGCCGGTCTTAAGTACATTGCCATGACCGACCACGGCCCGAAAATGCCGGGAGGCCCTCATATCTACCATTTCCAGAACCTGCACAGCCTGCCCGACCTTATCAAAGGCGTCCGCGTGATAAAAGGCATCGAAGCTAACATACTTGATGAGAACGGGACCATAGACATCGACCGGGAATCGATCGATATGCTCGATATGGCTATAGTCTCCTTTCACCGCTATCTCGGGTATGACGGCAAGGACAGGGACAAGAACACAAAAGCCGTCCTTAAAGCAATTAAGGACCCGAAAGTAAAGATACTGGGCCATCCGGGCAATCCTCAGTTCCCTGTAGACTATGAGGCCGTTGTCGAGGCATGCAAAAAAGAAAGGGTTCTGCCAGAGATCAACAATGCCTCCTTTTCAGGATGGGTGCGGAAGGGCAGCAGGCCGAACTGTCTTGAGATCGCAAAGCTTGTGAAAAAGATCGGCTGGAAAGTTTCTGTAGGGTCCGATTCGCACTGTCTCGAGCAGCTGGGCAGGTTCGATAACGCGCTGGCGCTCGCAAAAGAAGCCGGACTTTCACCCTCCGACGTGGTAAATACCTCAGCTCAAATGGTGGAGGAATATATCCTTAACGGCTAGGTCCGTCGTTGGGATATAATGTAGCTATGGCCGAAGATAACTCCATCGTCATTAAAGGCGCCCGTACCCATAACCTTAAGAACATAAGCCTCAGGATACCAAGGAACAAGCTTGTCGTTATCACGGGCCTTTCCGGGTCCGGTAAATCCTCCCTGGCTTTCGATACGATATATGCCGAAGGCCAGCGCAGATATGTCGAATCGCTTTCGGCATATGCCAGGCAGTTCCTGGAGCAGATGCAGAAGCCGGATGTCGATTCCATCGAAGGGCTTTCGCCAGCGATATCTATCGAACAGAAGACGACTTCCAGGAACCCCCGTTCCACTGTGGGCACGGTAACAGAAATATACGATTACTTAAGGCTGCTTTTTGCCAATATCGGTGTTCCTTACTGCCACTCATGCGGGACAAAGATCGAGAAGCAGAGCGCTTCCCAGATAGTCGACAGGGTCCTTTCTGACATGTCGGGCGATAAGGTCAGCGTTCTTGCCCCCGTTGTGACAGGGAAAAAAGGTGAGCACCGGGATGTGATAAAGAACGCAGGGAAGGACGGTTTCGTAAGGCTGGTGGTCGACGGCAAGACCGTTGATATCGCCGACGGCATCGAGCTGGACAAAAAGAAGAAACATACCATAGAGATAGTGGTCGACAGGCTTAAGGTCACTCAGGACGGAAGGAAAAGGCTTGTCGACAGCATCGAAACGGCATTGAGGTTCGGGAAGGGTGTCGTCAACATTGTTTCTGAGAGCGGCAAGCTGAATGTTTTTAGCGAGAATTTCTCCTGCCCAAAATGCGGGGAGAGCCTCGGAGAGATAGCTCCAAGGACCTTTTCGTTCAACAACCCTTTTGGGGCCTGCCCGAAATGCACAGGGCTCGGCTCCTCTCTTGAGTTCGATCCTGATCTTGTTATCCCTGACAAGAACCTATCTGTCAACGAGGGGGCTATTGCTCCTTTCAGGAAGCCTTCGCCTTACTACGCGCATCAGCTTGAGGCCCTTTCAAATAAATACAGGTTCTCGCTCGATGTGCCGGTAAAAGAGCTCAACAAAGAGCAGCTCAATGCCGTTCTTTTCGGTTCAGGTGATGAAAGCCTTCATTTCACTTACGAGTGGAGACGGGGCACCATGGAGTATGACGACTCGTATGAAGGCGTCATTCCCATGCTCCAGCGCAGGTACAGGCAGACCGACAGCGAGCATGTCCGTTTTTACCTGCACAGGTTCATGAGCCCTGTCCCTTGCACCGCCTGTTCGGGGGCAAGGCTTAAGCCCGAAAGCCTTTCCATTAAGGTGGGCGGAAAGAACATACACGAAGTCTCAAATATGGACATTGAGCATCTTTCGCAGTTCATCGACTCGCTCAAGATGACCGAGAGCCAGAAGATCATCTCGAGGCAGATACTCAAAGAGATAAAGCTGAGGATAAAGTTCCTCATGGACGTAGGGCTAAATTACCTTACGCTTTCAAGGGAAGCGTGGACCCTTTCAGGAGGGGAGGCCCAGAGGACACGCCTGGCTACACAGATAGGCTCCGGCCTTGTGGGTGTCCTGTATGTTCTTGACGAGCCGAGCATAGGCCTTCACCAGAGAGATAATGACAGGCTCATAAAGACCCTTGTGAACCTAAGGGACCTTGGCAACACCGTGATCGTCGTAGAGCATGACGAAGGGATAATACGCGCGGCGGACCATATTGTCGACATCGGTCCTGGGGCGGGTGTGCACGGAGGGGAAGTTGTCTTTCAGGGCAGTTATCAAGAGATGCTCAAGGACCAGAAGTCGACTACCGGTTCTTACATGACAGGCAGGCTCAAGGTTGATGTCCCGAAAGAAAGACGCAAAGGCAACGGGAGGGCATTATCGGTCAAAGGCGTAAAGCACAACAACCTGAAGGACATCGATATCGATATCCCTCTGGGCAAGCTGGTCGGCATAACAGGGGTTTCAGGGTCCGGAAAGAGCTCGTTCGTCAACGATGTTCTGTATAACGCACTTGCGAAAAGGTTCTACGGCTCTTCAGTAAGACCGGGCAAATACGATGACATAAAAGGTGTTGAGAATATTGACAAGGTCATAATCATAGATCAGTCTTCGATAGGGCGCACCCCCAGATCGAATCCGGCCACATATACTGGTGTTTTTGACCATGTCCGCGATATCTTCGCTATGACCGAAGAGGCAAGAGCGAGAGGCTATCAGAAGGGCCGTTTCTCATTCAATGTGAAAGGTGGCCGGTGCGAGAAATGCGGAGGAGGAGGTCTTATTAAGATAGAGATGCACTTCCTTCCTGATGTCTATATACCTTGCGATGACTGCTCGGGTATGAGGTATAATAAGGACACGCTGGATATCCGGTACAAAGGCCGGAATATCTCAGATGTCCTCGAAATGACCGTCGAGGAAGCCCATGAGCTGTTCTCCAAAGTGCCTCAGATAAAGACGAAACTGAGAACGCTCCTGGACGTAGGGCTTGGGTATATTCATCTGGGCCAGGCGGCTACTACGCTTTCGGGCGGAGAAGCCCAAAGGGTCAAGCTTGCCACCGAGCTTTCTCACCGGAGCACAGGAAATACGCTGTATATCCTGGACGAGCCCACCACGGGCCTGCACTTCGATGACGTAAAGAAGCTCCTTGACGTGCTTAACCGTTTGGTGGACCAGGGAAATACGGTGCTGGTGATCGAGCATAATCTGGACGTGGTAAAGGTCTGCGACCACCTTATCGATCTCGGGCCGGAAGGCGGAGCAAGAGGCGGCAGGATCGTTGTCGCAGGGACGCCGGAAGAAGTGGCTTCTTCGGGCAAAGGGTTCACATCGAAATACATAAAGGAAGTACTATGACACAGGACAGGATGCCCCCTCAGAACATCAATGCCGAACAAAGCGTCATCGGGGCCATGCTTCTCGACAAGAACGCCATCGTAAAATGCGTTGAGGTGCTAACCTCCGACAGCTTTTACAGGGACGCGCACAAGTTCATTTTTGATGCCATGATGAACCTCTTCGAGAAGGATGAGCCGGTGGATATCGTTACCGTGACGAACGAGCTGAGAAGGACAGGCAAACTTGATGCCTGCGGCGGCAGCGTTTATATCACCGACCTTCTGAACTCAGTGCCTACGGCTGCCAATGTCGAGTATTATGCCAAGATAGTCGAGGAAAAGGCCGTGCTCCGCAGGCTGATCGAGGCCGGGACAAAGATAGTAGGGGATGCTTTCGAGGACAACGGCAATGTCGACATGGTGCTTGATACGGCAGAGAAGACGGTTTTTGATATCGCTCTGAACAGGGTCAAAAGGGACTTCCACAAGGTCGACCGCATCCTGAAGGACGTGCTTGACCGCCTTGATAAGCAGTATGACAACAAAGAGGCCCTTACAGGCATCCCGTCAGGCTATCCCGACCTTGACAAGTATACTGCCGGTTTCCAGAACTCTGAACTTATCATTCTCGCGGCAAGGCCGTCCGTTGGTAAAACGGCGCTGGCGCTGAACTTTGCCCAGAACACGGCCATCAAGTCCAAGATCCCGATCGCCATATTCAGTCTCGAGATGTCAAAGGAACAGCTCGCGCAGAGGCTTTTATGCTCCGAAGCGGAAATAGACGCGCAAAAGCTCAAGACCGCGGCTTTGTCCGACCAGGGATGGAAAAGGCTTACAAAGGCCATAGGCCGGATCTCGGAAGCCCCGATATTCATCGATGATTCCCCTCTGCTTTCGGTAATGGAGATGAGGGCCAAGGCCAGAAGGCTCAAGATCGAGCATAATATCGGTTTTATTGTGGTTGATTACCTTCAGCTCATGCAGGGAAGGATGAACGACGATAACCGCGTCCAGCAGATATCGGAGATAGCCAGAGGATTAAAGACCCTTGCCAGAGAGCTTGACGTGCCGGTGATAGCCCTTTCACAGCTTTCAAGGGCCATCGAGCAAAGGCAGGACAGGATACCTAGACTTTCGGACCTCAGGGAGTCGGGAGAGATAGAGCAGACGGCCGATCTGGTAATGTTCATACACAGGGACGACTATTACAACCCCGGAGCGGAAAAAGGCAATATCGCCGACATCATCATTGCCAAGCAGAGGAACGGCCCCACGGGAAAAATTGAACTTGTGTTCAGAAAAGAGTTCACAAAATTCGAGAGCAAAAGCCCTTATGAGGAAACCGCTCAGTAGAGCGCGCGGCTTTGTTGTCATTGCTGCCGCATTAGCGGCGGTGGCTGGCACGGCGCTCTCCGGTGAAGGCGTCTCCATCCAGGCTGACAGGGTTGTCTTTGACAAAGAGCGCGGCATTTTCGACGCTAAAGGCAGCGTCGAGGTCCAGTACAAAGGCATTACTATTGAGGCCCGGGAGCTCAAATACTCAAAGACCGACAACACTGTCGACGCAAGCGGAGGGTTCATTCTTCGCAAGAACAATTTTGACATAACGGGGCAAAGCCTTGATTACGACCTGAAGAACGATACAGGCAGCGCCGATTCGGTAAAGATAATGCTCGGCTCGACCTGGGTCGAGGGCAAAGGGATATCTTTCGATCCGGAGAAGATCGACTTCAACGATTCCAGCTTTTCTTCCTGCGATCTCGACCACCCGCATTACAAGATAACTTCAAGGAACATGACGTTCTATCAGGAAACGGGATGGATAGTTCAGTATCTCGGGCTTTTCTATATCAACGGAGTGCCTGTCGTCCCGGTCCCTACTTATGTGTTCGATACCGGTTTCGTCGGGGGCCGCTACAAAAAAAAGAACCCGGCGCCGCTGCCCGAGATAGGGAGCAATGACGAGGACGGTCTGTATTTCAGGCAAAAGGTCATCTGGAGGCTTTCAAGCTATTCGTACGGGCTACTTTCGCTGGATTATATGACCAGGAAAGGGCCCGGTCTCGGTTTTGAAACGAACTTCCTGCCGAACAAGGACAACGAAGGCAGTTTCAGGGTGTACACTTCGGGAGGGGACGGCTGGTCGGGAGGCGTGACCGACACTCTATATTTCGGGGACGATATCAGGACTGACGAAAAAAGATATTTGTTCTATGAGATGCTCGACGTCCCGCCAAGGAAAAAATACAGCGCCTCGATCGATGCGTCATACCGTGAAAGAGAGAACTATGAGAGGGTGTCAAAGCTGCCGATGGTCACTCTCAAATATACCGATGTGCCGTATTTTCTCCCCAACTTCAACCAGCAGGTGGACGTGTTCGCCGGATCGGTATCCGAGGAATCCTCAGGGGTCAGGGCCGCGGCTTTCGGCGCAAAGAGCGACTCTCAATATTTCCAGGACCTTGGCCGAGGGATGGTGCTGAGAGAAAGGGTCGGGATGAACTATACTTCATACTCTCAGTACGGAAGATGGTTCAGCGTTATTGGCGGAATAGACCTTGAGAAGACCTTCAGCGAGAACCTTCTCGGCTCGGTCGGTTACGCCCACTACTTCTTTAATGAGGGGGCAAGCCCATTCAGGTACGAGAATTACCGCTACTTCCCCTATGATGAGCTGAGAGGAGGCCTTCAGCTGAAATACGGCATTTACTCGCTCGGTATTATGCTGTCGTACAATACGCCGCTTTTTACCGTCAGGGATATAGATTATAATGCAACTGTACAGATGCATTGCTTCGATCTTATGCTGTCGTACAGGGCCGCCAGGAATGAATTCGCGTTCGGAATAAATTTCGTGTCCAGATAGGAGAAAAAATGGCAAAAGGTATTCTTGTGACTTTCGAAGGGCCGGAGGGCTGCGGAAAATCCACACAGGCCAAGCTGCTCGAAAAGTATTTCAAGGGGCTGGGACGCAAAGTCGTGATCTCTCTTGAGCCCGGAGGGACCAGGGTCGGGAAAGAGATCCGGAAGATATTGCTTGGCATGGAAGAGCCGCTGGCCGGCGGTGCCGAGCTGTTCCTTTTTGCTGCTGACAGGGCGCAGCATGTTTCTGAGGTTATCAAACCCGCGCTGGAACAGGGCGCAGTGGTCATCGTGGACCGTTTTACCGATTCCACTCTCGCTTACCAGATAGGAGGGCGGAAGCTTCCTGAGGAGCTGGTCAGGTACGTCAATTCCGTATCAAGCCAGGGTGTTGTGCCTGATATCACGTTCCTTCTTGATATTTCCCCTGCTGTCGGTCTTCCCAGGGCCCTCATGGTCTCCAATATGGAGAAGGGCAAGATAAAAAAGATCGACCGGTTCGAAAAGGAAAAGATAGCTTTCCATAACGAGGTACGAAAAGCCTACCTTGAGATCGCGGGGAACGAGCCCGAAAGAGTAAAGGTGATCGATGCGGAAAAACAGAGCATAGACGCCGTGCATGACGCCGTGAAATCACTAATGAAAGAATTCATGGCAAAGTGAACAGATGAAGTCAACAGACATCAGAAAAAAGTTCCTCGATCATTTTGAAAAGAAAGGGCATAAGGTCCTCGAAGGCTCATCGCTCGTTCCGAAAGACCCTACCGTCCTGCTGACCGTGGCTGGGATGCTCCAGTTCAAGCCGATCTTTCTCGGTATAGAAAAACCCGCATACACAAGGGCCGCCACGGTGCAAAAGTGTATCAGGACCAATGACATAGATAACGTCGGACGCACAGCAAGGCACCACACTTTTTTTGAGATGCTCGGGAATTTTTCTTTCGGCGACTATTTCAAGGAAGAAGCCATATCGTTCGCGTGGGAGCTTATAACAAAAGAGTTCGGCATAGACCCCAAAAAGCTGTCCATTGCAGTATTTGAGGAAGATGAAGAGAGCATCGGCATCTGGAAAAAGACAGGCGTGTCATCAGAAAAGATATTTAAGCTCGGGGAGGATAACAATTTCTGGGCGGCAGGACCTACCGGGCCGTGCGGTCCGTGCAGTGAGATCTATTATGACCAGGGCGAAGCTTTAGGCTGCGGCTCCCCCGACTGCGGCCCGGGATGCGACTGTGACAGGTTCCTTGAGATATGGAACCTGGTTTTCATGCAATACAACAGGGACGAGAAAGGGGCCTTAACGCCGCTCCCCAAGAAGAACATCGATACAGGTATGGGGCTTGAGAGGATAGCTTCTGTCCTTCAGGGAGTAGGGTCCAATTTTGATACCGATCTTTTCACTCCGATGATAGAGAAGGTCAGACAGCTGGCAGCGGCAGTTGATTCGGGGGACAAAAGGTCCGAACGTGTTATAGCCGATCACATAAGAGCATCCGTTTTTCTTATCGCGGACGGCATTGAGCCGGGAAATGAAGGCAGGAATTATATCCTTCGCCGTCTTATCAGAAGGGCTCTGATGCACGGAAGAAAGCTCGGGATAAAAGGCTTCTTTACCGAGGAAATTGCCGGGACCGTTATTGCCGACTATGGCACTTTTTACCCCGGTCTCAGCTCGGCAAGGCAGAATATCCTGTCCGTACTTTCTTCGGAGGAGGATTCCTTCTCAAGGACGATAAACCAGGGCAGCTCCATACTTGACGAAATGATCTCGAGGTCATCGAGCGGGATAATAAACGGGGCCGATGCTTTCAAGCTTTATGATACGTACGGGTTCCCCGTAGAGCTGACAAAAGAGATATGCGCCGAAAAAGGCCTGTCGGTGGACATGCCGGGCTTTGAGGCAAGGCTTGAGGAGCAGAAAAGCAGGAGCAGGCAGGCCGGCGGTAAAACGAAAGAGCTTGGGGCAATTCCGCAGATAACCGGTGTTCCGGCAACGGCTTTCACAGGATATGACGCAACTGAAACAGGATCCACAGTTCTTGATGTAAGGGAAGGCTTCATCATTCTGGATAAGAGCCCTTTCTATGTCGAGAGCGGCGGGCAGGACAGCGACAAAGGCTGGCTTGTGATCGAAAAGAACAGGCACGAAGTGTCCCGCCTGTTCAAAACTGCAGAAGGCGTGATCCTTCACGGCATTAAGGGCGGCATCACTCCGGTCAAGGGAGAAAAAGTCCGCGCTGAGGTGGACGGACAGATAAGGGCCATGATAGCGGCCCATCACACATCAACACATCTATTGCATGCTGCGCTGCGCAAGGTCCTCGGCGATACGGTCAAACAATCAGGGTCATCCGTAGGCAGTGATAAGTTCAGGTTCGATTTCTCATACAAAAAAGCCATGACCTCTGAAGAGATCAATAAAGTGGAGAATATCGTCAACAATGCGGTCAAAGATGCTTTGCCTGTGACTACTGAGATCACGACAGTTGAAAAAGCACAGGAACAGGGAGCTATGGCATTGTTCGGCGAGAAGTATTCGGGCAATGTCAGGCTGATCAAGGTCGGCGACTTCAGCAAAGAGCTGTGCGGCGGCACACATGTCAAGAACACATCTGAGATTAAGACCTTCAAGATCATAAAAGAGAGCGCTGTTTCTCAGGGTATGAGGAGGATAGAGGCTGTTTCGGGAGAACCCGCGCTAAAGTACGTTGAGTCACTGAGCAAAGCAAGTGAAGAAAAACAAAAACTTGCGGAAGAAAAGAAAAAAGCCCTTGAAGAGGAAAAACAGCAGGCTGAACGCATCATGTCTGAAAGACCCGGGATAGCCGCGGACCTGATGAAGGGCGATGTGCACCGTGAATTCAACGGTTACGGCGGTCAGGTGTTAAAGCAGCTTATCAGCTCTCTTATCGATGAGTTCCCTGACAGAGCCGTGTCGATATCGTCGGTAACTGAGGACAAAGTTTCCTACTTCATCGGGGCGGGACCTAACAGGGTAAAGAGCGGCTTTAACTCCGGGCAGAAGGTGAAAGAGATGAATTCGCTTACGGGAGGAAAAGGCGGAGGAAGGCCCGACCTTGCGGAAGGCGCAACAAAAGATATGAGCATCAGGGACAGGATAAGCGGTATCGTCAAGGATGCAGTTGCAAAAGGAGCCTGATGAGGATACTGGGCATCGATTACGGAAAGAAGAGGGTGGGGCTGGCGCTGAGCGATCCTCTCATGATAACAGCGCAGCCGCATTCGGTGCTCGTTAACGACAAGACACTCCTTGAAAAGATAGCGGATATCATCAGGAGGTCCGATGTCTCGAAGGTCGTGATGGGTCTTCCCGTTAGCCTTGACGGAAGCATCGGGATAAGTGCGGAAAAAGTAAAGGATTTCGGCGCAAAATTATGCGCCTTGACAGGGATGCCCGTAGAATATATGGATGAGAGGATGACGACGGCCCAGGTGGACAAACAGATGATAGATGACGGTGTGCGAAGGGACAGGCGGCGGTCTGTCGTCGATAAGATCGCGGCGGCCGTCATGCTGCAGTCTTATATGGACAGGAAGAAATAATGGTCAAATTATCAAAAAAGACAAAAAGGCATCTGCTGCGTTATATCCGGCCGTATTTCTACAAACGTGTGCTTAAGAACGCGTTAGCGGCGGCTGCAGGAACTATTAAGGCCGTAAGGACTTTTCTTTCTTCGAACACAGGGAAGTTCTTTCTTGTCGGTACTGTCATGGTCGTCCTGTTCCTTGCCAATACATTTTTCCTTGCTAAAGATGTCTTCAACGGGACCGATGTCAAGATAGATATCCCCGAAGATACCACCGCCAAGGACATTTCAAAGCTTCTGTATGAAAGCGGTGTTATCGGCAACAAGGCTGCCTTTGAGGTCTCGGTGAGGATACTGGGAACAGGCAGCAAGCTTAAAGCGGGCACATATTATTTCAGGCCTAACATGAACAATCTGTCAATAATCGGCGCTTTAAGCGAAGGAAGGATATATACTGGTGACAATAAGATCACTTTTCCTGAAGGCAGCTCTATCTACAGGATGGGGCAGATACTTCAGCGCAAAGGCATACGTGTTGAGGACGGGTCTTTTTATGACCTCGAGTATAGGGGGATAGACTATTCGCTCAGGATGAAATATCCTTTTCTCTCCAATGTCCCCATCGAATCGCTCGAAGGCTATCTTTTCCCTGACACATACTACCTTTCAAAGCGTATAAAAAGGGAAGTGCTGGTAGAGCTGATGCTAAACAGGTTCGATGCTCTCGTCCCTCCGGTCTACAATGCATCTCCTATGCGAAAAAAATATACACTCCATCAAATAATAACTCTTGCCTCCATCCTTGAAAAGGAAGCCGTAATGGACAGGGAACTGCCGATAATCAGCTCGGTGTTCCACAACAGGCTCGACAGCGGGTGGCTGCTCAGGGCCGACCCGACCGTGAAGTACGCTCTGAATATGCCGACAAAAAGGGTCCTTTACAGCCATCTCAAGGTCGATTCGCCTTATAACACCTATAAGAACGTCGGACTTCCGCCTGGGCCAATATGCAATCCTGGGATAAAGGCCGTTATGGCCGCTCTGTATCCTGCAAAGACCAAATACTACTATTTCGTTTCAAACGGTGACGGGACCCATACTTTCTCGGCTGACTGGGCAGGTCATGCGGCAGGGGTCGAGAGGATGAGGCAGAGAAGAAACGAGAAGTAGCTGTCCTTATTCCCACTCGATGGTCGAAGGCGGTTTGGAGCTGATGTCGTATACCACGCGGTTCACTTCAGGGGTCTCGTTTATTATCCTGCTTGATATTTTCTCGAGTAGTTCATAAGGCAGTTTTGCCCAATCTGCCGTCATTGCGTCGTTAGAGGTGACGGCCCTGATGGCTATGGTGTTGAGATACGTCCTTTTATCGCCCATAACGCCTACCGTTCTTATGGGAAGAAGTACCGCGAACGACTGCCAGACCTTGTTGTAGAAACCGGCCTTCTTAATTTCTCCGACGACTATATCATCTACTTCCTGGAGTATCTTGACCCTGTCCGGCGTGACCTCGCCGATTATCCTGATGGCCAGTCCCGGACCGGGGAAGGGCTGGCGTCCGATTATCTCTTCTGCAATACCCATTTCCCTGCCAAGCGCCCTTACCTCATCCTTGAAAAGTCTCTTAAGAGGTTCGACCAGCTTGAAGTTCATCTTTTCGGGGAGTCCGCCCACATTGTGGTGCGTCTTGATCCTGACGGCATTGGTGTGCTTGCCGGGGACGGCGCTTTCAATAACATCAGGGTACAGGGTTCCCTGGGCAAGGAACGGTATCGTCCCGAGCTTCTTTGCTTCTCTTTCGAATGTCGCGATGAACTCGTTGCCGATGGCATGGCGTTTCTTCTCGGGATCAGTTACGCCTTTTAATTTTTCAAAGAAGATCTCGGACGCGTCGACATGTATGAGGTTTATCTTGAAGTGCTTTTCGAACATCTCAACTATCTTTTTTGCTTCGTTCTTTCTCATAAAGCCCTGGTCTATGAACATACAGGTCAGCTGTTCTCCCACGGCTTTTGCCACAAGCACCGCAACTGTCGTGGAGTCAACACCGCCTGAAAGGGCGCAGAGTATCTTGTCTTTGCCCACGCTTGCCCTGATCTTTTCGGTCTGTCTTTCGATGAAAGATTTTGTGGTCCAGGTGGCCTGGGCCTTGCAGACGATATAAACGAAGTTCTTGATTATCTCGGTGCCGAAATCCGTATGGACCACTTCGGGATGGAACTGCACTCCGTAGAGTTTCTTTTCTTTGCTGCCCATGGCGGCGTTGACCGTTGTCTTGGTCTTCGCAAGCGATGTGAAGCTTTTCGGGAGCTTTGTAACGGTATCTCCGTGGCTCATCCAGCAATTGATCTCTTTAGGAAGGCCTGCAAAGAGATTGGCCTGGTCCTCGACTGACAAAGGAGCCTTGCCGTATTCGCGTATCTGCTCGCCTTTTACTTCGCCGCCCAGCTCTTTTGCCATGAGCTGCATGCCGTAGCAGATGCCGAGGATAGGGATCCCCGAGGTCCATATCTTAGGGTCGATCTTTGGAGAGTTCTCTTCGTAAACGCTGCTTGGACCGCCCGAAAGGATTATGCCTTTAACGTCTTTTTTCTTCAGTTCTTCGAGGGTTGTGTTGTAGGGGAGAAGTTCACTGTAGACATTGCACTCCCTGACCCTTCTGGCAATAAGCATGCTGTATTGTGCGCCGAAATCAAGGACAACGATCAGATCGTGCTTTTCCATGGACCTATTTTACATTACACCGGAGACCATATCAAGGCGAAGGGGACTTTTTATTGCGTTTTATGCGCAGGTCCATCTCAACATTGCCGATAGCCTGGAACGTTCCGTCATTTACCGAGACCACAACGCGTTCAGTCTTAAGCCACTCCCTGTTCTTCTTTAGCGAAACATTGCCGCTCAGGGTGATGATCTCCCTTTTGGGGTCGTACTCCGCTCTGCTCGACATTGCGTAGCGGTCATTCTGCCATACCCTTACATCTCCTGCTGCCTTGGCGTCCTTTCCCGAGAGCGATACCAAAAGCCTGTCGCAAGATAGGGAGACCCCTTTATCAAGGCTCTTTCTGGCTTCTTCTCCCTTTATCCTTGCCGAAGACGGGTCCTTTAAAATGCTCCTTGCTTTCACAAAAGTCGCATTGACATCCTCCCTCAGTTCAGCTGTGTCTGACCGGATGTCGAAGATCAGGTTCGATGCCGATGCCGATTTTCCTGCTTGAGAAAATCTGACCTTTCCCTCGATAGAGCCGGTCTCGCTCTTGAAATTAAAAATGAGCCTTTCTCCCGTTATGGACGATCTGCCGTTCCTGTCAACGATGATCTCTGCTCTCCGTTCGCTCTTTAAAGTGTCCTCCCTGATGCTGACCTCAAAAGAGGCCGACCTGACTGCGCTTTCTTTGGTCCTTAACACCGGGTCCCCGGTGAGCAAAGCTTTTCCTGTCCTGTGATCTATGACCGCCTTTTCTGCCTTGATCGAGGTGTTCTTGTCCCTTGAGAAGAGGCCGAGCACTTCGGTCCTGTTCTGACGTCCGAAATAGGTGACCCTTGCTGCACGGATATCCGACAGCTCTATGCTCTTATCTCTGTTCCCGCCTGCGAGCCTTCTCAGGTCGGCCCTCGCCGTTATCTCAGGGCTGCCGATAGCTTCAAGCTCGTTCCTGAAATTAGCAACGTAAACGGTCTCCGCGACGATCCTGTCAGCGATGACATCCTGCCCGTCAAAGATCGTACCCGAACGGACACCGTCCATCCTTACTACCTCCTGGTTCCTGGTTGAGGAGATGTCCCTTGCCTTTACCGTCCATTTCTTCATATTGCCTTCAAACCCCGACAGCTCGACGGAATTTGCGGTGAAGAACCTGTCCTGCGAGCGGCGCGGTCCGTTGTCGCTTGCGGCGGTAAGGAGATAGGCGGCGGCCAGCATCGCGCAGAAAACGGAAAAGACCAGGAAGGCTGATGCTTTCGATGTTATTCCAGCTTGCCGGCGCATAATGATAGAACATACCATAATTGACACTATTTTAGAAGTGATGATATAATTTTTTTGTTCGCCTCATAGAATTCCACGATCCAATCAGCTTGGTAAGGGGATTTTCACAAACAGAAAGGGGAAGAATCATGGCAGTAAAAGTCGGGATCAACGGTTTCGGAAGGATAGGAAGGCTCGTGTTCATGGCCCTCGTCGAGAGGGGCGTCCAGGGTAAGGACGTGGATGTGGTCGGAGTTGTCGACATAAGCACGGATGCGAAGTATTTCGCTTATCAGCTGAAATACGATTCCGTTCACGGCAGGTTCAAGGCCGATATCAAGACAGAGAAGAGTAGCCCTTCCGCGGCTGAGGATGACGTTCTCGTTGTCAACGGCAAAAAGATCAGATGCGTAATGGCGACCAAAGACCCGTCGCAGCTTCCCTGGAAAGACCTCGGGGTAGATATCGTCATCGAATCGACCGGTCTGTTCACCGATTCCGAAAAAGCAAAGGGCCATCTGGCCGCCGGCGCCAAGAAAGTGCTCATCAGCGCTCCGGGCAAAGGTGACGTCAAGACCATAGTCATGGGCGTCAACGATTCGGAATACGATCCCGCGAAGCACAACATAGTATCCAATGCATCCTGCACGACCAACTGCCTGGCCCCCGTGGTCCATGTCCTCATAAAAGAAGGCATAGGCATCGAGACCGGCCTTATGACCACGATACATGCCTACACCGCCACGCAGAAGACAGTTGACGGACCGTCAAAGAAGGACTGGAGAGGCGGAAGGGCCGCTGCGATCAATATCATCCCTTCGACCACAGGCGCTGCAAAGGCCGTAGGAGAAGTTCTCCCCGTCACAAAGGGCAAGCTTACCGGCATGTCCTTCAGGGTCCCGACAGCTGACGTATCCGTAGTCGACCTTACTTTCAGGGCGGCAAAGGATACTTCTATCGAGGAGATCGATTCTCTCCTTAAAAAAGCGTCAACGACCTATCTCAAAGGCGTCCTCGGCGTTACCGATGAAGAGCTTGTTTCCACCGATTTCATACATGACGAGCGTTCGTCCATATATGACTCGCTGGCCACTCTCCAGAACAACCTTAAGGGAGAAAAAAGGTTCTTCAAGGTCGTGTCCTGGTACGACAATGAATGGGGTTACTCGAACAGGGTCGTGGACCTTGTCTCGAAGATGGCAAAGTCCCTGTAGAAATAACAACAAAAGGCGCGTAAAGCGCCTTTTTTGTCTCTACACAATACAGGAGGAGGACTAAGATGAAAAGATCCGTAGAAGACCTGAAAGACAGCGACATCAAGGGAAAACGCGTCCTTGTAAGGGTCGATTTCAATGTACCGATGGACAAAAAGACCGGGGCCATCACCGATGACATGAGGATCAAAGAAGCTTTGCCGACCATCAAATACCTTTCTGAAAGAGGGGGCAGGGTGGTGCTTGTTTCCCATTTGGGAAGGCCGAAAGGCGTTACCGAAGAGCTGAGAATGGGATCTATAGCCGAAAGGCTGTCATCCTTGCTGGGCAAGAAGGTCCTTAAGCTCGACGACTGCATCGGGGAAGAAGTCGAAAGCTCAGTATCCAAAATGTCGGACGGGGACGTCGCGCTTCTTGAGAACGTCAGGTTCTACAAAGAAGAAGAAGCTAACGATGAGAACTTTGCCAATAAGCTGGCCGCTCTAGCGGATATATATGTAAATGACGCTTTCGGTACTGCACACAGGGCGCATGCCTCGACAGAGGGTGTTGCGCATATCGTTCCCGGTGTCTGCGGTTTCCTTATCAAAAAAGAGCTCGATATCATGGGTAAGGCGCTGTCCGATCCTAAAAGACCTTTCGTTGCCATAATCGGCGGTGCGAAAGTATCCACCAAGATCTCGGTCCTTAAGAATCTCGCCCAGAAAGTCGACACTTTGATAATCGGCGGAGGAATGATCTATACGTTCATGAAGGCGCAGGGATATGAGATAGGCAAGTCTTTGTGCGAGGACAAGTTCATTGATGAAGCTAAGATCATACTTGCTCAGCTCAAGGCAATGTCAAAGCTGAAGCTCCTTCTCCCGGTCGACCATGTCGTTACCAACGAACTGACCGATGCCGGAACCGTAAAGACCGTTGCAAACGATGCAATACCTGCCGATATGCTTGGCGCGGACATAGGGCCTGAGACGGTGAAGCTCTTCAAAGATGCCATCAAAGGCGCCGGTACCGTGGTCTGGAACGGACCTATGGGGATATTCGAGAACCCGAAATTCTCAAAAGGGACTTATGAAGTGGCCAAAGCGCTTGCCGATTCTAAAGCAGTAACGATAGTAGGCGGAGGCGATTCTGCTTCTGCTGTTGAGAAGTCCGGTGTGGCGTCGAAAATAACTCATATCTCGACCGGCGGAGGAGCGTCCCTTGAATTCCTCGAAGGAAAGGAACTTCCGGGCATAGCCATCCTTCAAGAGAAGTGATCTGTTCGTGTTTTGTGATCTGGTGTTTGTGATCTGTGATTTCCCCGCACTGCGGGGCCTGGGGGTGTAGCTCAGTTGGCAGAGCGCGACGTTCGCAACGTCGAGGCCAGCGGTTCGACCCCGCTCACCTCCAATTATCGTAAAGGAGCTTAAGAAGAAAAATGAAGAACAAGACGCTGGTCGTTATAAAACCGGACGGTATCAAGAAGTCGCTTACCGGGAATATCCTTACAAGGCTTTCAGAAACCAAGCTCAGGATAATCGGAGCTAAGGTCATGGTAGTGACAAGAAAGCTCGCAGAGGAGCACTATTCTCATCTTATCGACAAGCCATTTTTCGAGGACGTGTACAGGTACATGAGCGGAGAGATATATGAAGAAAAGTACAGAAGGGTCCTGGCCCTCGTCTACAGCGGAGATGACGCTGTATTGAAGGTAAGGCAGCTTGCTGGGGCCACTAATCCGGAAGAAGCCGATTCCGCTACCATAAGAGGGCAGTACGGCAGGATAACCTCTCAGGGTGTTTTTGAGAACGTCCTGCATTGCTCGGCTACTCCTGAAGAAGCCGAAAAAGAGATCAAGTTGTGGTTCGAGCCTGACGAAATGGTCGAGGATATATATCCGACCGTGACAAGAACCGTGACCATGCAGAAAAGGGAATGGAAATGATGGAGCATATGCCCAAGCTCCTGGCTGTTGCGGCCGGCGGCGGGGTCGGCTCCATGCTGAGATTCCTTCTTTCGCATATCTCTCATAAGGCCTTCGGCAATGCTTTCCCTTGGGGGACTCTGACCGTAAATATGCTGGGGGCGTTCCTTGTAGGCCTGCTTTTCGGTATATCCGACAGGATAGAGATGCCTCATCTTATAAGGCTGTTCATATTCATCGGCATTCTAGGCGGATTCACGACTTTTTCCGCATTCGCGCTTGAGAACTACAATCTTATCAGGTCTGGCCAGTATGAGTCGGCCATGACCAATATCGTCCTGCAGAACGTTCTCGCTCTGGTGCTTTTGTTCGTCGGGATGAGCGCGTCAAGGCTGCTGATGAAGGCTTGAGGAAGACAGGAAATGTTGACACGAACAGTCCTATGTGTAAAAATTAGAAACGAATTATGAAAATATTTTTAATTGGTCTGCAGGTATTGTCCGGGCTGGGTCTTATAGTAGCGGTGCTTCTGCACAGCGCGAAGGGCGAGGGTCTTGGAGGAATAGGCGGGACCGCTCATATCTTTGGTTCTCAAAAGGGCCTTGAAGAGGGGCTGGACAAGATCACTTATTTCCTTGCCGTATCTTTCATTGTGCTGTCCCTTATCATCAATTTCATCTAGAAAGGACTTTTCGTATGATCGACCTTGCCGGACTTCTTGATACTGCTCTGGGAACACATATTGCAAAGATCGTGATCGCTGCTGTGTTGATAGTCTTGGGAGCATTGGTGGCAAAGGCCTTACAGCTGGTATTCGTAAAGCTCCTTAGGCTTGTCAAGGCTGATGTGGCTTCAGAAAAGATCGGTATGGACGCCGCTTTGAGGTCTTCCGAGATATCTTCGGGAACAGTTAAGCTCCTTGGCGACGCTGTTTTCTGGGTGGCGCTCCTTACCATAGGCCTGAATATCGTATATCTTATGGGCTTTACGACCGCCATGGGACTTATACGGTCCATACTTCAATATGTCACGGTGAACGCCGTTAACGCGGTCTTTGTTGTTTCACTCTCTGTTGTACTGTCCATGTTCCTCTCGGGGGCCATACTGCTGATAGGGTCGTCCCTGCAGGTCCCGGGACATAAGCTTATCGCGAAGGCAGCCCAGTATTCCGTAATGGCCTTCGGTGTGATCTACGGGCTGGATAAATTAGGAGTATCCACTGCTTTGATAATCTCAAAGCTGGATATCATACTCGGCTTCTTTGCTCTGGCAGGCGCAATTGCCTTCGGGCTCGGCTGCAAGGACATAGCTGCCAGTTTCCTTGCATCGATGCTCAGGGGCAAGGACAATTATTAAGTAGGGTTCCCTAAAAAACGAAAGGAGAAAGAGATGAAAAAGACCGTTGTCGCTTTATTGATCGTTGCTCTTCTGGTCCCGGCCGCATTTGCCCAAAAGTCCACCTCCGTTAAGGCTTCCGCAAAGGCAAGCTCAGCAAAGAGCTTTGGTGTAGGTGTTGCGGGATTCAGCCAGGCAGGCGCGATGCCCACGATCAAGTTCAATCTTTCAGACACTCTTAACATGCAGGCCGGGCTGGGTGTTGTTTCGGCAGCAGGTGCCACCAACATGAACCTGATGGCCGCGATAAACGGCAAGATCGGTAAAGTGGGAGGCTATGACCTGTTCACGGGCGGAAGGCTTGGCCTCGCTTCGGCTGCAGGAGCAACGACCACCATGCTTAACTGGGACCTTGGTATAGAGTTCATGGCCAATGATTCTGTCGAAGTTGGCATGTATATCACTCCGTTCTCGTTCTCATCCGCTGCGGGCGCAAGCAGCTTCAGCATCCTGAACACAGGATTGCTGATATCAGCGCACCTGTTCATATAATCCGGTAACAGACAAAAGCCTCTGCCTTTATGGCGGAGGCTTTTTTATTTCACCTCCTTAATATATAATTTGATATATGTTACAGCTCCTTCCGCTCATACTGATATCTGCAGCATTGTCCTTTTCGGTCGCTTACGGGACCATAGTCTTTTCAAAGAGCTTAAAGATCGGGCAACAGGTCAGGGAAGAGGCGCCGGGATCGCATAAAAGCAAGTCAGGCACTCCCTCTTTCGGCGGTGTGGCCATATTCACTTCTCTTTTCGTATGTGCCGGTGTGTTCATCGATATCGATACGAATATGCTGTTAGCGCTTGCTGCAGTATTGGCATTTTGTCTAATGGGATTGGCCGATGATCTGATAAAGATAATGAAGACAAGGAACCTTGGCCTTACCTCAAAACAAAAGATCCTGCTCCAGATAGCGGCTGCCTTGATGTTCGCGTTCTTCATTGTCCTTTCGGGGCACAATGAAAGCGTCAAAGGCCTGGCCAGACTGACCGGGTTCTCTTTTCCTGTACTGTATTTTGTCCTTTCTTCGTTCATGCTTGTCGCTTCGTCGAACGCGGCTAACCTGACCGACGGTCTCGACGGACTGCTTGGAGGGGTGTCGCTAGCGGCATTCATTTCCTTTATGTTCATATCACTCAAAACAGGAGAAGGCGACATCGCAGGGCTCTGTGCCATAGCGATAGGGAGTATCGCAGGATTCCTCGTCCTGAACCTGCATCCGGCAAAGATATTCATGGGAGATACCGGGTCTCTGGGGATCGGCGCCCTGCTGGCTTGCATAGCCGTTCTTTTGCATAAGGAATTCCTGCTTGTCCTTGTCGGGGGTGTTTTCGTGATCGAAACGGCCTCGGTGATCCTGCAGGTCTCATATTTCAAGAGAACGGGCAGGAGGATATTCAGGATGTCACCCCTGCATCATCATTTTGAGATGTCAGGGATGAAAGAGACCGCGGTCGTATCAATGTTCTGGGCGGCTGCGGTGGTGTTCGCGGTTGCGGGATATATGATAAGGTAGGGTAATGGAAGTAAAAGACAAAAAGTTCACTATACTCGGACTTGCAAGATCAGGGATGTCGGCAGCCAAAAAGCTCCTGAACAGCGGAGCTCTTGTAAAAATATCTGATTCAAGGTCCAGGGAGAAGGTCGAGGAAAAGGTCAGGCTGACCGATATAGAGGACCAGACACGGGCATATTTCGAGTTCGGAGGTCACACGGAGCAGTTCTGCCTGGATACGGATGTCGTGGTAGTAAGCCCCGGCGTTCATCTTGATATCCCGGTGATCGAAAAAGCTCTTTCGCTCGGTATCCCGGTCATCTCTGAAGTGGAGCTTGCATTCTCCTTTTTTAAAAAACCTGTTATCGCCATAACAGGCACCAACGGCAAGACCACGACGACTACGCTGATAGGGGAGATACTGAAGAACGCAAGGCTGAGGGTCGATGTGGGCGGGAACATCGGAAAGCCTCTTGTAGAGATAGAAGACAACGACCTTGACTTCATAGTGGCGGAGATCAGCAGCTATCAGCTTGAGACCATAAAGGATTTCAGGCCTTTCATTTCGGTGCTCCTTAACATTACCGAAGACCATCTTGAGCGTTACAAGACCATGGGCCCGTACATCGAGGCAAAAAAACGCATCTTCATGAGCCAGACCAGGGATGACCATGCGGTGTACAATTATGACGACCTGACGGTCAGGGAAGCGGTCAAGGACGTTATGCCGTCAAAGGTCCCCTTCAGCCGAAAGACTGCGCTCCAGAACGGTGTTTTCATCAATGACGGACATATCGTCAGGCTCAGAGAGAACATCATTGAATCTGTGATCCCTGCCGATGATATCCGGATCAAGGGAGACCATAACATCGAAAATGCTCTTGCAGCCACGGCCGTCTGTCTGTTGTGCGGCGTCCCAGCAGAGGACATTGCGGCAACTCTCAGGAAGTTCCCCGGAGTTGAGCATCGCATCGAGCATGTCGCTTACATAGGAGATGTCGAGTTCATCAACGATTCAAAAGGGACAAATCCGGATTCGACTATCGTCGCATTAAGGACGGTCGCGAAAGGCGATACCGTCGTGATCCTCGGTGGCAGGGATAAGGGCGGCGATATCTCTGAAATGTCAAGGACGGTCAAAGATCTTGCAAAAGGCGCCGTTCTTATCGGTGAGGCTGCGGAAAGGTTCTCTGCTGCCCTCAAGGCTGCCGGTGTGGATAATATCGGTAATGCCAACGATATGAAGGAAGCCGTATCTCTGTCGTTATCGATGACGGGAGGGGCGGGGAAAGTTCTGCTGTCGCCTGCGTGCGCAAGTTTCGATATGTTCAGCGATTATGAGCATAGAGGAAGGGTCTTTAAGGATGTTGTTAAAGAGATGACGGATGGCACGCGCTAACAAAGACCTGTCGTTCATCGTGAACTCATGGCTGCTATTCTCGGTGGCCGCTCTGCTCCTTTCAGGCCTGATAATGATATTCAGCGCCACAACTATCGATTCTTTGCAGGCAGGCGATCCTTTTTACTATCTCAAAAGGCAGCTGTTCTATCTGGCGATAGGACTGTCCCTGATGATCGCGGGTCTTAGGATAAGGTACGAGGTCTACAAAAAGATGAGCGGGCTGCTGCTTCTGGCCGGTGTGGGGATGCTCCTTCTGCTGTTCGTCCCTTTTCTGGGAAAAGAGGTGGGCGGGGCCGTTCGCTGGATATCAATAGGTCCTTTTTCTTTTCAGCCTTCAGAGTTCATGAAGTTCGCGGTAGTGGTGTATATTGCCGATGTCTTGACCAGGAACGAGAAGAATATCGGAGATTTTTCCCGGACGATTTTGCCCGTGCTCGGTGTTGTGGGCGCCGTTGTCATCCTCATAATGAAGCAGCCCGATATGGGGACATGTCTTGTTCTTTTCGGCATCATGATGCTGATGTTCTATTTCTCGGGGGTTAGACTGTCACATCTGTTCGGCCTGCTCTCTGCGGGCGGGGTCGCGATCCTTGCCGCCAGCGTTCTCAGCCCGTACAGGATGAAAAGGCTTATGGCCTTCAGGGACCCGTGGCAGGACCCTCAGGGGATCGGATATCACATAACCCAGTCGCTCATAGCAGTAGGGTCTGGTGGTATATTCGGTCTTGGGATAGGAGCGAGCAGGCAAAAGTTCATGTACCTGCCGGAGCAGTATACTGATTTCATTTTTGCGATCATATGCGAGGAGACCGGACTGATAGGTGCCCTGGTCATAATCTTCCTTTTCCTGATGCTGATAGCACAGGGCTTGAGGATAGCCAGGTCCGCACCGGACAGGTTCGGGTTCCTGCTTGCATCAGGCATCGTTTCTTTCATGGCAGTCCAGTCTTTCGTGAATATCAGCGTGGTCGTGGGATTGCTTCCGACGACCGGGATCCCCCTTCCGTTCATAAGCTACGGAGGCACATCTCTGATGGTCATGCTCTTCAGTATCGGGGTCCTTCTCAATATCTCGAATTCTCAGCGGAGACAAAAATGAAAAAGGTCCGACAGATAGCGATATGTGCAGGAGGAACGGGAGGCCATATTTTTCCGGCACTTTCATTAGCTTCCGCGATAAGGGAATCCGACGGCAGCTGCAGGATAACTTTCTTCTCTTCATCCAAGAAGGTCGAGGCGGCAATATTCTCCGGCAAAGGTTATCCAAGGGTCAAGATAGTATCAGCTCCGTTCGTCAGGAAGATCGGTCTCGGGCCCATCAAGGCGCTTCTTTTTCTTACGATCGGCATTGTTCAGTCGTTCGTAAAGCTTGTAAGTATCAGGCCTCAGCTTGTGATCAGCTTCGGAGGCTACAGCTCACTGGCGCCGGTGATCGCAGCGTTCATTTTGCGGATCCCCGTGATAGTCCATGAGCAGAACTCAGTTCCAGGTATGGTCAACAGGATCAGCGCGATATTTGCAAAGAAGGTCATGGTCGGGTTCAGCGGTACGGCAAGGGCGTTCGGCAAAAAAGGCGTCTACACCGGTAATCCCGTAAGGAAAGAGGTCCTTCAGGCAAGAGAAATAGCAAAAAGACCGGGGTCGGGCAGAAAGACCCTGCTGATCGTAGGCGGCAGTCAGGGAGCCCGCTCATTGAACAAAGCTGCGCAATGCCTGCCTGAAATGGTCCCTGACACGGATATAATTCATGTTTGCGGGCAGGCGGATTACATCAGGATATCATCAGAGATGAGAGGGGTCCCGGGCTACAGGGTGTTCCCGTTCCTTGACGATATATTCAGGTTCATGGCAAAGGCGGACCTTATTGTCAGCAGGGCAGGGGCAACGACGATAACCGAAATAGCCGCTTTAGGAAAGCCGTCGGTGCTGGTCCCGTTCCCTTACTCATCCGAAGACCACCAGCTGATGAATTCAAGGATATTCGAAAGTGTCGGGGCCAGTATCGTTATCGAGCATAAAGACCTCAATGCCAAAGCTCTTGCTGATCGCCTTAACGGGCTCTTGTCCGACCCGGAGACACTGGCGAAAATGGGGGCTGATGCAAGGCAGCTCTACTGCGAGAACTCGATACAGCTCATGATGGAGGTTTTAGATGCGGTCGTTTGACATGACAAGGATAAAAAGTATCCATCTTATGGGTATCGGCGGCTGCGGTGTAGGCGCCATCGCAAAGATACTTATCGAGATGGGGTACAAGGTCTCCGGTTCTGACCTCAAAGAAAGCGCCAACACCATCAGGCTCAAGGACCTTGGGGCCCATATCTTCTTCAGCCACGAAGCCAGCAATGTCAGAGGTGCCGATCTGGTCGTGTATTCATCCGCTATAACAAAGGACAATCCTGAGCTTGCTGAAGCTAAAGCAAGACAGATAAATTGCATCCCGCGAGCGGAAATGCTCTCATGGATCTTGTCGCAATCCAAAGTGCCTGTCGCCATAGCCGGAACGCACGGCAAGACAACGACCACATCCATGACAGCGCTTGTGTTCGAAAAAAGCGATAAAAAGCCCACGTTCCTCATCGGCGGGGAGACCAACGATGTCGGCGGAAATGCCCGGCTCGGAGGCGGCAAGTTCGCCATTGCCGAAGCGGATGAAAGCGACGGGTCCTTTCTTCTTCTTAAACCGAAGGTCAGTGTGATCACTAACATCGAAGCGGACCACCTTGATTATTATCCTGACCTGGAGAGCGTGATGGACGCGTTCGTGAAGTTCGCTGACCTTTTGCCCAAGGACGGAAAGCTTGTGGTCTGTTCGGACCACCCCAACAACAGGATAATGCTCGACCGGATCACGACGCAGGCAAAGGTAGTTACATACGGGTTCCGCGACGATGCCCATATCCGTGCTCGGAACGTTGCCAACGGAGAGGGGAGCATGAAATATGAAGTTCTCAAGAACGGTAAGCTGCTTGGCGAAGTGAACCTGAACGTGCCGGGCATGCAGAACGTCGAGAATTCGCTTGCCGCTGTTGCTGTCGGTCTGGAGAACGGCATCGAGTTCATGAACATAAATTCCGCTTTAAGGGCATTTACAGGCGTCAGACGTCGTTTCCAGCAGGTCGGGAAGGTCGGCGGCGTGCTCATATACGATGATTACGGGCACCATCCTACTGAGATCTCGGTCACGCTTGCAACGGCAAAAAAGAGCTGGAAGTCGGTAAAAAGGCTGATCTGTATATTCCAGCCGCACAGATATTCACGCACTATGCATCTTCGTGAAGAGTTCGGAAAAGCCTTCGGACAGGCTGATGTGGTCATCCTTACCGACATATACGCCGCTGGAGAGCAGCCGATCTCAGGTGTTACGGGAGAATCGATACTTGATGAGGTCGACAAGAACCATCAGGGAGAGGTCCTGTATATCCCGAAAAAACAGGAGATCGCGGCAAAGGTCGTTGAGATCTGCAGAGAAGGCGACCTGGTGATCACGATGGGAGCGGGGGATATCCATGTGATAGGCAAAGAGATATACAGCAGGCTGAGGGAAAAGAGCAAAGATGCAAAAGCTCGCTGAAAAGATCCGAAGATCGACGGGCTGCTCGGCTTTGCTGAACGAGCCGATGTCAAGGCATACCACCTTCAGGGTCGGCGGACCGGCAGAACTGATGCTTTTGCCAAAGAGCAAAGATGAGCTTCGCAACGCCTACCGCTTGCTTTTATCAGAGGATGTCCATGTCTCGGTGATCGGTAACGGGTCAAACCTTCTGGTTTCTGACAACGGTATCAAGGGTGCTGTGATCAAACTTGCAGGGAATATGGACCGGATCGGGATCAAAGGTGATGTTATCACTGCCGAAGCGGGCTCATACATGAAAAAGCTCATATTTTCCGCCGCTGCTGCAGGGCTGTCCGGGCTTGAGATGTTCATTGGCATCCCTTCCGCTCTGGGAGGGGCGGTCAGGATGAACATGGGTTCATGGGGAAGCAATATTTCTCTCGTGACCGTTTCTGTTGCCAGCCTGGACAAGGACGGTAAGGAGCTGAAAAGATCAAGGCACGAATGCGGTTTCGGTTACAGGACATCGGTCTTCGCCTCCGCAAACGAGATCGTCTTGGAGGCCGAACTCAAGATGACAAAAGAGTCGCCCGAAAAGATAGCGGCAAGACAGGCAGAGATACTCAGGATGAAAGCGGCTTCACAGCCTATAGCTTTCCCGAGTGCCGGATGTGTCTTCAAGAACCCGGACGGTGAAAGCGCAGGAAAGCTCATTGAAGAGGCCGGTCTTAAAGGTGAGTCTGTCGGCGGGGCGGTCGTCTCAGAGGCCCACGCTAACTTTATCGTCAATGCAGGAGGCGCAACAGCGACCGATATCATGACGCTGATCAACAGGGTCAGGGTCATTGTCCTTGAGAAAAAAGGTGTTGCGCTGGAGACCGAGGTCCGGACGATTGGATTTTGAAAAATATTAAAGGACATGTTATTCTGGTTAATACATGGATAAACCGTTAGATATCAAAGAGATCGAAAAGATCGCCAACAGGATAAGGTTCGATGCTATCGAGATGATAGGCAAATGCGGTTCCGGTCATCCGGGCGGATCACTTTCTATAGCCGAGGTACTTGCCGTGCTTTATTTCAGGGTCATGCGGCATAAAAAGGACCAGCCTGACTGGGCGGACAGGGACAGGTTCGTCCTTTCAAAAGGTCATGGAGCTCCTGCTCTGTATTCCGTTCTGGCTCAATCCGGCTATTTCCCTAAGGAATACCTTAAGACGCTCAGGCAGATAGGTACTTCGCTCCAGGGTCATCCCGACAGGACGTCGCTTCCCGGTATCGATATGTCGACAGGTTCTCTTGGGCAGGGCCTTTCTGTTGCCAACGGCATGGCTTTCGCGGCAAGGATAGACAGCAAGCCGTACAGGGTCTATTGCATAATCGGTGACGGTGAATCGCAGGAAGGTCAGATATGGGAAGCCGCAATGACAGCAGGATTCCATAAGCTGGACAACCTGACCGTTATTCTGGATTATAACCACCTGCAGATCGACGGCAATATCGAAAAGGTCAAGGATATAGCTCCCGTAGCCGACAAATGGAGGGCGTTCAACTGGAATGTCATCGACAAGGTCGAGGGTCACAGCGTAAGCTCGCTTATCAAGGCCTTTGAGCAGGCTGAGAGGTCAAAAGGCAAACCGACCATTATCATTGCCGATACGGTAAAGGGTAAAGGGGTCTCTTTCATGGAGAACAACGTGGACTTTCACGGGAAAGCCCCGAACAAACAGGAAACTGAGGACGCACTATGCGGGCTAAGGAGGGTATGTGAGTAAACGCTGCGAACCGACCAGGGACGCTTACGGCAAGGCGCTCCTGCATTTAGGCTCTCAGGGCAGGGATGTGGTCGTTCTCGACGCCGACCTGTCATGCTCTACCAAGACATCGGTATTTGCCAAAGCTTATCCCGACAGGTTCATAAATATGGGCGTGGCCGAACAGGACATGATCTGCACGGCGGCAGGACTTGCCACGTGCGGAAAAACGGCTTTCGCTTCAACATTTGCCGTATTCGGTTCCGGGAGGGCCTGGGACCAGGTGCGCATCTCGGTGGCTTATCCCAGACTGAACGTCAAGATCGTCGTGACGCACGGCGGAATAACGGTGGGCGAGGACGGCGCGACGCATCAGGCGCTAGAAGACATCTCGCTCATGAGGTCCCTTCCCAATATGACCGTTATTGTCCCGGCGGATTCAGTTGAAACATACAAGGCCATACTTGCCGTCGCTGCGTTCCACGGACCGGCGTACGTAAGGCTTGGCAGAAGTTCCGTGCCCGTGATCCACGACAGCGAGGACTTCGAGTTCGTCATAGGCAAGGCCATTCAAATGAGAGAAGGCAGCGATCTGACTATAGTCGCATGCGGGATAATGGTCGCTTCAGCCATGGATGCGGCAGAAGCGCTTAAAGCTGAAGGTGTTAATGCCCGTGTGATCAATATGCACACGATAAAGCCGATCGACGAGGACATCCTAGTGAAAGCCGCAACAGAGACAGGAGCAATAGTGACCGCTGAAGAGCATTCAAAGATAGGCGGGCTCGGGAGCGCGGTCGCGGACGCTCTTTCAGAGCGTTTCCCTGTGCCAATAGTAAGGATAGGAGTGGACGATACGTTCACTGAGTCAGGTAAGCCGCTCGAACTGCTTGAAAAATACGAGCTCACTGACAAGGACATCGTGATGGCCGCGAAAAGGGCTCTGGAGCTCAAAAAGAAATGAGCGACGACAAGGATAGGATATCCTGGGACGACTATTTCATGGAGATCACGAAGGTGATCGCCAAAAGATCGACTTGCCTTAAACGCAACGTCGGCGCGATCATAGTCAAGGACAAAAGGATCCTTACCTCAGGATACAACGGCGCCCCGAAAGGCCTTGCTCATTGCTCTGTAACGGGATGCATCCGTAAGGAGCTGAACGTTCCTTCAGGCCAAAGACATGAGCTTTGCAGGGGGCTCCATGCCGAGCAGAACGCTATAATCCAGGCTGCATGGCACGGCGTAAAGATAGGCGGAAGCACACTTTACTGCACACACCAGCCGTGCGTTATCTGCGTAAAGATGATGATAAATGCCGGTATAGTCCGTGTCGTTTTCGAAGGGGACTATCCTGACGACCTCGCTTCCAACATGCTCATAGAATCAGGTCTTGAGATCTGCAAGTATAACGATCCAAACCAAAAGTAACATGCCTCTCAAGTGTCTGCATCTGCTCGTTCACGGCCACGTCCAGGGTGTAGGTTTCAGGTATTATGCCAAGGACCTGGCTGACGCTGCCGGCGTGTCCGGCTGGGTGAGGAACGTACAGGGAGGCAGAGTGGAAGCTGTTGTTCAGGGACCTGCCGGCAAAGTTGATGACCTTATCGCCTTGTTGAAAAAAGGTCCGCCATGGGGTAAAGTATCAGAAATAGAGGTCGTTGAAGAGCCGTTTGAAGAAGGGCTTGTCGGCTTTACAATAAGGTATTAATTATGAAATTAGGTTATCTTGGTCCAGAAGGCACATTTTCATTTGAGGCGGCAAGGTCATATGCGTCGGGCATAGATGCGAATGCCGAGCTGATCCCTTATCCGACCCTTCACGACGTACTTTTTGCCTGTGACAGAGAACATATTGATGCAGCCATCGTGCCCGTTGAGAACTCGATCGAAGGCACGATAGGCGTAGTACAGGACATGCTTGTCAAAGAGGTCGATCTCAAGGTAAAGGACGAGTTCGTTCTCGCTGTAGATAACAGCCTGCTTTCCGTAAAAGGGGCTTTCGTATCTGGCATAAAAAAAGTCCTGTCCCACCCTCAGCCGCTTGAACAGTGCAGGAATTGGATCAGGAAGAACCTTCCTGAAGCCGTGTTGAGGTCGACCACAAGCACCTCAGAGGCGGCCAAAGAAGTGTCGGTAGCTAAAGATACATCTTCGGCATCTATAGGTTCCGCCTCACTTGCTTCAATTTACGGCCTGGAAGTACTGGTAAAGGATATAAACGACTATCCCGATAACGAGACCAGGTTCATCGTGGTCGCTAAGGCCGATTCAAAACAGACAGGTACTGACAAGACCTCGGTAGTTTTTTCAATTCTATCCGACAGGCCGGGTGGTCTTTACGGGATACTGGCAGAGTTCGCCAAAAGAAAAATAAACCTTACTAAGATCGAGTCACGGCCTTCAAAAAAGGCCCTGGGTGACTATTTCTTTTTCGTCGATATGGAAGGTCACAGAACGGACAAGCAGATAGCAGATGCTCTTGCGGACATGTCGAACAAGGTCGCGTTCATTAAGATATTGGGATCATATCCCAGAAAGGGGAAATGATGAAGAATAACGAATCATTCCTCGAAGGCGTTGCGGCAGGAGTCCTGGTCGGTGCGGCCGCGGCAGCCGTCATCTCCGCTCTTGCCGGAGGTAAGATGAAAAAGAAGGCAAAAGCTGTGATCAAGAAGATAAGGGCCTCAAAACTTATAAAAAAAGCCGGTAAGCCGACCGAGAAAATGGTCAACGAGACCCTGCGTTCCATAGAAAGCGAGATAGACAAGCTCAGCCGGACAGTTGATGATGTAAAAGGAAAAAAACGGACAAAAAAGAACGGAGGTGCTTCATGAACACAACGATAATGCTTATGGCCGCCATAGCTTTGCTCACTATAGCTTTACTGGTAGCGATAATCTATCTGATAATGATACTCTCGAACATAAACAAGATGCTGAAGCCGATCGACCGTATGCTGAACGAGCTGAACAACGAGTTCAGGCCGCTAATGACGGATATTGCAGGTATCACATCTTCAGTCAACGGGATACTTGGTTTTGCGAACAAGGTGTCCTGGGCCGTATATCTCTTTAAAAGGGTGGTCAAGAACCCGAAAGAAGAGATCGAAGCCCTGAAGAACAATTTTAAGAGCGTTATTGATACGTTCACAGGAAAGAAAAAGGAGGGAAATGAAGATGGGAAAGCTTAGAGGGTTCCTTTTTGGGGGGATTGTCGGGGCGATAGCCGGAGTGCTGATGGCGCCGGGAAAAGGCGAGGAGACCAGAAAAAAGCTTCAGGAACAGGCAGCTGAACTTGGCAAGAAAGCCAAGGAGGTATCCGATAAGTACGAGGTCGAGAAGAAAGCAAAGAGCGCCATTGAGACCGCTAAGACAAAGGCCCAGGAGCTGATCAACAAGGCAAGGGACTACATAGACAAGGAAGAATGACCAGACTCGGCCTTGCGGTCGATATAGGCACGACAAATATCGCCGGCTTCATCATAAACCTTGATAAGCCAAAGGACAGGTTCTACACATCCCTCAGAAGCGGACAGACCGTACACGGATTCGATGTGATCAGCAGGCTGACCTTCGTGAGTGCGGGAGGGGACACTGAAAAGCTCAGAAAGCTCCTTGTGAACGATATCAACAACCTCATCCATGTCCTCACGAAGAAGATCAAGGTAAACAGGAAGCGTATTGAGCGAATCGTTGTCTCTGCTAACACGGTTATCCTGCATTTTCTTTTCGGGTTGGACACATCAGGGCTTGCGACGCATCCTTACAGCTCACTGCTGAAAGGCATGACCACGACCAGTGCAAAGGAACTGGGTATAGTAGCGGGCCTTGATGCACAGCTGACAGCCCTTCCTGTCATCTCGCCGTTCGTCGGTGCCGATGCCGTTGCGGGTGTTATCTATACGAACATGGACAAGCTCTCTTCGGTAAAGCTGCTGATCGACCTTGGGACAAATGCCGAGATCGTCCTCGGGAACAAGGACAGACTTCTCTGCACCTCCGCTGCGGCAGGTCCGGCTTTTAAAAGTAAGAACATTCCATTAGGTTCTGAAATGATCTCTCTTATCGCTAAAGGTCTTCGCGAAGGATGGATAGACCACACTGGAAAGATAAACGAGCGACGAGCGACGAGCCTGCCCGCATCGCTACGCGAAGCGTTGCAGGCAGGCGACCAGCGACTTTCGCAAGATGATATAAGGGCTTTTCAGCTCGCTAAAGGAGCTATCAGAGCCGCAATACAGATCTTGTTGGATAGAATGGGCATTACGATCGACAAAGTAGACAAAATATTGCTGTCCGGTTTATTTGGGGAAAAGATAGACAGGGCTGATGCGATGGAAACAGGATTGATCCCCGATGTTGACAGGACTAAGGTGAGGGCGATAGGCAATTCGTCCCTTGAAGGAGCCAAGCAAGTGCTTCTTCAGCCGAAGATCGCTGACAGAGCAGCGGGGATCGCTTCAAAATCTGAGCATGTTGAGCTTTCTCTTGACCCCTCATACCAGGAACTTTATATCAGCTTTATGAATTTCTAGATTTTCACCTAACGCAGTAAGGTTAACAAAACCAAAGATACTATAGTGCTATAATTTATCAAAATGAGAGATAAGATATCAAAATATGTTGCTTCAGCATTATCGCTGAAAGAGGTGGAGCTGACCGTTCCCAAGGAAAGATCTATGGGTGACCTATCTCTCAGCATTGCCATGCAGCTGGCAAAGGAGCAAAAAAGGGCGCCAAGGCATATTGCCGAAGAACTTAAAGAAAAGATCCTTAAACATGACAACGGCAAGTATTTTTCAAAGGTTGAAGTCGCAGGTGCCGGATACGTAAATCTATTTCTTAACAGCCGCTCTGTGACGGAAGCACTTGCCGGTGTGCTTGATGTCGGTGAGAACTTCGGTACAAAAAAGAGAACTAAACCCAGAAAGGTCCTTCTTGAGTTCGTAAGCGCCAACCCTACGGGACCTCTGCACATCGGACATGCCAGATGGGCCGCTCTCGGTGACAGCATGGCCAATATCCTCCGAGCATCAGGCGACGAGGTTGTCACCGAATTCTACGTTAACGATGTTGGTCGTCAGGTGGGACTGCTGGTCGCGTCGGTCAATGCTGCAGCAGATGGTCATGAGACCCCTCAGGACGGCTACGGGGGTTCCTATATAAAAGATATCGCCATAAAGGCAAAACAGGACAGACCTGACGACCTTAAATCTTACATATTCAAGACCATCATGGATGACCAAAAAGACACTCTGAACAGGGCAGGCGTCAGTTTTGACAACTGGTTCTTTGAAAGCTCTTTGCACGGCAAAATGGCATTGGCAAAGGTCGTCGAGAAGCTCAAGAACGCAGGTGTCACATACGAGAAAGAAGGGAGCCTCTGGTTCAGATCGGAATCTTTCGGCGATGATAAGGACAGGGTCTTGATCAGGGACAGCGGCGATCCCACATATTTCACGGCGGATGTCGCCTATCATGCGGATAAGTTCGACAGGGGATTTGACCTCCTTATAAACATCTGGGGCACCGACCATCACGGGTACGTCAAGAGGATCCAGTCGGCTATGGAAGCACTGAAGTATCCGTCACATAAGCTTGAGATCGTCATAGGGCAGCTCGTTACTCTCTACAGAGGCAATGAGCCAGTCAGGATGTCAAAAAGAACGGGAGAGATGATCACGTTCTCCGAGGTCCTCGACGAGATAGGCAGGGACGCGCTGCGTTTCTTCCTGGTCATGACGGGCGCTGATTCGCATATGGATTTCGATCTTGAGCTTGCAAAAAGCAAGTCCATGGAAAACCCCGTTTATTATGTCCAGTATGCGCATGCAAGGGCCTGCAACATACTCCTTAACGCGAAAGAAGCGGGCCATTTGCCGGACAGGGAAAAGATCGGGCTGCTTTCCGAGGCCGAAGAAAAGGAGCTCGCGCTGAAGCTGCTTGACCTGCCTTTTGAGGTCAACAGATGCGCCTCCTCATTGCAGCCTCATCATCTGGTGAGATATTCCAGGGAGCTTGCCTCATTGTTCCATTCCTATTATCACAAGCACAGAGTGATGAGCGAGGATGCCGCTCTCACTGGCGCGAGGTTGTGTCTTGTGGAGTCAACTCGTATAGTCCTGGCCAACGTGTTAAAATTGTTAGGTATAAGCGCACCGGAAAGGATGTAGTGAAATGAAGGAATCGTTCTTAGGCGGCAAGTTCGTTAAGTTCGAGGATGCCAACATATCGATAATGACCCACGCTTTTAATTACGGCACGGGGGTGTTCGAAGGCATCAGGGCTTACTGGAATGCCGAGAAGAAGCAGCAGTACATCCTTAAACTAAAAGAGCATTACGAAAGGCTCGAGCGTTCCTGCAAGGTCCTCAAGATAAAATCTAAGTATTCAGTGAAAGAGCTTTGCGATCTTACGGTCGAGCTCTGCAAAAGGAACGGCTACAAAGAAGATGTCTATATCAGGCCGCTTGCTTTCAAATCCCAGAAGAAGATCGGACTGGGCCTTGTCGGGGTAGAGGACGACCTTTGCATATTCCTTGCGCCTTTTGGCGATTACCTTGATGTCTCAAAGGGCATAAGGGTCGCTGTTTCCACCTGGAAGCGCACCGACGACCTTTCTGTTCCTGCAAGGGCCAAGTGCACCGGGACTTACATCAACAGCTCGCTTGCAAAAGCGGAAGCAATAGAGAACGGATTTGACGAGGCCGTCATGCTTTCTGCGGATGGTCATGTCTCCGAAGGGAGCGGAGAGAACATATTTATGGTCCGCGGCGGAAAACTTATCACGCCTGATGTCGCGTCGAACATACTCGAAGGTATAACCAGGGAAGCTATCATGAAGCTTGCCAAGGACAAGTTCGGGCTCGATACAGTAGAGAGAGCGGTTGACAGGTCAGAGCTCTATATGGCTGACGAGCTGTTCTTTACCGGGACAGGCGCTCAAGTCTCCCCAATAATCGAGGTCGACAGAAGGACGGTCGGGGACGGCAGGCCGGGCCCTGTGACCCAGAAGATCCAAAAAGCGTATTTTACCGCCGCAAAAGGCGACGACCCTCAGTACTCGGACTGGGTTACTCCCGTATTCTGATAAATGATAAAGGGAACCGGTATCGACATCGTTGAGATCGAAAGGGTCCGCAATGCCGTAAAAAGGCACGGCGACAGGTTCCTTCACCGCATATATACCGACAGCGAGATCTCCTACTGCCGCAAGTTCAACAAGCTCAGGTTCCCTGAGCTCTCTGTAAGGTTCGCCGCTAAAGAAGCATTCTCAAAAGCGATCGGAACGGGAATGGTGGGCATATCCTGGAAACAGATCGAGGTCTGCAACGATAAAAAAGGGAAGCCATATCTGAAGGTAAAAGGGAAGGTCCAGAAAAGCGCGCATATCACGTTGTCTCACAGCCAGCAGTACGCCGTAGCGAGCGTGATCATAGAATGAGGGCTATAACTTCCGATCTGATGCGGATGACCGATAAATGGGCCATTGAAGAGCTCGGCATACCTGAGATAGTACTGATGGAGAACGCCGGCAAAGGGCTGGCCGAGGCGGTTATCAGATCTGCGCCTGCAACGGGCAGCGTGGCCGTCGTCTGCGGTCCGGGGAACAACGGCGGTGACGGGTTCGTGGCTGCAAGATATCTTTCCTCTGCGGGTTTTTCTGTAAGCGTAATATTGACCTCAAGACCAGTTCTCCAAAACAGCTCTTCTGCATCAAATCTTCGAGTCCTGAAGAACCTTGGCATCCCAATATTGTCTTACGGGGACAGAAGCTCAAGAAATACGGTCAAGAATGCCGATATCATCATCGACTGTATACTTGGTACCGGTCTTTCCAGGAAAGTGACGGGCATTTTAAAGGACGTAATAACTGAGATCAACAATGCGGGCAGAAAGAACTCAGTCATCGTATCGGCGGATATACCCTCAGGCATGGATGCGGATACCGGAAGGGCGCTCGGTGTATGCGTTAAAGCAGGCATGACCGTGACCTTCCATCTGCCAAAAAAAGGCATGCTTACGGGATCCGGGATGAAGAATTGCGGTGATATCGTCACGATAGATATTGGGATTCCGTATTCCGGGTCAGGTTTGCCGCCTGAGAGCTCTATCGCTTCGCTTGAACTTGTAAGGAACCTGTTACCGTCCAGGCCCAGAGCATCTCACAAAGGTCTTTACGGCAAGGTGCTTGTCATAGGTGGTTCCGACAGCATGCTTGGCGCTCCGGTGCTCAGCGGAAGAGCGGCAGTTAAGACCGGCTCAGGCATCGTTCATATCTCTGTTCCTGAAAATGCAAAAATGGCCGTGAACGTCGGCAATCCCGACCTTATTGTCCACGGAAGGCTCTCTCCTGAAGAGGTCAATGCCATGGGCTTTGACGCGGTGCTTATAGGTCCCGGGATAGGAAGAAAAGAGGACAAGTATGTCCTGTCCATAATAAGACGCCAGAAAGGCTGTCCGCTGGTCATCGATGCCGACGCGCTCAACTGTCTTTCCGGGAACCTGTCTTATCTCAGGAAAAGATCAGCTCCTGTAATAGTGACCCCGCATCCGGGAGAATTTGCTCGTCTTACGGGCCGGCCTGTCAAACAGACATCAAAACACCGGGTAAACGAAGCCTTGTCATTTGCTAAAAAGTACAATGCCGTATGTGTGTTGAAAGGCGGGAATACCGTAATTGCGTCTCCTTCAGGCAGATACAAGCTCAATCCCACTGGGAACAATGTCCTTTCGGTCGCCGGCACCGGGGACATCCTTGCAGGAGCCATCCTTTCACTGGCCGGGCAGGGGCTTGATCCGTTCTCTGCCTCAGTCGCAGGCGCGTACCTGCACGGAGCTGCCGGGGACATGTATTCAGGCATGTTCGGCTCAGGCCTTCTTGCATCCGACCTGCCTGATTTGCTAGCATATCTTATCAGCGCTTTCAGGAGATGAAATGAGCGAACGACTGTTCGAGAACGTTGGCAGAAGGTCCATCGCCGTGCTTGATGAGCTTGGCTACATCACTTTTTTCTTCATTCAATCGTTCTATGTGATGGTAACTACAAGGTTGAATTTCAGGAACACATACGAACAGATGGTCAAGATCGGTGTCGAGTCGCTTCCGGTCGCGCTGGTGACATCCTTCTTTGTGGGCATGGTGTTCGCGGTGCAGATAGCCAATGAATTCTCAAAGTTCGGTGCAGGGAAAATGGTGGGCGGGGTCATGGCCATAGCTGTTGCCAGGGAGCTTGCCCCTGTATTGACGGCAGTTGTCGTAGCGGGCAGGGTTGGAGCGGCTATTGCAGCGGAGCTCGGTACGATGAACGTTACCCAGCAGATAGACGCGATGAAGTCCCTCGGGACAAATCCGGTCAGATATCTGGTTGTCCCTCGCTTAGTTGCCGCTTGCTTCATGCTTCCGATAGCAACATTGTTCGCTGACGTAGTGGGTTTTGCCGGCGCTTATCTGGTCTCTGTATATGTCGCGGGTATTAATTCTTACGGTTTCATGGAGACAGCTGATATGTTCCTTAAAACATGGGATATCACAGGAGGCCTGATAAAGGCGGTGGTCTTCGGGGCGATAATCTCCATCCTTGCCTGTCACAAAGGTCTTCACGCCAAGAACGGAGCAAAAGGAGTTGGAGAGGCGACGACAGGATCGGTGGTGCTGTCTTTGATAACCATATTCATCACCAACTATTTCCTGTCGGTCCTCATATTCAAGAAATGATAAGCATAAAGAACCTCACCAAACGCTACGGCACCAGGAACGTGCTTGATGATATATCGCTTGATATACCCGAAGGACAGCGTATCTCCGTTATCGGACCTTCTGGCTGCGGTAAAAGCACTTTGCTGAGGATGGTCATCCGTCTTTCAAGGCCGACAAACGGGAAGATCCTTATTAACGGAACGGACATAGTAAGGATAAGGGAATCGGAGATCATGAAGGTAAGGGCAGGGATGGGCATGGTTTTCCAAAGCTCGGCGCTTTTCGATTCGATGAACGTGCTTGAGAACGTCGCGTTCGGTCTCAGGCAGAACACTCGCATGACGGAGACGGAGATAAGGAAAAGGGTCGCGCAATGTCTTGAAATGGTGGAGCTTCCGGGCACCGAGGGCCTGATGCCAAGCGAGCTTTCCGGAGGCATGCAGAAAAGAGTGAGCCTTGCTAGGGCGGTGGCCGCGTCACCCAAGATAATACTCTATGATGAGCCGACCACAGGTCTTGATCCAGTGACATCAACGGTCATTGAAGACCTGATGAACAAGCTTTCCCGTGAGATGAAGGCAACAACTATCATTGTGACACATCAGCTCTCGACCATATTCAGGACAAGCGACAGGATAGTCATGCTGGACAAAGGAAAGCTGATCGAGGCCGGAACCGTCGAAGAAGCGCGTAATTCTCGAAATCCTGTTATACTTAATTTCATTAAAGGAGGTCTTCCCTGATGTCCAACCAGGCAAAAGTAGGTATCGTAGTCATCCTGGCGATAATAACGCTTGGCGCGGTCATTACATGGAAGAACTCCCTGATGTCCAAATACACCGGGTACGAGATGATCGGGTCGTTCCAGAACGTGGAAGGCCTTACAGTAGGGTCTGAGATCAGGTACCGCGGCTTTAAGGTCGGTAAGGTGATCAGGATAGATCCGGGGCCGGCCGACATCAAGGTCTACTGCAATGTAGACAAGTCCATAACTTTTCCCGAAGACTCTTATTTAAGAGTGGCTTTTGACGGTCTTGTCGGACTGAAGTTCCTTGAAATAAGGCCGGGGACCTCAGAGACCCTTTATCAGCCTTCGACGATCGTATTTGGCAAAACAACATCCGGGATAGTGGACTTTGTCGATATCGGCGCACAGAACCTCCTCGAGACGAAACAGATACTGGTGGCAGTAAAGAACATAATCGAGAGGCCGGATATTCAGAATGCTTTCGTGAACGCGGTGCTTAACGTCGAAAAGGCCACGATCGAGATAAACAGGCTGACAAAGCAGCTTCAACTTGCAGCGGAATCCATTAACCGGATAGTCGCAGACCCTGCCTTCCAGGACAATTTCAAAGGCACGGTGGCGTCGACCAGCAAGACGCTTTCAAGCGCGAATTCATTCTTTGAAAGTTTTGGGAGCATCAAAGTTGAGCCGAGCGGTGACGTTCTGTTTGGAGGGGTCACCAATCAGGTTAAGGGAAATATCGATATAAATACTGGAGATAGGACCACTCTAAAGATGAGTTTAGGCGAAGGCGCCACAAGGAATTTAAGCTTGCTGGACGTACAGATATCCAATCAGATCGCGAAAAACTTGGCATTGAGGCTGGGGACCATCAACACGTATCTTGGCGGCGGGCTTGATATCAAGATGAACCCGAGCTTTACATTAAGCGGTGATATATACGACATCAATAATCCTAAACCGAACCTTCCCAAGGTCAGGGTAACAGGTGATTATGAGTTCGTAAAATACGTCAACCTCCTGCTCCAGGCGGATGACTTCCTTAACACAGGCGCGGCCAACTACTCGTTCGGTGTCAGGATAAAAGGGGAGTAGACTTCTCCTTACGAAAAAATCTTTTACGCCGCTTGACACGCCTCTCGGCATATTGTATATTTACTATATGACGAACAAGACATAACCATGTGGGTTTCATCAACC
>CAZHHM010000009.1:0-54190 GCA_964532225.1 uncultured bacterium | reverse complement strand
GGACGCTTGTCAGGCTGCTTGAGCTCATGCAGTCGTATTCGATAGTCAGGCAATGCATAAAACTTATGCCGGACGGGCCGATCTCCGTCAGGGCTCCCCGGAAAATACCTGTGGGCGAGGCGATATCAAGATACGAGGCCCCGAGAGGCGAAGATGTGCAGTACGTAAAGGGTAACGGGACGGAATATCCGGAAAGGGTAAAGTTCCGCGCGCCTACACTTGGTAACGTACAGGCCATCGCGAAAATGCTCGAGGACAACAATCTGGCCGATGTGCCTATCGTGGTGGCGGCAATAGACCCGTGTTTCTCATGCAATGACAGGTCGGTGCTGGTAAATGACCACTCGTCCGGGAAATCGGATGAAATGTCTTGGCCGCAGTTGAGGCAGTTCGGCATCGAATGGCACAGACAGAGAGGGATAGACCCGAGCTCAATTAAAATGAAAGAGATAAGAATATAATGCTAGCAAGTCTGTTCAGTATATTGGTATTCCCGGGGTTCGTTTTCCTGGGGCTCATGGGCGTGGCCGCGGAATATCTTGACAGGATAATCTATGCCAGGCTCCAGCACAGGAAAGGCCCTCCCTGGTTCCAGCCTGTAGCGGATTTCATCAAGCTTCTGGGCAAGGAAGATGTCGTGCCGGAGGAGGCCGACGTTCTCATGTTCAGGGCGGTGCCGATATTCGCCCTTGCAGCCGTAATAACGGCATTCTTTTATATCCCTTTGTTCAGCCCTTCTGCGGTATTCTCCTTCAGCGGGGACCTGATCGTAGTTCTTTACCTTCTTATGATACCGACGATGACCTTCTTCCTTGGCGCCTGGTATTCCAGGTCGCTTTACGCGACCATCGGCGCTGTAAGGGCCATCACCCAGCTTTTCGCCTATGAAGTGCCTCTTTTTCTGGGGCTTCTGGCGCCGGCCGTCATAGCAGGATCATGGAACATAGCCGAGATCTCGGCTTTCTACGCAAGCCACCCGCTGCTGATCCTCGTGAACGCGATCGCGTTCATTGTATCGATAATAGCCCTGGTAGGAAAGCTTGAAAGGGTGCCTTTTGACATCCCTGAGGCCGAGACCGAGATCGTCGCGGGAACCTTTACCGAATACAGCGGAAGGCTCCTTGCGTATTTCCGCATGGCCATCGACATGGAGGTCGTTGTCGCGGCGTCGCTTGTTGCCGCGGTATTCCTTCCCTTTGGAATGGAGCTGCCAGCTGTTTTCGCGTTCATTATCTACCTTGTCAGGGTGGTCGCTGTGATATTCATTCTGTCGGTCGTAAGGACGATATTTGCAAGGCTGCGTATTGACCAGATGGTCAGTTTCTGCTGGAAATATCTGGCTCCGATAGCGTTCTTGCAGCTGGTCATAAATATAATTGTGAAAGGTCTCATCAGGTAATGGCAATAAAGAACTGGATAAGGCCCGGTGTTATGCTTGACCTTGTTCTAAAGCATCTTTTCAGGAAGCCGGCAACGCTTAACTATCCTTTCGAGAAGTTCGAGATGCCTGACAAGTTCCGCGCGAAACTTTTCTTTGAAAGCGAGAAATGCATCGGCTGCATGATGTGCATGAAGGACTGCCCGTCCAGGGCGATCGTCATAACCAAGGTAAGGGACAAGGTGTTCAAGGCCGATATTGATAACGGAAGATGCATTTACTGCTCTCAGTGCGTGCTCGTCTGCCCCAAGAACGCGCTGGCCGCCACCAAAGAGTACGAACTTGCCTCTGTCGACAGGCAATCGCTCAAGACCGTCTTCGATGCAAAACCTGAAACAGCAGCTCAACCAAAGGCTGAATAACGCCACAAAGGTCTGCGTCCTCGGCGTCGGGTCTGAAATGCGCTCTGACGATGCGGCAGGAGTCCTGGCCGCCCAGCAGCTCGAAAAAGTAAGCTCGAAAAAGCTTGTTTCAATGGTGGGACACACTGCCCCGGAGAACTTTTCCGGTCAGATCAAAAGAGAAAAACCATCGCATTTGATCGTGATAGACAGCGCGGATTTTGGCGGCAAACCGGGAGATATCAGGTTCATAACGCGCGAGGAAATGTCCGGGTTCACTTTCTCCACTCATTCCATGCCGCTTAAGATAATGCTGAAGCTCCTAGATATGGACATCAAGTACGAAACGGTAATTATCGGTATTCAGCCAAAGTCCTTCGGTTTCGGCGAGCCGCCAAGCGAAGAGGTTTCTGAAGCGGTTAAAGAGGTTGCGGAAGCCATTAACTCTGTCCTGAATGTCTGAACGTTTGGAATTGACCATGCAAGTATTCCGTCGTATTATTCGAATGATATCCAAGAAAACAAAAGGGGGGACTGTATCATGAAGATCAGCGGCTATTCAAACGCAAATCTGTATGCTAAAACCGGATCAAGGACAGGGGACCCGGAAGTGCTAAAACCGAAGGACCTCCTTGTAAAGAACTATACAAAACCTGTTGAAGTGTCTATAGGGAAAGTATACAAAGGCAAAACAGAAAACGGGGAGAAATACTCCGTATCGATAAACAGGAACTCCAACGGGGATGTTCTCGTGAACTATTTTTCATATATCGAGATCCCTATTGGCCAGAGAGAAACATCAGTGACGTTCAACCTCCGCAACGGGCAAATATATCATACAGTGAAGTCGGTACACAATGACGAATTCGAAATGTCTATGGACAGGACCCTTATGCCTTCGCTTGTTATGCCGGGAGATGAGGAGTATGGAAAGGTGGCCAGCCACTCAATGATCAAGCTTGAAAGAGCTGTTAAAGACCATCCGGAGCTAAAAAGCGTGACAGAGTATCTGGCCTTTACTTTAGATCGAAGGTGACAGGTGTTCTATTGCTGTTCCCGGGTCGTTGGTTCCGTCCGTTAGTGTATAATATCTTCCATGAAACATATTCTATTTGTCTGTCTCATACTGCTTTTATCTCTATCCCAAAGCTCAGGAGCTCAGCAATGCACAAGGACCTTCCTTGGCGAGATAGACGGGTATATCAGCATAACCACCGATAATGACAGCCTCGGGTCCGATGCCGACAAGCAGGTGAGCGAATTCTCCCTTTTCCGTGACTATCCCTTCAAGGACTTCGTCCTCAGGCCGTTCTATCTGTTCCGCAACGAGAGTTACGGCGGCTATATACCTACAAGCACGGTAACGGAGAACACACTCGGAGTGGACTTTGTGGTGCAGGCCACGGAAATGGCTTTCGTATCCTTTGGCATGGGTTACATCAACAGGATGGCGACAGGAGGCACCAATAAGGGACTTATTTCCACAAAATTCAGGCTGGACTTCTGACCGGGTTGACCCGAAAAGGTTTAGTTGCTAAAATATTTAGTAGCTAAACAAATGAACGAAAAGAATCTGGGCGATTTTTTTACTAAATTCGATGAATATGTCCTTGCCATCGCAAAGAGCTTTCATCGAGCTTCGATGTCCGACCTCCACAATTCAGAGATAACCATACCTCAGCTGGCCATGATACAGACCGTAGGCCGTCTCGGCTCTCCCAGAGTATCAGATGTGTCCGAGGATATGGGCGTAACGCTCGGCAACATAACGCTGATGACGGATAAGCTTCAAAAAGAAGGCTATGTCATCAGGAGCGATGACCCGGGTGACAGACGTATCGTTAAAGTATCTCTTACCCCTAAGGCAAAAATGCTCCTAAAAAAATCGGAAGAGTCAAAGGTCAGGCACTTAAAGACCTTGTTCAAAGGCCTGGACGGTGAGGATATGTGTTCCGCGCTGAAGCTGATGGAAAAGGTCGTCAGTTCGATAAAAGAGAACAAAGAAAGGGAAAAGAATAATGAAAGCTAAGAATCTGGTCTGGCTTCTGGTCGCAGTGCTCGTGGTCCTGTTCGTGATGAGAATATCCTCAAGGATGAGCGGAGGCAAGGAGACACAGGAAGAAAAGATCGTGCCGGTCGTTTCTCAACTGCCTAAGCTGGGTTTAATGGAAGAGAAGCTGGCGCTTACGGGCGACGTAAAAGCTGCTAAAGAGGTCGGGGTAAGGCCCAGGGTCACCGGCCGTGTCGCCGAAATATATGTAGATGAGGGCGATGAGGTCGCTGAGGGCGACCCTATGATGAGCTATGTCGCAGGGATAACTCCTGATGACGATCTATACAATGATATGGTTCTCTCTGCACCCATAAATGGTGTGGTCGGAATGAAAATGGTAAAAGAAGGGGACCAGATCGTAAGCGGTCCTACCGGAATAAGCCCGGTATTCAATATCTATGATATAGACAACATTAAGATCTACGCCAATGTCCCCGAAAAGTTCGTGTCTAATATCAGAAAAGGTACAAAAGCACTGATAAAGTTCGACGCATACCCGGATAAGACGTTCACCGCTGTCGTCAATAATGTGAGGCCTGTTGTGGACTCGCTTTCCCGAACTACACAGGTTGAGATCTCCATGTCCAATCCCGGGCGCTCTATCAGACCGGGAATGTTCGCAAAGGTGGAGCTTGTCCTTAAGAGCATCCCTACGGCTGTTGTGCTGCCTATAGATGCAGTTCTCGGCGAGACAGAGAAGTTCGTCTATGTCATACAAGGCGGTAAGGCCTCAAGGAGAATGGTCACGACCGGGATAATGCAGGGTAACGACATCCAGATAACTTTCGGCATCACTTCAGCCGACAAGGTCATCACGGTGGGGCAGAGGGTCGTTTCTGACGGTGTAGAGGTGAAGGAGGCGGAATAATGATCAAGAATTTCGTCACAAAGCCTCTTTTTACGCTGTCCCTTTACATAATATTGCTGATAATAGGGCTTTACAGCCTTTCAAGGCTTCCTTTGGACTTTCTCCCTAATATATCGATACCTTCATTGACGATCATTACCGCCTACCCCGGTGCGAGCGCGGAAGACGTTGAGACAACGGTATCTAAGGTCATAGAGGACGCGGTCGCGACCGTGCCTGATGTTGACAAGATCTCCTCCGACAGCCAGGAGAACGTATCGACCGTGACCCTGCAGTTCAAATGGGGCAAGAACCTCGACGCCGCAAGCGCTGATGTCAGGGACAAAATGGACCTGGTCGCGTCAAAGCTGCCTGACGATGCTCAAAAACCGACAATATTCAAGTTCGATCTATCCCAGATCCCCGTGCTTACATTCGGTCTTTCGGCAGACCAGTCTTATGACGAGCTGTACGAACTGGCTGATAAAAAGATCGGTAATTCCCTTAAAAGGGTCCCCGGAGTAGGAACGGTCATCATTTCCGGCGGAAAGATCAGACAGATAAACGTGGACCTTGATAAGGAGCGGATGGAAGGTTACAGGCTGTCTCTCGCACAGGTCAACGGAGCGATCCAGGCAGGCAACATATCTATACCGGCCGGGAACATAAAGACAGGCGCCATAAATTTCGGTATCAGGGTCCCCGGTGAATATACGAGCATTGATGAACTCAAGAACACTATAGTCGGCAATTATATGGGCAAAGATATCTTCCTTTCGGACATAGCCGATGTTGCTGACTCGTTCCAGGAAGAGGACAACAGGAGCCTTGTCGACGGCAAGCTTGGCGTCATGGTCCAGGTACAGAAACAATCAGGAGCTAACACCGTAGCCGTTGTTGAGGGGATAAAGAAGCAGCTTGAGGACCTGAAGGATGAGCTTCCCCCTGATGTAAAGATCACATACATAAACGATACTGCCGAATACATCTCGAGGCAGATAAAGGAACTTTCGGAGACACTGCTTTTCGGTTTCATATTCGTGGTGCTTACGGTCCTCTTCTTCCTCAGGAACGTAAGAGGGTCCGCGATAGTATCTCTGGCGATGCCTTTCTCGATACTGGGGGCCTTCATCTACATGTTCCTCTCGGGAGGCTCGATCAATATCATATCTTTGGCTTCGCTCATAATATCCATAGGCATAGTTGTGGATGACGCTATAGTCGTGCTTGAGAACGTGTTCAGGCATATGGACAAAAAGCACGAGGCCCCGAAAGAGGCCGCCATTTACGGAGCCAGCGAGGTGTCCGGAGCGGTCATCGCTTCGACAACGACAAACCTGGTGATATTCCTGCCTCTGCTCCTGGTCCAGGGTTTCGTAGGAATATTCTTCCAGCAGCTGGTCACCATCACGATCGTCACCGTAGCGACATCGCTGTTAATAGCGGTATCGCTCACCCCGATGTTGAGCTCAAAGATACTCAAGAACAGGGTCGTTTCTTCAAGAAAGAACCTTTCCGAAAGGTTCTATGAGGCGAGCGAAGGGATCTTCGAGGCTGTAGAGGAAAGATACAAAAAACTTATCGCAGTTGCCATCGACCGAAGGAAATTCGTCATCGGACTATGCGTTGTCATATTCTTTTTGAGCTTGCCCATGTTCGGGTTCGTAGGCTCGGAATTCTTCCCGGAGCAGGACAACGCCTTCCTGTCAGCTACCGTTGAGATGCCGGCAGGCACAAGATGGGACAAGACAGAAGAGGCCATGAAGGCTATCTCGGCAAAGATAGAGAAACAGATACCCGAAAAGGAATATATTTTCGTGAGTGCAGGCTCAAGCGCCAGGATGGGCATGAACCAGAAGAACGGACCGAACATCGGGAGGATATATCTCAGAGTGGTCCCTCTTGCTGAAAGAAAACGCACACTTAAGGATATCCAGTATGTTGTCACCAAGATAGCCCAATCGGTGCCGGGCGTGAAATCCGTCAGCTTTTCTGAGCAGGGAGCCAACTCCATGTCCGGAGGCGGGAAGCCTGTCACAGTCGAGATATACGGGTCGGATTTTGACCAGATCGACAACATGGCGGCTCAGCTGAAAGCAAAGATCGAAAAGGTCCCCGGTGTTATCAATCTGGGCCTGTCCAGGGAAAAGACAAATCCTGAATACGCCCTTGTCATAAACAGGGCAAAAGCGTCGGCGTCAGGTCTTACGATGCTCGATGTTGCAATGACGGCCAGAGGCTATATCTACGGGACTACGGCCTCAAAATTCCGTGAGGGCGGAGATGAGTACGACATTTTTACCAGGCTGAAGGAAGACAACAGAAAGACGCTTGAGGATATAAAGAGCGTGTTCGTCACTTCAAGGGCCGGAGCAAATCTCGCACTAGGAAATATTGCAGATGTCGAGCTCAAGACCGCGCCTCAGGTCATACAAAGACAGAACCAGCAGAGACTTGTCAGGGTAGAGGGCGAGTACTACGGTCGTCCTATAGGGGATATTACGGCCGATGTCCGCAAGATAGTAGAGAAGACCACGGTGCCGGGCGATATCCGTCTTAAAGTCGCCGGAAGTTCCGAGCAGATGGCCGAAAGCTTTAAATCCCTGTTTATTTCCATGCTTCTTGGCATAGCCCTGATTTATCTGGTCATGGTCGCGCAGTTCGAGTCGTTCCTTGAGCCTTTCATAATCATGTTCGCGATACCATTCGCTATCGTCGGCGTAGTGTGGTCTCTGTTCCTTACCGGCGTGCCGTTCGGGATAATGTCCTTCGTCGGTCTTATCCTGGTCACCGGTGTCGCTGTCAAGAACTCTATCGTGCTTGTAGATTACACTAATATCCTAAGGGCCAGGGGATTGGCGCTCAGGGACGCTGTACAGGAAGCAGGCAAGACGAGGCTTCGTCCGATCCTGATGACCTCATCTGCCGCGATACTGGGCATGATGCCTATCGTTCTCGGTGTAGGTGAAGGCTCCAGCTTCTGGAAGCCGATGGCCGTTGCGGTCATAGGCGGTCTTATGGTGTCGGCGACAATAAGCTTGCTGTTCGTTCCGACCGTTTACTATGAGATAGAACGCAGGCTGCCAAAAAGAGAGTTCTGCGGGAAGGAGATGAAATAACATGAAAGCCGTATTCATCATTTTCGCTCCGGCGATCGAAGACCAGGTCATGTGCCAGGTGGAAGGACTTGGGGTGACAAAGTACACGAAGTTCCCTTATCTTCACGGTGTCGGCGGGCACAGCGAGCCGCATCTTGACAGCCAGGTATGGCCGGGGAGCAACTCCGGACTTTTCATAGTCACGGACGAGAGGACAAAGGACCGTTTGCTTGCCGAAGTTAAAAAGCTAAAAGAAAAACATTCAGAGGAAGGCATTAAGGCGTTCGTGATGCCGGTGGAGGAGCAGATATGAAGACAAAATCCCAAATACCAAGCACCAAATCCCAAGAAGGTATGCCTCACTGCGTTCGGCATGTCTTTCAAGTGTTCCTTTCATTGTTGGTCATTGGGTATTTGTCATTGGTCATTGGTCATCCGTCATTCGCTGCGGAGATAGATCTTCAGAAGAGCATTGATATCGCGCTGAAGAACAATCCGGGTGTAATCGCGGCTCAGGAAAAGCTCAAGGCGGCAAAGGCCAAAAGGGGACAGGCAGGATCGAACATGCTGCCGAAACTTGCTATCAATGCCTCAAGAGGCAAGAACTTCCAGGCGCCCACAGTGATAACGCTTCCTCCTATCATGGGCGGAGGGCAGTTCGCGACCGGTCCAACGGAGCCGGCTGATCTGACAACATACGGATTAACGCTTACCCAGACCCTTTTTGCGGGCGGCAAGGTGCTGACCGGGATGAAGATAGCTCAGGTAGCGTATCAGGCAGCAGAGCAGGACCTTATCAAAGCAAAAACCGATGCTTCATATAGTGTAAAGTCAGCTTATTTCGATGTGCTCAAAGCTAAGAAAATGCTGGCAGTGGCCGAAGGGTCCATTGCCAACGCAAAAAGGAACCTCAAACAGACCGAGCTTATGTTCAATGCCGGCATCTTAAGCAATTCAGATGTGCTGCGGACACGGACAATGGTAGCCAACCTCGAGATCATGAGGATATCGGCAGAGTGCGGACTGAACCTTTCAATCCTTGCTTACGAGACCGTGTTGGGATCAAAAGTCCCTGACGGTACAGAGTTCAAGGAGATAGAAGTGACCGCTGAAGAGCTGAACATACCCGAAAGCCCTGTACTGCTTGAAAAAGCCTATGCCAACAGGCCGGAATGGAGGGCTTTCAGGCTGGGAATGGAAGCGGCCGACAGCGCGGTAGGTATGGCTTACAGCAATTATCTTCCAATGATCGCCTTCAATTACAGCGCAGGCAGGAACGTAGTGGATTACAACAGGAACGCTTCATACAACAGCGACCTCGATTACTGGAGAGCATTAGTGGTCGGGCAGTGGACACTGTTCGACGGCTTCAACACGCAAAGCCAGATAAACGAAGCGCTTGCTACCTACAACGCGGCAAAAGCCCAGGAAAAGCAGATAAAGGACGGTATTGCGCTTGAAGTTAATTCTGCCGTGCTTACATTGAAAGCTGCAAGAGAAAAGCTGATCGCTTCAGAGATCGCTGCGGACCTGGCATCCAGGACCTACAAAAGCCTTGATGTGTCATACAAGGCAGGGATCGTTTCTAACCAGCTCCTGCTTGACTCTCAAACAGCGGACCTCAATGCCCAGTCGGCACTTTGGACGGCAAGGTATGAGCTTGAGCTGGCCAAAGCGAAGCTGAACAAGGCGGTAGGGATGATTGTTTTATAGCAGTTGGCAGCTAGCTGGCTGTTTTTTTGAGTGTCTTGAACGGGTCTTTTTTTCAAGTTATACTGATAATATCTCATCGGGCCTATAGCTCAAGGGTGGAGCAATCGGCTCATAACCGACAGGTTCTAGGTTCGAATCCTAGTGGGCCCAATGAGCTAAGCTGAAGATGATCCACGGGCCCAATGAGAATTCAGGTCTTCCATTTTTCAAATATCGGCACTATAATACCCTCACGATATGAAATGATCGGATATTCTTTATCGGGAGGTGATCTGAATGCAGACCAATATGTCAATGACCGACAGGACGATAAGGGCCATCATCGCGCTTGTGCTCATCTGGCTTAATATGTCAGGGACGTTCACGGGGATACTGGCAATGATCTCATGGGTAGTGGCCCTGATATTTATCTACACGAGCATCTTCGGCATGTGTTATATCTATAAGCTTCTGGGGATATCGACAAAGAAATAGTCCGTTAATTCCGACATTAAAGGGCCGCATCACGCGGCTCTTTTGTTATTATGTTCATATGGATATAGACATTCTGCATGAAGACGACGCCTTGGTCGCCGTGGACAAGCCGTCCGGGGTATCCACCATACCCAACAACGATACTCCCAGGGAGAGCTCGCTTGTGGGGATCATGGAAAGGAAAACAGGGCAAAAGCTCTTTGTAGTTCACCGTCTTGATAAGGATACTTCAGGCGTTGTTCTTTTCGCAAAAACACCGGAAGCCCACAGGGCGCTAAGCATGCAGTTCGAGGGCCGCAAGGTCAAGAAACAGTATCTGGCTATAGTTAAAGGCGAACCGGAATTCAATGAAAAGACCATATCCATCCCTATGTCCAAGGCAAAGATGCACAAGAGAAAAGCCGCCTTGGCGTCAAAGGGGGTGGAGACGATTACGATGGTTAGAAAGATAAATAGAGCGGCGCCGCCCGCCTGCCGGCAGGGCAGGCAATGCGACGCCGGTACAAACGCATATGATATTGTAGAAGTCGAGCCTGTTACGGGCAGAAGACATCAGATAAGGCTGCATCTCAAGGCGATAGGGCATCCTTTGGCCCTTGATCCGATATACGGGGGCCCGGGACCTGTAAAGATAGGGGAAGGGCTTGTGCTGAATAGGATGCCTCTTCATGCCGTGTCGATAACGGCGGTCCATCCGGCGACAGGAAAAGAACTGAGGATAGAGGCGCCGGTCCCTGAAGAGCTAGTCCTTATCTTTAAGGAACTCGGCTACGGCCAGTGAAAATGATAAAACTGCCGGGCCGACAAAGATACCGATAGGCCCAAGGAAAATTATCCCTCCGAACACCGCAAAGAAGACCAGTATAGGATGCAGAGATGTTTTGTTGCCGATAATTATGGGCTTCATGAAGTTGTCGATGAGCCCTACCACGAACGCTCCCCACAGGAAAAGGAAAATAGCCTTGCCGTATTGGGCGTTAAGTGCCAGATAAACTACCGCAGGGAACCATATCAGCGGGGTCCCCAGGAACGGTATCATAGCTACGATACACATCAGCATCGTAAGCAGAAGCGCTTTGGGTATTCCCGTTACCCAAAGGGCAAAACCCGCCAGCAGGGCCTGTACCACTGCCACCAGAACGATACCGAGAAAAGAGGCCGAAATGCTTTCCTTTACTTTGGAGAATAGAATGGATGTTTCCTTTTCCGAGAAAGGTGAAAGTGTTTTGACGAACTTTATCAGCCCGGCGGATTCAGCGAGCATGAAAAAGGCCGTTGCAAGGGCGATAAAAGCCCCGAATACGGACCAGGCAATATTACCCGCGATGACAAAAGACCTCGCGGTAATACCGGGGAACACGTTCTTTGCAAGCTCTGTTAGACTTTCTCTGTTAAGAGTGTCCTTGGCCAGCGTCTGTGCCCAGGGTCTGTACCCTTCGGGTATGAACGAAACCGCCGAATCCCTTAACTGCCTGACATCTACCGTTTCAAGAAAGGCGATCACTTCTTTGGCTTCAGAGGCGATCTCCCTGATAATGAATGTTCCCGGTGCAAGGAGGATGCCGGTAACCAGGAACAATGTGATGAATGCCGTGAATGTCCTTTGTTTAAGCAGTTTCAACAATCTGGAGTAAAGCGGATAGGAAAGTGCTGCTATCGCGCATGCCCACAGTATCGGCTGAAGAAAGGGCAGCGCCATATTGAAAAGCAGGTAAAGAGCAGTGAAACAGACCAGCATAAAAACGGACGATTCGAACAGCGCTTTTGTTTCGTATTTCATGATATAAGTCTAGCAGATAGACCGGTCCCGGGCTATATCCCGGCAAAGCGGGGCTTGACATAAAGATACTAAAGAGGTATCATTATAACCAAGGAGGAAATGAATATGACAGACGCAACGCTTGATAAGTTCAAAGGAAAGGTTCTTGATCTGGGTTCCATGGCTGCATATCAGGACGACTCAATTGTGAGCAATGAGATACTCAAGGCAAAAACAGGTACGGTCACAGTTTTCGCTTTCGACAAAGGGCAGGGGCTGTCGGAACACACCGCTCCTTTTGACGCGATGGTCCAGGTACTTGACGGAACGGCGAACATTATGATCGGCGGTTCTCCAAATACAGTGAAAGCTGGACAATCAATAATAATGCCTGCTAATATATCTCATGCATTACAAGCCGAGGAGAGGTTCAAGATGCTTTTGACGATGATAAGGTCTTAGCAGAGTGTCCCCGCCGCGGCGGGCCGGGCCCTAGAGGCAGCGCGAAGCGAGGGCCCTAGAGGCAGCGCGAAGCAAGAGTCATAGAGGCAGAAAGGAGTGAACATATGAGTGAACTATTAGGTGATAAAGAGAACAGGAAAAGGGTCTTAAAAGATATCATAAAGCAGCTTCACAATGGACTGTCCTATGATGTTGCCCGCGACAGGGTCCTGAAAGAGGCAGGCAATATCCCTATGACCGAGATAGCCCAGATAGAACAGGAGCTAATTAACGAAGGCACCTCCCCGGACGAGATAAAAAAGTTCTGCAATGTTCACGCGCTCTTGTTCGAGGCAGGCATGGTCAAGGACATGAAGGACCCGGATTCCCCGACACATCCGGTCAATCTGTTCAAGCAGGAGAACATAAAGATAGCAGAAAAGACCGCCGGGATAAGGGAACTTGCAGCCAATACCCGGCTCATTCCCCTGCCGGCCGCAAAAAAGGCCTTCACAAAGCTCCTTACCGAGCTGAAACAGGTAGAGGTCCATTATCTGAGAAAAGAGAACCTGCTCTTCCCGTATCTTGAAAAGTACGGTTTCATGGGGCCGTCAAAGGTAATGTGGGGCAAGCATAATGATGTAAGGAACCTTTTCAAATATGCCCTGGCCGAAATAGAGGAGGTCAAGGACAAGGATGGCCTTAAGGCTTATATCGAAAAAAGCGTCAACCCGCTCCTTGAGGAAGTAGACGGGATGATCTTCAAAGAAGAGAACATCCTTCTTCCGACATCCCTTGAAAAGCTGAAGCCCGAGGACTGGCTTGAGATAATGAAGCAGAGTGCCGAGGTCGGCTATGTGTTCATAGACACGCCTTCTCTGGTGAACGCGGAGATCAAGGACATAAAAAAGATGACCGAGGACCCGGCAAGCGTGAGCACGGACGGCATGATAAGTTTTCCATCCGGCAGGATGTCGGTCAAGGAGCTGACTGCGCTCCTTAACGTTCTTCCGGTGGACATTACTTTTGTGGATGCTGATGATTCTGTCAGGTACTTTTCCGAATCTAAGGAGAGGATATTTGTAAGGGCAAGGGCCATCATAGGCAGAAAGGTGCAGAACTGCCATCCCCCGCAAAGCGTGCACATAGTTGAAAAGATCGTTGCTGGTTTCAGGTCCGGGAAGCGGGACCATGCGGATTTTTGGATCAACATGAACGGAAGGATGATCTACATTAGGTACTTTGCCGTCCGCGACGAAAACAAAAAGTTCCTCGGTACTCTGGAGGTAACACAGGACATCACCGATATCCAGAAACTGACGGGGCAGAAGAGGTTGCTCGATGAAGACTATTAATCTGGATGACACGCTTTTTAAGATAACCGAGGAAGATCCCGAGCTCATCCCTGTCCTGAAGGACCTGGGTTTTGCGGGTGTTTCAAATCCGGTCATGAGGAACACGCACGGCAGGATAATGACCATCAATATGGGCATAGACAAGCTTGGCATGAACAAAGAAGCCATTGTAAAAGCGCTCACTGAAAAAGGTTATAATATTCCCTGAAAAGGGGAACAGCAATGTCCATAACTTCTGTGACCATATCAGACGAATGCATCGCTTGCGGGTTATGCGAGACGACCTGTCCTGAAGTATTCGAGCTTGCCGACACTAAGTCTACCGTCAGGGCCGATGCGGATCTCCGGGCAAATGAAGAGGGCATAAGAAAAGCCGCGCAGAACTGTCCGGTCGGCGCGATAAAGGTAATATGAAACGCTCCTGGAAGCCCGGGACGATGCTTTATCCTCTTCCAGCGGCCATGGTAACCTGCGGGAAATATGACGGTGAGAGCACGAAAGGCATCAATATCATAACAATTTCCTGGACAGGGACCATCTGTTCAGAGCCACCCATGCTTTCAATATCCGTCCGGCCGATAAGATATTCACACCCTATGATATGCGAAACAAAGGAGTTCGTAGTTAACCTGTCAACAAAGGGACTTGCCTACGCCACTGACTATGCCGGGGTCAAGTCAGGCAAAGACATCGATAAGTTCAAAGAGCTTAAGCTTACACCGGTCAAAGCTTTCCATGTTTCCGCGCCTTTGATAAAGGAAAGCCCCGTGAACATAGAATGCAGGGTCAGGGATGTTATCAAGCTAGGTTCTCACGACATGTTCATTGCTGATGTCGCCGGCGTGGCGGTAGATGAAGAGTTCATCGATAAGAACGGCAACTTCGACCTCCAGAAAACGGATCCGCTTGCATACTCTCACGGGCAATACTATTTACTCGGAAAACACATAGGCAGGTTCGGGTTCTCGGTGAAGAAGAAGTAGAGGGACGTCATTTACCAGCGGACTTTTGTCTAAGGACTGTTCTTAGATTCACGGAAGCGGGTACGGCTCCGGGATACAGCATCAATTCTTTCCTGAAATATCGCTCTGCCCCTTCAAGGTCGCCTTTTTTCATGCTTATCAAGCCCAGCGTATTGTTAACGCCTTCCGTTGACTTGTCCAAAGAATATGCGATACGCGCTTCATTTTCTGACGCATCAAGTTGGTCTCCGTTCAAGAGAAAGATCGCATAGTCGGAATGCGCTTTAGCATATTTAGGGTTATTATCGGCCACGGCTGCCCAGAACCTTTCCGCGTTCCTGTAATTCAGAGAATTGCAGAGGTTCAGGACCGCAAGCGTAACGATGAGAGCTGCCGAAAAGAAAATAAATGCCTTCCTGCTGCCGGCTATATCTGACAAAATGTTCGAGCCCGCTACTGCAAGCATCGCACCGATGACCGGCAGATAAAGGCGGCTTGTTATCATCTCATTCACCGCCAGGGAAGGGAGAAGGAAAGCGGCGAACCATAGGATGCCCAGATAAAATGCCCCGTTGTATCTGCCTTTTGGATATATCAGATATGCGAATATGAGCGATCCGATCACAGGGACAAATATAGGGATGCTGTTGACTCCCTGTACGGGGGAGAGAGCGAACGGGAAAAAGATCGAGCCCAGATAAGCGGCTGAGACAGGCAGCTTCTGAATAGTATCGACAACTCCGTTCATCAGGTCGATACTTCCGTTCCCGGCAAGGGACATGTGACGAAGCAGCATCCAGGCCGCAAAAACTGCTGAAAATGGGACAAAAGCAAGCAAGTTCTTTTTTGAAAGAACGGCCTTTCCGGAAACGACAGACATATATACAGGAGCTACTATCAGGACGGCTGCTGCGGTCTCTTTTGAAAGAAGAGCGGCAATGAACGCGAGTCCCGACAACATAATGTATCTTTTTCTCCCGGTCATAGCATACTTGCCCGACAAGATAAGTGCCGATACGGAAAATATCCCGCATAAGATATCGACTCTTCCCGGGACCCAGGCGACAGCGGGCAACAGCGCCGGATGTACAACGAAAACCAGTGACAGCAGCAAGGCCGTTGCCTTTTTCATCGGCATGCCGTTCAGCATAAAGAGGACAAGACATGACATGACGATATGCAAGAGAACATTTGTTGCGTGATACGGCAGCGGCGCTTTTCCCCCGACGGCATGGTCCGCCATGAAGGACGAAAAAGAAACGGGTCTGTAAAGCTTGGCGAAGCTGAGCCCTGTTGTGTTGCCCGAATACACTTGCAGAAGTCCGGATATGCCTTTTACGTTCGAGAGGTCTTCATGCACGATGGTGTCGTCATCATAACCGGTGAAGCCGAAGGTCAAAGTGTGAAGGTAAATTACAGAACCCGTAAGGACAACCCAGAAATACGGTCCGACACCCTTTAAAAAGATGTCCTTCATTTGTCAGGAGCCCAGGCTTGCGAGCCTCTCGGTCAGCAGCTTTTCCCTGGAGCGGTACTCGCTGAGCTTGTTGCGTTCGTCCTCTACGAGCTCGGGCTTGGCGTTCCTTACAAAGTTCTCGTTAGCCAGCTTTGCCTCTGTCCTGGCCACCAAAGCTGACGCTTCTTCTATGCCTTTCTGTATCCTCTGTTTTTCTTTTTCAAGGTCTATCAAGCCTTCGAGCGGGATAAAGATCTCCGCCGGTCCGACCACGGAAGAAGCGCTTTGGGCGGGTTTGTTCGCGACCGACCTGAATATCTCTATCGAGGAAGCTTTTGTCAGGGTCTTGATGTATCCGGCGTTCTCGCTGAAGGTCTTCTCAAGGGTCGAGGCCGATATGATCAGCTTGATCTCCTTGCCGGCGGGAACGTTCATCTCGGACCTTATGTTCCTTACGGCTCTTATCGTATCGATCACGGTCCCGATCTCCTGCTCGACGGCGGGATCGATAAGGCCCTTATCGGCGACCGGCCACTTCTGCAGCATCAGAGACCCTTTGTCCGAGACGGTCGAGAATATCTCTTCGGTCTCAAAAGGCATGAATGGATGGAGGAGCTTCATGGTCGCGTCAAGCACATGCCTCAGCACCTTGAGGGTATTGTCCTTGTTGATGTTGCCGTAAAGGTTTATCTTTGACAGCTCAACGTACCAGTCGCAGAACTCGCTCCAAATGAACTCATACAGCAGTCTAGCGGCCTCGCCGAACTCAAAGGCGTCAAGATGCGCCGTGAGCTTTTCAATAGTTGTGTTGAGCCTTGAGAGCACCCATTTATCCGCCAGGGAAAGTTTTGTCCCGTCAAAAGCGCCCGCGTCAACGTCCCCCTGCATGAGCACATAACGCGAAACATTCCATATCTTGTTCGCGAAGTTCCTTCCCTCGGTGATCTTCTCTTCTGACAGCTTGAGGTCCTGCCCGCCGTAAGTGACCAGCGAAGTAAGAGAGAACCTCAGCGCGTCCGCACCGACATGGTCGATGACCTCGATAGGATCGATCACGTTGCCGAGCGACTTGCTCATCTTCTTCCCCGATGTATCCCTGATAAGCCCGTGAATATACACGGTCGAGAACGGCTTCTTGCCCATGAACTTGAGCCCCATCATTATCATCTTGGATACCCAGAAAGTTATGATGTCGTAACCGGTTATAAGTACTGAGGTAGGATAGTAGGTCTTAAGGTCAGAAGTGCCTTCAGGCCAGCCGAGAGTGGAAAAAGGCCAGAGCGATGAGGAGAACCATGTGTCCAGAACGTCCTCGTCCTGCTTTAAGTTCGTATTCCCGCATTCAGGGCACCTTTCAGGGTCAGTTTCGGATACTATCACCTCTCCGCACGGACAGTACCACACGGGTATCCTGTGCCCCCACCAGATCTGCCTTGAGATGCACCAGTCGCGCAGGTTCCTCATCCATTCAAGGTATACTTTAGACCATCTTTCGGGAAGATATGTGATGTCGCCTTTTTCAACGGCATCAATCGCTTTTTCCGCAAGAGGTCTTACCTTGACGAACCACTGGTCTGACATATAGGGCTCAATTACCGTTTTGCAGCGGTAGCATTTGCCTGTGGAGTTCTCATGGTCCTCTATCTTTTCGATAAGACCCAGCTCCTGCAGGTCGGCAACGATGGCTTCCCTGGCCTTTTCCCTGGTAAGCCCCTCGTATTTCTTTATGTACTCCTTTTCGGCCGGAAGGAAGTCGTCAAGCGTGACCTTCGCATGGCTGGTGAAGATGTTGATCTTTTCAAGTCCGTGGCGCTCTCCCATTTCAAGGTCGTTGGGGTCGTGCGCCGGTGTCACCTTGACGGCTCCTGTCCCGAATTCAGGGGATACAAAAGCATCGGCTATCACGGGTATCTTCCTGTCGACCAGAGGCAGGACGAGCTTCTTTCCGACGAGGTCTTTGTACCTCGGGTCTTCAGGATTGACAGCGACCGCGGTATCGCCAAGCATGGTCTCCGGTCTGGTCGTGGCTACGGTAACATGGCCCTTGCCTCCGCTTACAGCGTACTTGATATGCCAGAGATGGCCCTTTTTGTTCTCGTGTTCGACCTCGATATCTGAGATAGCAGTGGTGCATCTGGGGCACCAGTTGACCATCCTTTTGCCCCTGTAGATAAGACCCTCTTTATAAAGTGTCACGAAGGCTTTCCTTACGGCATGCGAAAGCCCTTCGTCCATGGTGAACCTCTCATGCGACCAGTCGCATGAAGCTCCGAGCCGCCTCAGCTGCCTGGTTATGGTCCCGCCGTACTGCTCTTTCCATTCCCAGACCTTTTTCAGGAATTCCTCGCGGCCGAGGTCCTCTTTTTTCTTTCCTTCTTTTGCCAGAGCTTTTTCAACGACGTTCTGCGTGGCAATTCCCGCGTGGTCGGTCCCCGGGACCCAGAGGGTCTTGAACCCCTGCATTCTTTTAAAGCGTATGAGTATGTCCTGGAGCGTGTTATCGAGCGCATGCCCCATATGCAGCATTCCCGTGACATTTGGCGGGGGAATGACTATCGTGAAGGTGCCTTTTGCGCTGTCCCCGGTTGCCGGGGCGAAGTAACCGCCTGATTCCCAGAGGGTGTACCATTTTTGTTCTACTGAAGCCGGGTCATAGACCTTAGGTATCTCGATCATAGGGAGTTCTCGATGATCCTTGAGCCGTTCCAGTCGGATAACTTGAGATATTCTTTCATCCCCGAAAAAGAGGCCTCTTTCGGGATGAGCCCGATTATCTCGCTTTCCCTGATGGCGATATCTTTTTTTGCCGCAAGGTCCCTGACCGCGTTGAAGACCGTCTTGATAGAGGAGTTCCTGAAGTTCACGATATTTATTGCAACCTGAGCTATGCCTTTGCTCTCGAGAGGCACTCCTATGGCCCTTACCCCCCTGAGGCCGCCGCTCTTTTCCCTTATCTTGTCGGCTATCTCCTTGGCTGCTTCGACATTGCCTGAATCCAGATTGACATTGAAGGCTATCAGGATATCCCTTGCGCCTATGGCGACAGCTCCGGCAGTCGGGTGCATTTTTGAAGGGCCGAAATCAGGCTTTCCTTCGGGGGTGCATATCCTTTCGGAAACGCCTTCTATGCCGCCTTTTCTCACCGTGGCAAGCTCTTTCCTTTCGGGGAGTTTGGCAATATTGCCGTAAATGTAGACCGGCACTCCAAGCTCTCCGGCTATCTTTTGTGAGAGCTCGTTCCTTATCTTGACGCAGTCGTTAAAAGTGGCTTTTTTAATGGGTATAAAAGGGATAACATCTACGGCACCCATGCACGGATGTACGCCTTTGTGCCTGTTGAGGTCAATTAGCTGCACGGCTTTTTTAGCTCCCTGGAACACTGAGTCCCTGAGACCGTCACCTTCGCCGATAAGGGTCACGACCAGACGTCCGTGGTCTATGTCCCAAGAGTGGTCGAGTATCTTGACGTCAGGGCTGACGGACCGGATGGCATCAAGTATCGGATCGATGAATTCCTTGTTTGCGCCGACAGAAAAATTAGGTACTGATTCTATGACCTGTTCCATGGATAAATTATATCACTTGGACAGAAAGGAAGCGGTCTATTCCAGAGGCTCTTTTTCAATCCCGATGATCTCAGGGAAGGATATCTGTACGGCCTCGGTATGGCCGAAAATGCTTTTGCCGAACTCTATTTCGATCCTCTCCGAGTATAGAGTGTTTGCGCCATCGATCTCAGTTCCCGAAGGGAACCTCAGTTGCAGGTTGAGATGGGACTTGCTGTTGGACGGGCTTTCAAGCATGCCTTCAGGAAGATTGGTCAGCAGCTCATGCTGCCTTTGCGGCCTGAAGACAGGGGAGTCCCCGACAAGGACCTGTGATGTGGCAAAACTGTTCCGCGGCAAGCCCAAACTTATTCCGTCCTTAAGAAGGGCGAACTGGATCTTTCCGGTCTCGGCAAGCCTCATATCGAACAATCCCATGAACGGGCCTTCTTCTCTCTGGACACGGTGAACGGCCATTACATCTCCGGTACCCATAAAAGCTCTAAGCAGGTACAGGTATGTGATCTCGCCATAATCCACCGCAAGTGACCAGTTGGGAGTAAATGAGCTTGCAACCACCTTAAAAGCACTGCCGTCCTCAACACTCAGCTCGATGATGTCCCTTACCTTGTCAGGCAGTACGGATCTGTCCAGTGACAGGACCCCCGGCTTATGCTCGGCCGTTATATCCTTGATGGATACAGGCATGCCTTTGACCAGACCTCTTGCGCAGTCAAGATGGAAGAATTCCGCATTTGGTATGTCCCCGTTATGGGAGCGGCTCTTGTTGACGGCCTCAAGCTTGCTGAACGGACCTGTAAGGAACCCGTGTTCCATGAACAATCTCTGCAGCCTGCTGCCGTCCTGGAGGCTGATAAATGAGGGCACAAGGCTCCTGTTCATGTCAGCCCTGATCGAGGTGTTGTGGAAATTTGCCGGTTTCCTGTTTATTGGAGTTCCCATTATGGGTACATATCGGGTGCATTTTTAAAAGATTTCAGGTAATTCAAAGTTCGCGGAGGACTTTATGCAAAAAGGGTGGTCTGGTCAAGACCCGGGGCAGGAGGCTCTTTCTTTCCGTCGTTGCCGTTCTGTACGGGCTTTATACCGGCAAAATATTTCTCGATATCCTCTTCGTTAAGGATCTCTTTTTCCCTGAGCTCCTTCACCATGCGGTCCATGATCTCCCTGTTCTTGTTCATCAGGTCCTTTGCCTTCTTGAAGCACTGGGCCATGATCTGGTTCACTTCCTTGTCGATGGCGTCGGCAGCAGTTTCCCCGTAGTCCTTATGCTCCCCGAAATCCTTGCCCAGGAATATCTGCCTGTTGGGCTTGCCGTATGTCCTTGGCCCAAGACTGCTCATCCCGTACTCGCAGACTATCTTGCGGATTATCTCGGTCGCCCTTTCAAGGTCGTTCTGCGCGCCCGAGGTCATTTCCCCGAAAACGATATCCTCTGCCACACGGCCTCCAAGAAGGACTATCACTTTCTCGAGCAGTTCTTCCTTGGTGACCAGATATTTGTCCTCAAGAGGCAGCTGAAGGGTGTATCCCAGGGCGAAACCTCTAGGCAGTATCGATATCTTATGCACGGGATCAGCATTGGGGAGGAGCTTGGCAAGGAGGGCATGGCCTATCTCATGGTAGGCGACCATTTCCTTTTCCTTCTCGGAGATTATCTTGCTCTTCTTCTCGGGGCCTGCCATTACACGCTCCGTGGCTTCATCCACTTCGGACATGGTGACCAGCTTCTTGTTCCTGCGGGCGGCAAGTATGGCCGCTTCGTTAAGCAGGTTCTCGAGGTCGGCACCTGTAAATCCAGATGTGCGCCTTGCAACGACCTCAAGGTCGACGTCAGATGCGATCTTTTTGCCTTTAGCATGGACCGTGAGTATATCTTTCCTGCCTTTTATGTCCGGCTTATCGAGCACTACCTGCCTGTCGAACCTTCCCGGTCTCAGCAGGGCAGGGTCAAGTATGTCCGGCCTGTTTGTGGCGGCTATTACGATGATATTGGTCTTAGGGTCGAATCCGTCCATTTCAACGAGCAGCTGATTGAGCGTTTGCTCCCTTTCGTCATGGCCTCCGCCGAGCCCCGCGCCCCTGTGGCGGCCTACGGCATCTATCTCGTCCATGAATATTATGCAGGGAGAATGTTTCTTTGCCTGGGCGAAAAGGTCCCTGACACGTGAAGCGCCGACACCCACGAACATTTCAACAAAATCCGAGCCTGAGAGCGAGAAGAACGGCACATCGGCTTCTCCTGCGATAGCTTTTGCAAGCAGTGTCTTTCCTGTTCCCGGAGGGCCCATGAGGAGCACGCCTTTAGGTATCTTTGCGCCTATTTCCTGGAACTTTTTCGGGAACTTCAGGAATTCAACGATCTCTTTCAGCTCATCTTTGGCCTCGTCTATGCCGGCCACATCGGCAAAGGTGACCTTCATGTTGATGTCCAGCGGTTTTACCCGTGACTTGCCGAACTGAAGGGCGTTGGAATTGGCCGATTGCGCCTGCCTGATGAGCAGCCACCATAAAGCGGCAAAGAAAAGCAGGGGAAGTACTATCTGTATTATGAGATTGAACAGCCATCCTGATTCTGCGGGCTGCTCAACAGAGATGTCTATCTTTCTTTCCCTTAAAGAATCGATAAGGTTGGGATAATTGATCGCCCTTGTCTTAAAGTCCTTGCCGTCCGCCAGCTTGCCGGATATTATGTCGCCCGAGATGATGACCTTTTTTATTTTGTTATATTCGACATTATTGAGGAATTCCGAGAAAGAAAGGTCTTTCGGCTTGTTGATGCTGCCGAAGAACGGCGAAAAGAGCCCGATGACAATAAATGCCAGTACCGAGTAGATAAGGATATTTTTCCAGGCGTCTTTCAAGTGGTGTCCTTAAAGACAATTATACTTTATGTTCAGGTTGCAGGCAATGTGGGGAGCTGTACCGTTCTCAATGCAATCCACCTGCATTTTTGACGATATATATGTACAGGGGCATGAAATGATAGGACAAATAAGCGGAGCGGGCGTCATTAGCTATAATTTCATCTGCAAAGACCGAAAAACACTGGGTATCTCAGAAGACCCTCCTCGGCCTTCCTCACACAAATTAAAACTGGCGGACATCATAAAAAGCTATAGATATATTGACCAATCCGGAAAGGAAACCACGAACGATCAACTAAACATGGAGATCGAAAGGCCGACTAACAGTTTGAACATAACGATCGTTCAAGCATCTGTGAGGAGGGACGCAATAGCTCTTGATCTTTACGAACCGCTTGCCTCAGGGAAGATCGAGTTTGAATGCGAGGGTGACATCTCAAAATATTATGGTGTGATCATTATAGAAGTGATCGGTCTTAACGGTACGGTCCTGGCGTCCGAATATCTGCAGATCTTACAAGGCAATACCACACAGAAAATTTCCATGGATATTAATGTTCACACAGAATGTGAACCTGCACAACAGATCAATATTCGTTATGGCTATGGCTTTTCGGGCGGGGATAAAGTGAAGATCAAAAATCCTGAATACACGGTCCATGATGGTAAAGACCTGAAGTATAAACCTAAAAAAGGAACAATTAACCTTGGCGGAGAGATCAGGGGGGCGCCTTTGATCGCTGACATAAATAATGACTGCAGACCGGATATCATCGTTACTTCAAGCATCGATACGGGAAGCATATTTGCCTTTGACAGCGAGCTGAAACCCTTGAAGGGATGGCCAATTAAGATCGGCAAATATATTGACTCCTCCCCGGCCGTGGCAGATATCGACGATAACGGCAGCAACGAGATCGTAATAGGGTCTGATAACGGAAAAGTAAGCGTGATCGGCAGTAACGGATCCGTTATGTGGGAATACAAGTTGTGTGATTGGATAACGAGCTCGCCGGCGGTCTCCGACATTGACGGGGACGGGACAAAGGAGATCATAATTGCGGGCTTTGGTGGGGCGTATAAGGGAGCTGCCTCCTATGTAGTTGCTCTTAATAATCAGGGCGTCCCGCTTCCCGGATGGCCTATAAAACTGGAAGCTGGCAGGGTGGATTCTTCCCCTGCACTGTTCGATATTGATAAGGACGGCAGAAAAGAGATCATATTCGGCGATGATGACGGATTTCTTCATGTTTTCAGAACTGATGGCCAGGAGCTTCCCGGATGGCCTTTCAAGGCCGGCGCTGCGATCGACTCCTCTCCGGCCGTAGCCGACATAGACGGTGACGGTAACGTTGAAATCATTTTCGGAAGTGACGACAGAAAATTATATTGCGTCGGAATGGACGGGAAAGCCAAAACAGGCTGGCCAATATTCAACGGTAGAAATAACGATGCTTCGCCTGCTATCGCCGATCTTAACGGGGATGGCATCAAGGATGTTATTTTCGGTGTGCAAAAAGACGCGGATTCAGGCGTGATGTATTCACCTGCGGCAGCAGATATTGATAATGACGGAAGATATGAGTATATCATCCCGCATGGATCGGAGGTGGTAGCTGTTGACCATCTGGGCAATGTCAGGATGCAGTGGAAGCTGTGCAACTCGACAAATGCTTCGCCGGTAGTTGCCGATATTGACGGGGACACGGAGTTAGAGATGGTCATTGGGGATAAGAGCAATTTACTGCATGTTCTGTCCGTTCCGGGGTCAAAGGTGCCGAGATATTTTGATCCCTGGCCAAAATTCAGGCATGACAACGATAACACCGGGGATATTTCCGCTCCCTTCTCAATTTACCGGAAGAGATGCAGAGAGTGCTATTGCTGGGAAATTGACCCATTACTTGAACAGAATTATCCCAACCCTGTCAGCAATTCTGGCACAATGATCGCCTATTTGATCCAATCTTCATATAAAGGGCAGACATACACAATAAATATCTACGACGCTCTTGGAAGAAAGATAAAAGAGTTGAAGAGAGCAGTCGCAGATGATAAACAGGTCTATCAGGATTATTGGGACGGGACCGACGATAAAGGACTCCCTGTTGTTTCGGGCGTATATTATTATGACCTGCAGATCGGCGTGAGCAAGGCAACAAAGAAAATGGTTGTTGTAAGATAGCGGAAAGTTCGGGAATTCTTTCGACCAGATTCATCCTGCCCGGCTGCACCACTTCGCAAGCTCGTGCTGGAGCCCTGTACCATCCTCTCTGCAATCTATACCCATTTTTAACGATATATATGTACAGGGGGGTGCATCGTTATGATAAGCAGGATAGTGAATGCTCCTTATCAATTCAAGCCGAATACATCTGTTTGTAACATGACCTCGCCTGGCGATCCTCCCAAGAGAAATCCTGTTATTTTAACTCTTGCAAGTGTGACTTCCGGTTATCGCACGTTCGGGAACGGGGCCGGAGGTGTTCCTGAGGTCGATGGTACTGTGGATCTTGCCAGCAACAATTACGAGTTCTCCGCTAACAGACCCGTAATCTCCCCCGGGATGTCGGTGCATCTTTCAAGACCGATACCAGAAGGATTTATTGAGTTCGAAATTGATGGTGTTATGAGATCAGATTCAAATACGGTTATGCGATCAGATTCAGATGAGGTTACAGCGCTATTGCAGTTCGTCAACGAAAAAAATGAAGTGATCGGTGAGTCAGTATTGTTTAGCGGTTTATTTAGGAAAGTCGGGAAAATTAGACGAGGGATAGTGTGTCCGGAAGATACGTTGCAAATAAACTTTGTCCTGGAGGGTAAAATGAATGCCGGGTCTTACCTTAAGATAATTAACCCTGTCATAAAAGATGTGGGGCGTTCTTATCTAGAGGCTCCGGGTTTTCCTGTTCGGGCATGTTATAACCCCGCCTATTTTACAAACGTAACAATTGCCGACATGAATAATGATTGTTTGCCGGAGATCGTTACTATGCTCCCTATCGGGCTGCTTAACGTGACAAATGGTTTTGGCATGTCTTTGCCTAACTTTCCTCTGTGGGTTGAATGTCTTGGCGGTGCAGATACGAGTTGGGCTAACATTCATATAGAACCGTTAGTTGATGATCTGGAAGGTAGGGGGAAGAAAACAATATTGGTGCATAGCGGTATTTCAAGAGAAAAACTTTATGGGATCAATGAAAACGGAGAAATATTGTTCCGTACTGACCTGAGAGAACGGCCCGGTGGGCCACTGCTGGTCAGCGATATCAATAATGACGGTTTCAAAGAGATCGTAAATATAAGCGAAGGTGGAACGTTGACTTTGCTCGACCATAAAGGGAGCAGGATCTGGGAAAAGACGATAGTAATGCCTAGTAAACAAAGTTCTATTCCTGTCGTGTGTGAAATGAAGGGTGATGGGACTAAGACGATCGTCTTGGCAAGCCAAGGATTTGTTCATGCGTATGATAAAGACGGCAACGAAATATTCAGGAAAGTATTAAGCCAGAAAGGTTTAGGGGGGTATTCATTTGTTTCGGCAGATATTGATTTTGACGGAAAAGACGAGGCCGTATGTGTCGACTATGACAATGAGAATATCATTAGAGTTTTTAAATATGACGGCACTGAAACGATGATCCCAACTTCCGACACTAATTCTGTTATTTATTCTCCTTCATTGTACTTTGAGAACAACAGCTATAATCTTGTGTTCGCGAATAGAGCAGGGCAGCTCTCCAACTATAATTTCCGGACAGGTGAGATGGTCGTTATGGATAATCCCGGCAAAGAATACTTCGTGCCTTCAAGATTATTTGGTTCGCCTGCTCTTGCTGATGTAAACAATGATGCCTCTGTGGACGCCGTGATCGCGGGTTTTAGAGATCCGGTCGGTCAGTACTACCCGCTTGAAAGCTTAATATTCGGGTTTAGTAAGAACGGTCAGCAGGCAGGACGTTTTCCCGCACTTACAAGATATTTACCTTCGGAATCTGTGGTCCTGGCAGACATAAACGGGGACAATAAGCTTGAAGCCGTATTTCTTGACTGGTTGGGAGACCTGCACGCTTTACAACTTGAGGGAAGCAAAGTAAATAAGTATGCCGTGCCTTGGGCCAGGGTGAGACATGACAACTCAGGGACAGGCAATTACAACCATCCTTTTTCGATATATTTGCCAGAATGTGAAAAAGCTCCTGTAGAACCATGCCCGTCTTGCCTGATATCTCCGGAATTGTTCCAAAACTATCCGAATCCGTTCAATAATGCCACAACGATACAGTTTTTTATCCCTCAGCCGCTGGACATGAAGCAGGTGAATGTAAGGGTGTTCGATATCCTTGGAAGACCTGTCAGGAATATTTTCAGCGGATCTCTCCAAACAGGAACATACAATATGATATGGAACGGACTTCTCGATGACGGGACAAAAGCAAGCGCCGGTACTTATCTCTGCAGATTGAGCACCGAGGGGTTCATCCGGACAAAACAGATGATACTGCTGAAATAAAACCCCATTTTTAACGATATATATGTACAGGGGGGTGCTTAGAGCACCGGAAGGAAGAAATTCATGAGCAACCTGATCATCATCAAAAACGCTCCGAAACAATACCAGAAATATTTAGGCCGAGGCGACGATCCAAGAGGAGAGTTCAGGGACAACATCAAGGCAAGAAGTTCGGCTGAATTCCAGGCGCTCGGCAACGGCAGGATAGATTCGCTGAAAGAGGCCGAGATCGCATTGTTCGAGTTCAAGAGAGACAATTCCAACAAGAAAGCTGTCGAAGCTTTTGCCGGCTATCTCAATTCAAAGGGCTGGCCGGTCAGCCTGAAGCACCCGCTTGGGTTTGGCAGTGTTCTCTCGCCGGGACCTAATTATGAGGCAGGGGTAAGAGAGATTGTAAGGTTCGGCGTTAATATCGGGTTGAGATATTTCCCGGCATCCCTTTATCCGTCAGGGACAACGGTGAGAAAGGTCATCGCCCTAAGCTGTGAAGAGACGATAGCCCAGTTGAAACCCGAAGGCAAGGCCATAGGCGTTCTGAGCGCAAGCGTGGACCTGAACCCTGTCGGAAGGCTTTCTATAGGCGGGGAACTCGGGCTTTATCTGGCAGATCTGCGTTATGCCAACTACCGGTACGCATGGAACGACGTGAACCAGCAAGAAGCGGAGAACGTACCTTCCGAGGTCGCCTATATGAAGATGAAAACAGGTTCTTTCTACGGCGCTCATATAGCTTATGATTTCCTGCCGAACACAACAAGGAACGACAAGGTCATCGGTAATTTCTTTGTTAAAGCCGGTGCCGATATCTCTAAGTTCACTCTGGTAGAAGGAAGAGAAGCGTATGCCGAGGAAAGGGACGAAAAGAACATCGCTTCCGTATCTTTGCTTAACATGTACATTCAGGGCGGCTATGAGTTCAAGCTGAGCGAAAGGTTCACTCTACCTGTCTCCCTGGGCCTTTCAGTCGTGAACGGCGGGGAATGCATCAAAGGGGGGCCTGTACTTACGGCGACAGTCGGAATAAAGTACTGAAATGGCAAGCATAAACAAGAGCCCCGTTTTAAAGGAACTTCCCGGATGGCCGGTCAAGACAGGTGGCCCTGTATACTCTTCGCCCGCAGTTGCAGACATTGAGCGGAACGGCACACAAAAAGTCGTCATAGGATCTGACGACAACAATGTGTATGTGCTGAATGCCGATGGGACGAACATGCCGGGCTTTCCTTTCAAAACAGGAGCAAAGGTAAGGGCCTCAGCTTCGATAGCTGATCTCGACAAGAATAACAACCTTGCTATCGCAATAGGTTCAAGTGATACGAAGTTCTATGTTCTGAACAGCAACGGAACAATACGTTCCGGATGGCCTTTTAGGACGGAAGAGGGGATAGACCATATTGCCGCGATAGGCGACATAAACGGAGATGGTGCGTTAGAAATTATCTTTACCTCAAGCGAATTAATTGCATACCAGGCATATTTCAGCATAAATTGTGTTGGAAAGAACGGGGACACATTATTCCAGGACTTATATTACCACGATGCTCCCAGTGCGCAGAATCTGAGAATTAGTGCGCCCGTATTGGTTGACATAACTTCCGATAATCTTCTGGAAGTGGTTTATACGATGTCTGATGGCGGTTATGGATGGGGGTCTTACTTGAGGGCAAATGATAAGACCGGAAAGCGGATATTCAGCAGGCGTTATGATGAAAGTGTAGCGCTTCCGTTCACGACATCCGTTGCCGCAGGAGATGCGAATTCTGATGGAGAAACAGAGCTCATCGCAGGTCAATTCTCCAGAATAAGAATGATGGATGTTCTGGGGAATACTATCTCCGGATTTCCCATGCAATTCCCGGGGTATCCGGAAAAAGGGGAGATCATAGTTGCTGATGTTGACAGCAACGGAGAATATGAGATTGTATTTGGATCCAATGACGGGAACCTTTATGCTTTCAGGACATACAATCAGTACTGGGTTACAGGCTTTCCGTTCAAGACGGGAGGGCCGATTAAATCTTCCCCAGCTATGGGAGACATAAATAACGATAAAAAACCGGATGTGGTCTTTGCCTCTACCGATGGCAAATTATACGCGGTTGACGGTCAGGGCGTACTTTTGGACGGATTCCCTTTTGATCTGGGCTCGCCGGTCGATTCATCCGCTCCGGCAATAGCCGATATCAACGGCGACGGGCTTTTGGATATCATAGTGGGGACTATGGACGGGAATATCCATGCGGTCGGCACCGAAGGCAAATGCGAGCCGTATGCCGCTCCGTGGCCTAAACACAGATATGACCTGGCAAATACGGGCTTTTACCCTCCGAAATTCGTTCCGGGTCCCGGTCCGGATACCAGGAACATATTCCCGCAGCTGTACGGGGGCTTCCCCAATCCTTTCTCGTCCGCAACGGAGATCAAATATTACGTTGGAGAAAAAGCGGGAGTAAGGTTCGATTTCTATAATCTTCTCGGAATAAAAGTAAGGACCGTGTTCGCGGACCATAATGAAAAAGGGGACTACTCCGTCATATGGGACGGAAAGCGCGATGACGGGTCTTTACTGCCGTCCGGCATGTATCCGTTCAACATGTCGACCAACGGATTCCAGCTTGAAGGCAAGAGCGTAATAGTAAGGTAGAGTGCTATAATTTCCTCATAATGTTCCTCATTGTTGGTTTAGGCAACCCCGGCGGAGAATTTGACGGCACAAGGCATAATATCGGCTTTGACGCCGTTGCTGAGCTCGCAAAACGCAATTCAGTTGAGCTTTCTCAAAAGAAGCGTCTGTTGGCCGTCACGGGCAAAGGCAGGATAGATGGCAAAAGTGCGGTCCTTGTTCTTCCTGAAACATTTATGAACAACAGCGGAAGGGCGGTAAAAGCCGTGTCTTCTACTGTTGAGTTCGATGTTTCCGGGCTCATCGTCATCCATGACGAGCTCGACCTTCCCTTAGGCGCTTTGAAGATAAAGACCGGCGGCGGGACTGCCGGCCATAAGGGGCTTAACTCAATAGTCGAACATCTGGGAACAAAGGACTTTGTAAGAGTGCGGATAGGTATCGGAAAGGGAACAAAGAGCGGAGCTGACCATGTCCTCTCAAAGTTCCTTAAGTCTGAGGCCAAGACCGTAAAAGAAATGATCGTCACGGCTGCTGAAGCCGTTGAAAAGATCGTTTCGTCCGGTGTCCCTGAAGCCATGAACGCTTTTAACAAGTCCAAATAATGCTGTCCGACATCACAAAACTCATAGTATCTTCCGGTCTTACCGAAAGGCTCAGCGGCAAAGAAAGGATCAGCGGACTTTTCGGGACTGCCAGGTCGGCATATTACGCCGCGATGCTGTCTCTTACGAAACAAAGCCATGTGATAGTTTCCAGGAACCCTGATCAAGCAGAACATATCGCGGCGGAGATAAAGCTTTTCGATCCGGAAAAAGGAAAGAGCGTCTTCTATCTCGACCCGGATGATCCGTCGTCGAGGATAACCGCAATATGGGCCGCAAGGGAAAAGGCGGGCACCGTGATCGTCGCCTCTGCCGAGGCACTGAAGAAAAGGACTTTCTCAAAAGACTCCGTAAAAGGGTCGATGATCAGGATAGAGGAGGGCAGGGCCTTTTACCTTGACGAGCTCGGGGCCTCTCTCATGAAACTGGGCTATCAGCGCGTTCCGATGGTCGAGGACCAGGGCGACTTTTCAGTGAGAGGCGGGATAGTAGATATATTTTCCGTTGACGAGACCCCGGTCAGGATAGAGTTCGAGGGTGATATCGTCAGTTCCATCAGGAAGTTCGACCCCTCCACGCAAAGGTCGATAGAGTTCAAAAGATCGTACACTGTCATGCCGCTATCAGAAAAAGAAGAAGGGTCTTTTCTGGAGCTTTTCAAGGATAGGCCCGTTGTGGTAATTGACGAGCCGTCATCTTTCGGCGGTATCCCGGAAGAGCTGAAAGGCAGGGCCGATCTCAGCTTTGATACCGTCCCGGCTTCCGCAGAAGATCCGGTAGTTGATTGTTCTCTGGCAGACAAGTTCGCATCAAACATCGAGCTTCTAACCTCCTACCTGAGGTCCGACTGCGGGACTGTATTTCTCTACACAAAACAGGACCAAAGACTCAAAGAGATCTTCGTTGAGAGCGCGGTCGACCTTTCAAGGGTGCGCCTAGTTCACGGCGAGCTGTGGCAGGGCTTCATATTGCCTAAAGAAAAGATCTCGCTTCTAACGGACAGCGAGATCTTCGGGGAGCATGTACCAAGGAGAAGGTTCAAGGTCAAGAAGACGGATGCCAGGCAGGAGCAGCGGATAGAGTTCTCCCCGGGGGACCATGTGGTCCATAAAGACTACGGGATAGGCATTTTCAAGGGTGTTGTCAAGCAATCGGTCGACGGCATTGAGCAGGACTATATATTCCTGAAATACGCCGGGGATGACAGCCTGTATATGCCTGTCGACCAGATAGGGCTGCTATCAAAATACTCTTCTCCGGGAGAGTCGGGAGCCAGGATCAACCGTCTCAGCTCTCCGGAATGGATCAAGACCAAGACCAAGGTCAAAAAGTCCATCAAGGACATGACCAAAGAGCTTACCGAGATATATTCTTCAAGGAAGATGAAAGAGGGCTTTGCTTTTCCTCCGGACAGCCTGTGGCAGGAAGAGTTCGAGCAGGCTTTCCCGTATGAAGAAACACCGGACCAGATCAAGGCGATCCAAGAGGTAAAGGCTGACATGGAGGATAAAAAGGCCATGGACAGGCTGGTCTGCGGCGATGTGGGCTACGGAAAGACCGAGGTAGCGCTGAGAGCGGCATTTAAAGCCGTATCATCAGGCAAACAGGCAGCCTTCCTTGTCCCCACAACGATACTTGCCGAACAGCATTACCTCAACCTGAAAGAAAGGTTCTCAGCCTTCCCGTTCAAGGTCGAGATGATGTCGCGGTTCAGGACAAAGGAAGAACAGGCAAAGGTCGCCAAAGGCGTCAGCGAAGGGGCTGTAGATGTTGTCGTGGGGACGCACCGTCTGCTGCAGAAGGACGTGAATTTCAAGGACCTCGGCCTGCTTGTCATAGATGAGGAGCAGAAGTTCGGTGTTTCGCATAAAGAAAAGCTGAAAAAGCTTAAGCGGAACGTGGATGTGCTTACTATGTCCGCAACGCCGATCCCGCGCACCCTGCATCTGGCACTTTCGGGGATCTGGGACATGAGCCAGATCACGACCCCTCCACCGGGCAGATCGCAGATAAGCACCGCGGTGCTTCCGTGGGAGGAGAATACGGTCATTCAGGCGGTACTGCGCGAAACGAACAGGGGCGGGCAGGTGTTTTATGTCCACAACCGGGTGGAGACTATCGGAAAGATCGCGGAAAAGCTTAAGAAGATGTTCCCTTTACTGAGAATTGCGGTGGGGCACGGACAGATGAGAGAGAACGAGCTTGAAAAGGTGATGACGGCCTTCATCGACGGACAGACCGATATCCTTGTCTGCACTACGATCATCGAATCAGGGCTGGATATCCCCAACGTCAATACGATCATCATCGACAGCCCGGAGAACTTTGGACTTTCATCCCTTTATCAGTTGCGCGGGAGGGTGGGGAGGTCGGATGTAAAGGCCTATGCGTATCTTCTTTACCATCCCGGCAGGATGATGACCGGCAGATCGCTTGAGAGACTGACAGCCATCAAGTCTTTCACTGCGCTCGGGTCCGGCTACAAGATAGCCATGAGGGACCTTGAGATACGAGGAGCCGGCAATGTGCTTGGTGCCCAGCAAAGCGGGCATATGATGGAGGTCGGCTTTGATCTGTATTGCGAGCTGCTCGAAGAATCGGCGGCTGAACTTAGGGGCGAACCTGTCAGGAAGAAGACCGTTACAGTGCTTGATATCCCTGTTACTGCCTATATCCCCGAGAACTATATCAACGACGAGCTCGAAAGGATCTCGCTCTATAAGAGAATAAATCTTGCGGACAGCGAAAAAGAGCTGGAACTTTTGAAGGACGAAATGAAGGACAGGTTCGGCAAGGTGCCCTTGCAGATAGAGAACCTTTTTGCAGTTACGAAGATAAGGCTTGCCGCCTCAGAAAAGGGATATACCAGGATACACGGAAAGAAGGACTTTATCGTGCTTGAAAAAGGCGGCCGCAAGACACGAATAGATACCTGGGGATACGAAGAAAAGGACCTGCTGAAGGAGCTTCCTGCTCTCCTGAAATAGCCTGAAATCTGTCCTGATCAGGACCGATATCCTTATGTAATGGCACTTCCGATTACTACCGAAAGAACAAGAGGCAACGGGCTCCCCAGGATCCCGTCCAATGCATACAACTATATGAGGTCGGCATACCTTTCTGACGCGGTCACAAGGTACAGGAACGAACTTTCAGACCCTCGTTCAAAGCTGAGAAAGGCCTTCGAACGGGACCTGGGGAGCAAAGCGATCTTCCCTGCAGTCAAGGTCAGGGAGCGCCTGGCATCTGCTGGGCAAAGCCTTGAAGCCTCCGGACGGACAGTTCTGTACCCGTACGGCGGGGTGGACCTGTTGTCGCATTCCCTTTTTTCCTCTGCCCTCGACATCGTGCATGTAGGATATGAGCTTTTCGGAACGGCCGATGAAGCAGGAAAGTTCCTCTTTAATGCCGACAACTTTTATCGGACGGGAGGGCGGTTCACCGGCTATGATCTCAACAGTTTTTATTCCTCTCTAATTCTCGATTCGGGTATATCCGGTATCGGAGGGCTCGCCTTAGCACGGGCGTATACCTGCCTTTCAGCCGATATTGTAAGCCTTAACTACTTTAAGATCGAAAGTACGGGAGAGGCCGTGTTCAGTGAAAAAGATGAGCCATATTGTCTTAATGCCGTCATGACCTTGCGCCTGACAGACAGGACAGTAAGGATGTGGTACCTCAGGGATGATGTCATGCAAAAGGACAGCAGGGCCGCAGGCCTGATCTCCAATATGCTGCCGGACCACATTCTGCTAAAGGCGTCGATGAGAGTATTTACGGAATTATCGCAGCCCTATCTGATGCCTTCATATTACCGGTACATAGAACCGTTCTTACAGGGCCGGCTGCGTTCGGTCATTACCGATTACATGACCAATTACGGCGATGATACCTGGTTCTGGAAAGATTCAGCGGACCTGAAAATAGTAGTTACTTCTTTTCCTTTCGGATACGGGCACACAATTTACAGGGGTTTGGTCGGTGACATAAATCATCTTGAGGTCAGACAGTGAACACTACCTGCTGTCTTGCTTTCTGTGAGGGGGAGGCCGCAGCGTTCTGGGCCGCATCGCTTATCGAGTTCCAGGTAAGGCCGGATATCTCTATTATCCCCTGATCGTTCCATGAACCTTCGCCTCTTTTAACGGCGGCCATAATGCCGTCGGCGGCCGCCTTGATGAACTCAGGGTTCTCTTTTTCGTAATCCTGAAGTATATCGGCGCAGTTCTTGCCGTTGACATTGGTCATGCGGATTATCTCGTAGGCTTTTTTCAGCGATTCCGCCTCGCCGCGGTTCTGTACGGGTTTTACGCTAGGGGCCCTTGATATGGAGTTGGTCCCAACAAGGCTCTGCCCCATGCTGTTCCACATCATTGTATTAACGTCTATAGGTTTTATGCCCTGGCCGTCCATTCTTTTCTCCATATATATATCGGGCCGGGGACACCGGAACTTGCGCCTAATGTATAATTGGTATGTGAAAGCATTTGAGGGCCTTTTAGACATAATTTCCAGGCTACGGGGCAGGAACGGATGCCCCTGGGACAGGAAACAGACCCACAAAAGCCTTAAACCCTACGTCATCGAAGAGGCCTACGAGGTCGTGTCCGCTATAGATTCCGGAGATCCGTCAAAGCTTAAGGACGAGCTTGGGGACCTTCTCCTTCAGGTAGTACTGCACGCGCAGATAGCCAAAGGATCAGGGAAGTTCGGCATTGAGGACGTCATTAAGAGCATTTCCGAAAAAATGGTAAGGCGCCACCCGCATGTCTTTTCCGGCAAAAAAGCCTCCTCGGTAGAGCAGGTCTGGAAGAACTGGGAAGCGATAAAGAAGACCGAGAACGGCCCCGGCGGTTCGATACTGGATACCGTTCCTTCGGCCATGCCGGCATTGTACAGAGCGGAGAAGCTCCAAAAAAAGGCCTCGAGGGTGGGGTTCGACTGGGATGATGTCGCGGGCGCCTGGTCAAAGGTCCATGAGGAGATAAACGAGATAAGGGAGCTCCTGCCGGGGAAGAAAAAGAACCTTTCCCATCTGGAGGAGGAGCTCGGTGACCTCCTGTTCGCCGTCACCAACGTTACAAGAAAGCTTGGCCTCAGGGCGGAAGAGTGCCTTGACGGGGCCAACAAGAAATTCACCCGCAGGTTCAAAAGCATAGAAAAGGCCGCGAAGCGTTCCGGCAAGGACCTCCACGATATGAGCCTTGATGAAATGGAAAAGCTCTGGGAGAAGGCGAAGTCTTCGGAAAAGAGGTGACCATGGCAGGCAAGGATATCAGCGTATCCGTAGTTATCAAAGGCGGCAGGACAAGGACCTATTCATTTGAGCTCACTAAAAGGGCGGGGATCATCCTTCTCTCCCTGATGGTAGTTTCGGCAGGGGCCGGACTGTTCTCACTCATTTACTCTTCCTATCTTGCGAGAAAGACCGTTTCTTATGTCACTCTCAAGGAACAGGCAAAGACACAGAGCAGGCAGATAAACGATTTCTTCGCCCAGACCGAGCAGATGATGAAGAAGCTCGAAGAGGTGAGCGAAAAAGAGAACAGGATAAGAAGAGCTCTCGGCCTTAAGGCCTCGCCCGAAAAAATGACCTTGCTGAAACCTCCGTCTGAGCCTTCCGGCAAGGACGCGCGAAGGAACATATTCGCCGTCAGGAAGAACCTTGACATGAGCAGCAAGAGCCTGGACAGCCTCTTGAGCTATGTGCAGGGCCTCAAGATAAAGTTCACGACGATCCCCTCCATCTGGCCGGTGTACGGGCAGGTCATGTCACGGTTCGGCTACAGGCATATACCGTGGAGCGGGTTCCACAGCGGTATCGATATCGATGCCTCATACGGAGCTCCCGTAAGGGTAGCGGCGGAGGGCAGGGTGCTGCTTTCCGGATGGAAGACCGGCTACGGAAGAACGGTGATCGTGGCGCACGGCTCCGGTATGTCAACTCTTTACGGGCATCTCTCAAGGTACGCTGTATCGCAGGGCGAAAAGGTCAAAAAAGGCCAGGTCATAGGCTATGTCGGGGCCACAGGATACGCTACAGGGTCCCATCTTCACTATGAGGTGCTTAGGGACGGTGTTCCCGTGGACCCTAAGAACTATCTTGACCTTAACATCCTGAAGGTCAACTGATATGAAAGGCCTTTTCATATGCGCGACCCCGATAGGCAACCTTGATGACGCGACCTTCCGTCTTATAAATACACTTAAAGCCGTTGATGTGGTAGCAGCTGAAGACACAAGGCGGACCAAGGTGCTCCTGTCCCATTACGGCATAGAAAAACAGACGATGTCCTACCATAAGTTCAGTACTGAAGAACGGAAAAACGAGATATTGGCGATCATTGAACAGGGGAGGTCGGTGGCGCTGCTGAGCGATGCGGGGACCCCTGCAGTTTCCGACCCCGGATTTGAACTCATAAATGCTGCTATTGAGAACGGCATCCCGGTGACTTTCATCCCGGGTCCCTCCGCGGTTCTTTCAGCCGCGGTCCTTTCCGGCATAGACTGTTCCAGATATGTTTTTGAGGGTTTCCTGCCCAGAGAGGGCAAGATGAGGAGAAGGATATTAAGAGGGCTCAGCGCAGAGGGCAGGGCCATGATATTCTTTGAATCGCCGCACAGGCTGCTAAAATCGCTCAAAGACATTCTTGAGATTTTCGGCGACAGGAAGATCTGTGTCGCCCGTGAAATGACCAAAGTGCACGAAGAATATTTCCGCGGAAAGGTCTCCGAAGCTATAGCGAGCTTTTCTTCAAGAAAAGTGCTGGGGGAGATAACGATGGTTGTGGAGGGCGGGCAAGAGCACAGACCTCAGAACACAGATCACGCAACACAGGGACGATGCTTGACCTCATGATATAATTCATTCTGCGTGCAGGAGGAGGGAATCCCGTTAAAAATCGGGAACGCTCCCGGCGCTGTAAGGTCCGGCCTGACCGGAGGCCATTCCATCCAACAGCCATTATCCCTGTAAAAAGGGGTGAGAAGGCGGATGAAAAAGGACATAAGTCAGAAAACCTTGCCTGCATAGTATTACACAAACCTCGTGGAAAGGGTAAGGTGTACCGATGAAAAAGCTCCTTTGCCTGCTTATGCTCCTGCTCCCCTCTGTTTCTTTCGCGTTCGATGCCCCCGTGTTCTTCGGTTATGAGGTGGTCGTCACAGCAACAAAACGGCTCCAGCCAGCCTGGCAGTCGCCTATGAGGATAAGGTCGGTCACTCAAGAGGAGATCAGGTATTCCGGCGCGGGATCGGTCTCTGATGTCCTCAAAAAGGTCCCCGGCATATACATCAAGAGCAACGGAGGCGCAGGCGGCATATCGACTTTCAGGCTGAAGAACGCTTCAGGACAGCAGCTCCTTGTACTGATTAACGGGACAAGGGTCAACTCCACTCTTCTAGGACTTGTGGACCTTGCCGATATAAGCACGGATAACGTCAAGAGGATCGAGATAGTCGACGAATCCGCGTCTTCGCTGTACGGTGCTGACGCAGTAGGCGGGGTGGTCAACATAATCACCGAAAGCCCGTCCGACAGGCCTCTTGCCATGGCTTACCGGTCCGGTTCTTACGGGTTGGCGTCTTTTACAGCGAACATAGCGACCTCGCTGGGCGGCCGGACGGGAGGCTTCACCGTTCATTCCGAAAGGACGGACGGGTTCAGGCAGAACGGGGATTACAAACAGGCAAAGATATCTTATCAGGGAAGCATCACGGACCTGATAAAAATCGACCTTAGTGTTGCCGATTCCGAAAGGGGAAATCCGGGCGTTCCTGCAAATGACACGGACAGGACCAGTGCCTCGCTTCCGGGGGACAGGCAAAAAGACAGATACGAGAACTATTCGGTCAGGATAGGAGGCAGAGCGGATGATCCGGCAAGTCTTACTGTGTACGCGAACAACAGCAAAGAACAGGTGAGATACGAGGACTGGTTCATAAGAGGGTCATTTACGGATGATACATACGAGAGCAGGTCTACCGGGGCAGACATCAACTATTCATGGCCTCTGAACAGATCGGCAAAAATGGTGCTTGGAGCGGAGACAAGGGCCGATCTCGGTATAAGCCCGAAGGTCGGGGACAAGTACGCGAGGAACGATTCGGCATATTTTAATTTCGAGGCTGGGATCGGACATCCAGTTTCCTCATACCTTGGGGTCCGCTATGACCAAAATACTGCATACGGCAGCTCTCTTAATCCGAGGGCCGGCATTATCTACAACATTGCCGGAGGCAGCAGACTTGCATTTTCCGTGGCGACCGCGTTCCGCGCGCCTACCATGAACGAACTTTACTGGAACGATCCTTCTTTCGGGTCGTTCGGCAATCAAAACCTGAAGCCGGAAAGGTCGCTGAGCGCGAACCTGACATTCAGCAACGAGATCTTTTCTCTCAACCTTTACAGGAACGAGCTGAACGACATGATCCGATGGGCGCAGACCGGCCCTTGGACCTGGCAGCCGGTCAATATCGACAGGGCAAAGGTGGAAGGAGCCGTCCTGGAAGTGAAGAAAGACCTTGCAAAGAACGTACGGCTCAGCCTCGACCTTAATGCCGAGAACGCGATAGATGCCGGTACCGGCAGGGTCCTGCCATACAGCCCGGCACAGAAAGCAGGGGCCAAGCTTTTCCTCGGCGACGAGAAGTTCTTTATGAACCTATCGGGAAGGTTCGCGCCAGATGTGTACTATGATGCCGGCAACACCAAGGTCATCCCTTCGCACACTGTCATGGACGTCGATATGGGATGGGACCTCGGAAGCGCACAGATAGATGTAGGCATACACAACCTGACAGATGAGAAGTACTATGAGTCAGTAGGGACAAGCCCGGCCGACTGGAAAGAAAGAGGATACCCCATGCCGGGCAGGACCTATCAGATCACGGCAAAGCTGGGTTTTTAACGGCAATTGGGATGATAAAATCCTAATAGTACGGGAGGTAACCATGAAAAGAACGTTTCTGCTATTAACGGCTGTCATATTCCTGCTTGCTTCTGCCGGCGATGTTCTCGCGGTCCAGAAAAAGAAAGTTAACAAGCCGTCAAAGAAGATCGCTAAACAAATAAAAAAATTGCATAAGAAGGCAGCAGTAAAAAAACCGGCAAAGAAAGCCCCGGTCAAAAAGACCGTGATCAAAAGAACGGTAATAGAGATACCGTCATCCGCGCCCTGGTTCCCTCCCGCCCCGGCCCCGGTCGCCCACAGAACAAGGCCTGCCGCGTCATATGCCGACTCGGGCTACAGCTCTCTTAACGTAAAAACTGGCATGACGGCAGGGCTATTCAGCGCTGCTGCTGAAATGGACTGGTCGATATCAGGGATGATACCGGGAGCCAAAGTGAGGATAGGGACAGACTTCATTTCCGGTACCAACCCGAGAGGCAATGATAATGTCCGTGTCCTCAATATGAAATTGGGCGGTACTCTGTCCATTAACAGTATTGCCTCAAGATTAAGACTTCCCGGTGACTGGTATATCGGGTCGACCTATATGGTCCCTGTAAAGGTCAACGAGGCCAGGACAGGGAAATACGGTGTGGAGGCCTTCATCGGCGGCTCAAGCTACATCGAGGGGCTGGGGGTCCTTTTCGGGGAGATAGGCTACTGCGGGCTTAAATATGTCGACAGTGCCGCCATCCCTGCCTTAAAGGGATTGAACATTAACATCGGGTACGGATACGTCTTTTAACGGGTATTCGTGATAACATTTATATAGTGAAGACCGCTATAAAAGCTATATTATATATATTACTTCTGCTGTCCGTGACCGCTGCCCCTGTATTGTCTAACGATGACCCCCTGAAGGAAAAACAGGAAGAGCTTGACAAGGTCTACAAAGAGATCAGCAAGCACCGGATGAACCTCATACGCACGAAAAGGCAGGAGCAGGACGTTATGCACCGCCTTACCGTCATCAACAAGGAGATACGAAGGACGTCCGGCCAGCTTGACCGCGCGACTGGCCAGATCAAGACCAATGAAAGGCGCCTCGATTTCCTGAAGACCTCCCTGAACGACGCCTCCACAAAACTGAAAGCAAGGAGCGACCTTCTTTCAAGAAGACTGAAGGAGATATACAAGAACGGAGGGGTCAATTTCCTTGAAATGCTGTTCTCTTCGGACAGCCTTTCCAATTTCATCAACAAATCATATTATTTTGAAAAGCTCATGGGACGCGACGCGGGGCTGGTGCGCATGATAACCGACGAGCAGAACAGGATAAACAGGAACAAGCAGGAGCTCGAAGGCGTCACTACCGAGATCAAACAGCTCGCAAGGGTGATAGAGACCAAAAAGACCTATATGGAGAGACAGGCCGAAGAAAAGAACGTGCTTTACAAACAGCTTGAAAGAAGACGCAAAGAGTACGAAAGCAAGCTGGCCGTGCTTGAAGAGACATCGAACCAGATCGAGGACATGATAAAAAAGATCATGGCCGAACGGGGACGGAAAGAGCTGGCCACAAGGGGTACAGGGACGTTCGTCTGGCCTCTGCGTGGTAGAATTACCTCAGTATTCGGATACCGCAGGAGCCCGTTCTCAAGGAGATATCACAGGCATACAGGGCTGGATATAGCCAATTCGTACGGGACCCCGATACTTGCGGCTGACAGCGGCGAGATCATCTTTACCGGCTGGTGGGACGGCTACGGAAAAGCGATCATCATCGACCACGGTAAAGGGATCACTACTGTTTATGCGCATCTGTCAAGGATATATGTGCAAAAGGACCAGGGCATAAAGAAGGGCCAGGTCGTAGGTCTGGTAGGGTCAACGGGATATTCCACGGGGCCTCATCTGCATTTTGAGGTCAGGGTGAACGGAACGCCTCAGAACCCGATAAGGTGGCTTAATTGATGCGAAAAATGGGCAACAATCTTAACAAAATACTGCTTGGCATATCAGTTGTCCTTGTAGTTCTTGGCGTCTTTCAGGGAGTAAAGGCCCTTGACGACCTCAACAGCAAACTTCAGGTCTTTTTCCAGGTCGTGGACATCCTTAAGACCGACTATATCGAGAAGGACACCGACAATACCAAGCTGATGTACGGCGCGATTCGGGGAATGCTTGAATCTCTCGACGACCCGTATACCAGGTTCATGGAGCCCAAATCCTTCAAAGAGATGAAAATGAGGATGAGCGGGTCCTATTCCGGCATAGGCATCTATATCGGTATCAGAGGCAAGAACATAACCGTGATCTCCCCGATACCCGACACCCCGGCGTTCAAGGCCGGCATGAAGACAGGGGACGCGATAATATCCATCGACGGCAAGTCAACAAAGGACATGTCGCTTGATGAGGCGGTAAGCATGATACGCGGGCCAAGGGGGACCTTGGTAAAGATAGGCGTGCAGAGAGGATCAGAGAAGAAACCCAGGGAGTTCAACCTGATAAGGGCAAAGATCGTCGTAAAGAGCGTTGAGCGTAAAATGCTCAAAGGCAATATCGGTTATATCCGGCTCAATACTTTCGAGAACCTGAACGAGAGCGATGAAATGAAGAACGCGCTCAATTTCGTTACCAGAAAGGATGCGGTCGGACTGGTACTTGACGTGAGAGGCAACGGCGGCGGACTGCTTTCAAATGCCGCCGACACATCCAGCATGTTCATAGATGAAGGAAGCGTTATCGTCTATACGGTGGACAGGAACGGCAATAAAGAAGCGATCAAGTCCGAGGGGCGGAGGCTCTGGGACCGCCCTGTAGTGCTGCTGATAAATGAAGGCAGCGCGTCCGCTTCTGAGATCCTTGCAGGCGCTCTGCGCGACAATGACGTTGCGACCATCGTAGGGTACAAGTCTTTCGGCAAGGCTTCTGTCCAAAGCGTAAAACAGCTGTCGGACGGTTCCGCCCTGCTTGTCACAATAGCGAAATACCTTACTCCTGCGGGACATGATATATCAAAAAAAGGCATATTCCCCGATGTCGAGGCTTTGACCGGTTTTGAAAAACAGGAGAACGGGTCAGAAGAGGCCTTTGACGAAAAGAACATGCCTGATTACATGTACGGCGATGACAAGGACCCGCAGCTGAAAAAAGCGGTCGAGATCCTGAAAAAGAAGATAAAAGGTGAAAAGGTCCCAAAGTATGTCCCTAAGGACGAGAACGGCGCGAAAGGCAAAAAGAAATGATCTTGGACGATATTGACGGAATGAAGCGGACGGATAAGAGCGGAATGCTCGGGCTGGTAACTCAGTTCCCTGATATGCTCAAGGACTCGTGGGCCTCAAGCGCAACTTTCCCGAACAGGGACGGGGCAGGAATATCAAATGTCATATTTACCGGAATGGGAGGCTCGGCCTTTGGAGGAGAGATCGCGTCCAGGCTCATGCTTGGCGGAAAAGTTCCTGCTGCTGTAGTAAGAGGATACGACCTGCCCGGTTACGCCGGAAAGAATACGCTTCTGGTCTGCCCGAGCTATTCGGGCAATACAGAAGAGACCCTTAGCGTCCTTTCTCAAGCTCTCGACAAAGGCTGCGCGATAGCGTGCATCACGTCGGGAGGCAAAATGGAAAACGTTTGCTCGGAAAAAGGACTTGACGTTATAAAGGTGAAAAAAGGGCTCCCTCCCAGGGCAGCCCTGCCTGTTCTTCTGTCATCAATGTTAAGGGTGCTCTCATCTTACGGGATTCTTAAGTTAAGCGACGCAGATGTCTTCAGCACGGCAGCGCTCCTTTCGGATTCGCTGAAAGAGCTCGGGCCGGAAGTGCCGGCGGACAGAAACCCCGCTAAACGGCTTGCCGCCTCTCTTGCAGGCAGGGTGCCGGTCGTGATGGGGACCCAGCCGTATTCCGATGCTGCGGCATACAGGTGGAAATGCCAGTTCAACGAAAATTCAAAAATGACGGCTGTAAGCGCTGTTTTCCCGGAGCTCGACCACAATGAGATCGTGAACTTGGCGGCGCAAAGCTCAGTATCCAAGACGCATTCCGTAATAATGCTGCGCGACCGTTTTGAAGGGGCGAGAAATTCTAAAAGGATAGAGATCACGAGGTCTATCATCTCAAGGAACATCGGTAGTGTCCATGAGGTCGGTTCAAAAGGCGGAGATCCTCTCGGGTCCATGCTTTATCTGTGTCTGTTCGGCGACCTGGTCAGCGTTTATCTGGCGCTGCTGTCCGGAAACGACCCGACACCGGTAGACGCTATAGAAGACCTGAAAAAGGAGCTTGCCAAAACATGAAAGCGATAATAATCGCGGGCGGGCTCGGGACCCGCCTGAGGCCGATAACATACAACAGGCCAAAGCCGGTGGTGAACGTCGTTAACAAACCTTTTGTTGTCCATCAGATAGAACTCCTGAAAAAGCACGGGATCCGCGAGATAGTGCTCAACCTCCACTATATGTCGGAGAACATGTCCTACCTTCTGGGCGACGGCGAAGATCTGGGGGTCAAGCTTTATTATTCTATCGAAGAGCATCCGCTGGGCACCGCGGGAGCCGTAAAGAACGCCGAGAAGTACTTCGACGGGGAGCCTATGGTGGTGTTCAACGGGGATGTGCTTACGGGCTTCAACATCAGGGAGATAATCGAGAGCCACACCGCTTCAAAAGCGCTCGCGACGATAACGCTAACCAAAGTAGAGGACCCGACGCCGTACGGTCTTGTCCTTATGGACGATGACAGCGCAAAAAAGGGCTATGTTAAGCAGTTCCTCGAAAAGCCCAGCTGGGAAAGCGTGACGACCAACAACATCAACGCCGGCCTGTATGTTATCGAGCCGTCAGTTTTCAGGGATGTCCCCGAGGGTAAGCCCTATTCATTCGAAAGGGAGCTTTTCCCCAAGCTCCTTAAGCACAGGAACAAGATGTTCGCCGTTGTCTCCGACGCATACTGGCTGGACATAGGCAGCCCGAAAAAGTTCATGCAGGCGCACAAGGACATACTCAACAAAGAGGTCGAGGCCGTGATCCCCGGTACATGCCGGGACGGTGTCTATTTCGGCGAGAACGTCAATGTGCACCCCTCGGCTAAGCTGAGAGGCCCGTCGGTGATAGGCAACAATGTGAACATCCTTGAAGGCAGCAGGGTAAATCAGTACTCCGTTCTGGGAGAGAACGTCAGGGTAAGCGAGAGCGCGATGGTAGAGGATTCCGTTATAATGAGGAATTCCATCATCGGCAAGGACGTAAAGCTGAAGAACTGCATAGTAGGGGAGAACTGCATTATAGAGGATTATGTGGAGATGCTTTACGGGATAGTCCTGGCCGATTATTCAATAGTCAAGAAAGGGTCAAGGCTTTTATGAAGAAAAGCGTGATCGAACGGACCGTTTCGAAGATCATTGAGGATGTAAGAAGAAGCGGGGACAAAGCGCTTTTTGCCTACACAAAAAAGTTCGACAAGGTCAGTCTTACGCCCAGGAACATCAAAGTGTCGCAGAGGGAGTTCGATGAAGCGCTAGAGGTCTGCGACTGGAAGTTCCTGATAGCTCTCAGGAAAGCCCTTAAGAACATTAAGGCCTATCACGAAAAGCAAAAACCCGACAAATGGTTCACCGTGACCTCTGACGAGGTCGTTCTCGGACAGAGGAACATCCCTCTGGACGCAGTTGGCCTTTATGTGCCCGGTGGAAGGGCTGCGTATCCTTCGTCCGTGCTCATGAACGCGGTGCCTGCCGCGATAGCGGGAGTGTCGAGGATAGTGATGGTCACTCCTCCCGGAAAGGACGGGAAAATAAACCCCCATGTGCTGGTCGCTGCTAAAGAGGCAGGGATCGCCGAGGTCTATAAGATAGGCGGGGCGCAGGCGGTGGCAGCTCTTGCTTTTGGCACCAGGTCCGTGCCGCGGGTGGACAAGATAGTCGGTCCGGGCAACATCTTTGTGACGACAGCGAAGAAGCTCCTTTACGGGACAGTCGGGATAGACAAGCTGGCCGGGCCGAGCGATGTTGTTATCATCGCTGACCAGACCTCGGATGTCCGTTTCATTGCAGCCGACATGGCCGCGCAGACCGAGCATGACCCGATGTCGACCGCGGTATTGATATCCGTCTCGAAGGAAATAATACGGGACACGAAGTTCAGGCTTAAAAAAGATAAGGCTCTCCGCAACTGCAGCTTCATCTACGCAAAAAGCCTTAAAGAGGCAGTTGAGACAGCGAACGATATCGCTCCTGAACACCTTGAACTGGTCGTGGCAAGCCCGCAGAAGCTCCTTGAGGATGTCCGCAATGCAGGCGCGGTATTTCTCGGGCCTTATTCGCCGGTCGCGGTGGGCGATTATATCGCAGGTCCCAACCATGTCCTTCCTACCGACGGGAGCGCGCGCTTCTCGTCTCCGCTGGGTGTATATGATTTTGTAAAAAAACAAAGCGTCATCGGCTATAACAAGCAGGCGCTGTCAAAAGTCGCGGATGACGTGGTGAAAATGGCTGATATCGAGGGTCTCAAAAAACATGCCGGCTCGATAAAAGTAAGGTTCGATTAACCCAGGATGCCGATCAGTTCTTCAGGATTGTCCCTTACGGTCGCTATGGCCGTTCTTTCGTCCATTCCCGCCTCCATCGCAATGGCATAGGCCTTTTCCTGGTCGATATAGCTCTCTGGCACATGCGCGTCGGTATTTACAAGCATCTTTGCCCCGATCTTCATGGCGAGCTCTGCAACATGCCTGTTGGTCTGTTTGTGCGCGGGTTTTGCTGAGATCTCAAGGAATATGTTGTTCGTTTTTGCCAGCTCCACATCTTCTTCTGTTATAAGCCCGGGGTGGGCAAGGATGTGGACAAGGCCTTTCAGTTCGAGCGCAGCCCTGTTGGTCCCTTTCATCACCGGCTCGGAAGGTGTTTCTCCGTGGCAGACTATGACCTTTGCGCCGAGCCCGACGGCAGTTTCGGCAATATCTTTTATCAGATCAGGATGGGCATGAGTGACCTCCACTCCGGGATAGAACCTGATGCCTAGCAGCGGACCGTGCTTTCGTGCAAAAAGAGCCAGTTTGGGCACGACCGAGCCAACGTTAGAGAAGTCCACATGGTCGGTTATCGCAAAGGCCTTATAGCCCATGACGCATGCGTACCTTGCCGCCTCGCTGGGCAGCAGCACTCCGTCGCTGTGGAGCGAATGCGTGTGGAAGTCGGACCTTTTTCCCAGATCTGCCATCAAATTGAAATAATATCATATAATGGCTTAGTCAGGTAACCTTATGGAGCGCGGACAAAAGATAAAGGTAAAGATCGAAAAGCTTGTCCAGGGAGGGCAGGGCATGGCAAGGCACGGCGGCGCCGTGGTCTTTGTCGATAATGTCATCCCGGGCGAGGAGGCAGAAGTACTCATAAGCGATGTAAAGAGCGGATATGCTTCAGCATCTCTTATCGGCGTCACATCGGCATCATCCGACCGTATCGACCCTCCGTGCAAGTATTATCTCGAGTGCGGCGCCTGCCAGCTGCAGCACATGAACTATGCAAGGCAGCTAAAAGAGAAGCACGCCTATTTTACAGAAACGATCGAAAGGATCGCAGGTCCGTTAGTAGTGCAGATAGACGATGTGCTCCCATCGGGCAAAGAGTTCGGCTACCGCCATAAAATGCAGTATCCGGTAAGGAGCGGGAAGTCCGGCAAGCTGCTCACAGGATATTTCAAGAAAGGCTCCCACGATCTTATCTCTATAGAAAGGTGTCCCGTACTTCATCCTTTTCTCGATAAGATAGCTTCTGTTTTCAGGTCGGCATCCGAGAAGGCAAGGATCCCTGCTTATGACGAGGACAGGGACAGAGGGCTTATACGGCATCTTCTGTCCAGGATCTCTTCAGCGAACAACGAGGCCTTGCTGACCCTGGTGGCAAGGGACAGGAACATCCCGGGATCCAAGGAGCTTGTGGCCGGACTGACGCAGATAGAGCAGGGCGAAGACGGAAAGCTGTGCGGCATCTCAAAGAACATCAATTCAAGAAGGACCAATGTGATACTAGGCAATGAGAACTATGATGTATGGGGAAGACAGTACATCAAAGAAAAGCTGCTCGGCAACGAGCTCCGGCTTTCTCCGGTCTCGTTCTTCCAGGTAAATCCTGTCCAGGCAGGGGCGATGTTCGATATCGCCGTGAGGTTGTCGGGTCTTGCCGGCAAGGGCACTGTGTTCGACATATATTGCGGCATAGGCTCTCTTACGCTCGGCCTTGCGCGCGCGTGCGACAGGGTCTACGGGGTGGAGAGCGTGCCTGAAGCTGTTTCTGACGCAAACGGCAACGCGAGGCTGAACGGGATCAAGAACGCTGTTTTCCGAAGGGGCCTTGCCGAAAAGGAGGTCCCCAGACTTGTGGATGACGGGATAAGGCCTGATATCGTGTTCCTTGATCCGCCGAGACAGGGCTGCGACAAAAAAGTGCTGGATGCGGTCATGGCTTCTGGCCCGGCAAAGATCATTTACATATCCTGCGAGCCTTCAACGCTGGCAAGGGACATAAAGTTGCTTGCAAAGCAGTATTCAGTCGAGAGGATCGTCCCCGTGGATATGTTCCCGCAGACCTCGCATATCGAATCAGTGACGCTTCTGGTCAGGCGCTAGTCAAGCTGGAATACGCCTTTCTTGACCCAGATAGGGTGGTCCGGAGCGTGCAGTCCGGGAGGCGCGGCCGGCTGTATGCCGAAGATCGCAGGATAGTTGATGATGAACCCTTTGTTCACTGTGAACTTTTCAGGTTTACCTCCCGAAGAGGCATCATAAGTCGCCAACTCGATCAGACCTCCGAAGAACTTCGCGCTCATCGTGGCAGGTCCTTCTCTTTTCCAGGAAAGTACACAGCCTTTGATAGTGCCTCTCTGCAGGTTCACCATGGGGGCAAGAAGGTTGGCGGAAACAATGTCGCTGTTGCCTTTCACGGTGATAGAAGTGTTCGAATAGATCGTGCAATCCTGATAGAACTTAACGTTGTCAATCGTTATTGGGCCATCGGCAATTATCGTAGTTTGAGGATCAACATTTGCAACTTTAAGATCTAAAGCTCCTCCGATAACCACAACGCCTCCGTTCGTGATAGAAGCCCTGACCTCGAAGGGGATCGTGCTTCCTTCAAGCGTCACGATTCCGACATCCGGATTTAGATAGGTCGCATAATCCGGAAGATCGAAATCGCTTGGAAAGACCTTGATCACGGGCTCGCTTGTCGCGATGTCAATGCACTTTTGGTAAAAAGATGTATCGATAGTTACGGCACCGTATGAGCCATGCGCGTCAGGATCGATAGGGCCCGTTGTCGGGTTGATATGGTAGACGTATTTGTCCGCTCCTGTTATGACCTGGTATGGAGATGCCGGAGGGATCCAGCCGCGTGTCCATGTCCTTGCCTCGGTGCTTAGTATGCTGGTGGAATCTGTCCAATATACTTTTAGTCTGTTAGCTGCATCGCCTCCAGGTGCTCCGACAGTGTCAAGAAGAATATCTCCGGAAGACTCAACGACCGTCGAAATGAAAACATCGCTGCCTGTCACTTCAAGACTTCCCATGTTCTGTGTGAGTATGGCCCTTTCAAATCCGGACGCCCTTTCGAAGGAGGCCTTAAAGTTCCTTGTGATCGTCTTCATTGTTCCACCCACGGTGCCTACGCTCTGGATCTTAATAACGTTCACTCTGTTGTCATTGTCTCTGGGCAGCGACATGGTCACGGTGTAAGACCCTGTCGAGAAGGTTTCGGTGATCGGTCCGGGGAACGTCCTGCAGGCCGTCCAAAGCATGTAATAAACGGCATCTTTTTCGGCATCCGGGATGTCAAAGGTCCAGTTCATCTCGAACGGATGCTGCAACACTCTGAACCTGTCGGTGATGAACCCTGTCCTCATTGCTCCGATCGGCGCAGGAGGGTCGTCGATGTTGATGACATAACCCTCACCGGTAAGCATGTCCCAAACGGCCGCAGAGGAGGCTGTGACCCCCGAAAGGTCATCTTCATGTATCACCAGATATCCGTAGGCCCCATAGTCTGCCTGTTTCGGTGTCCCGAAAAGATAATTGACCGCTTTGTCTACCCCTGCTTCGGCCAGCTGGAAGGCCTGTTCCTGCTGTACTTTGTTGCGGAAGTTCTTTGTTCTTTCGATGACATAATCAAGATAGAAAAGCACAAGAAGGGTGATGAAAAGGGGCAGGATGAACGCGATGAGCATATTCCCTTTTTCCTTTTTCATTTTTCCCTCCGTCAGAAGAACCAAAAATAGTTATGCGGTCTTGTGCCGGCGTTCACGGCGAACGCTCCTGACACCGTGACATATCCGTCCTCGAACCTCGCCGACATGGTAAGCTGAAGACTTTTTATGGCAGTGCTTGTCGAAGACACCTTTGCCTCCGCAGTACTTTCAAAGCTTACGAGCTCGATGACGGTCGGGTTCTCAAGTATTGCCCTTACATCAGCGGCCCCTTTTCCTGGAAGGAAAGTAAGGCCGGAAACATCAGGCAATGCCGAAGGATCCGCCAGTTTTGAGCCTTCGATAGTGCCGTTCTGGTATATCCATCCGTCTGCGACAAGCTTGGTCCAAAGAGTATTAAGGCTGCCGGCTATGTCAAAACTGCCGAAAAGCGGATTGAAAGATGTCTTGCTCACGAAACCGTAAGACGAGAACAATATCTTTGAGTCCAGCAGCGTTCCGTCTCCTGACTGCACGACCCTGGAAAATGTACCGGACTTAAGTTCATAAGAAATGATCTCCGCTCCTGAGCCCGGTTCCCATACGCTGCTGAACGTTTCATCGCCAGAAATGGATTTGCCTCTGATCTCAAGTTTTGCGTTGCCTGTTGACGGATAGTGTGGGGCCGACTGGATATATTCCGCTCCTCTAATGTCATCGGATATGCCGGACATGGCCTCGTTCAGCGCGTCATATATCTTTCCGGCGTTCATGAAGTTCTTGTAAGAATCGACTATAGCTTCATAGGCCTGGATGAAAGGGATCATGATTATCGCCAGGACGAGAAGCCCTACGATAAGTTCTATAAGAGTGAACCCTCTGTTCTTCATTAGTCGTCTCCCGATGTTATCAGCGTGTCCAGCTCGAGATAGTCGTTGTTGCTGTTCCTGACGTATGAAACGCGTACTTTTACCCTTTTTAGCGTGGCCGTTTCGCTCGTGACCGTGGTGTCTACAGCGTAGTTGCCGTATTCGGGTATGGTGCCTCGCGCTTCTGATGTGGTGATGATGTCGGAAAAACTCCCGGCCCTGTAACCCTCCATTTTACTTTTTGCCAGCTGGAGCGCCCTTATCTGGTCGGTCATGAAGGCGTCGTAAGCCAGACCGTAAGTGAAGTTGTAGATAAGAGGTATGACAAGTATGACAAAAAGGACTATTGCCATTATCGCTTCGACCAGAGTGAACCCTTTTTTATCCAATATCTTGCCCTCAATATTCATTCGTCCGGGGCTCGGCAAAACTTGCACTATTATATTACTTTATACCTATTTTCTCGAATAATCTATCTTTTTCTTTCTCGTTCACCATCCAGTAGCTTCTAAGTTCCTCCTCGACGCCGAAGTATCCCGGCATCCTGTAGGAGCCTATCTCGGAATGGTTTATCATCCTGGCAAAATTACCCAGTTCGGCTATATCGTTAAGGGACATATTGGTATTGACCGCCCGTTTCAGTGCCGGAAGCACCCAAGGGAGCCTGACGATCACCGTAGGGCTTGCCAGCTTCCTGAAAAGCACCCTCAGGAACTTTTGCTGTCTGTCGACCCTTGCGATATCGCCCATGGCCTCATGGCGGAACCGGATATATCCTTCCACTTCCCTTCCGTTAAGTATATGAAGGCCTTTCTTCAAGTTGATCTCGAGCCCTCCCCAGGAATCCTTGTAATACATGTTACGGTCCACCCAGACCTTTAATCCGCCCATGCTGTCGATAAGACCGGCAAGCCCGTCCGGGTTCAGCACCACATAGTTGTCTATCTTCACGCCGAAAAGCCTTGAGACCGTTTCCAGTGCAAGGTCTTTTCCCCCAAGATAATACGCGTCGTTGATCTTCCTGTAGCCGTGTCCCGGCACCTCAACATAAGTGTCCCTTGGGATGGATACCAGGTCTATTTTCTGAGAGAAGGGGTCTATCTTGGCAAACACAAGGCTGTCTGAGCGCCTCTTCTTGATAGGCCTGTGGTATTCGTCGTATGACCTGTCGAGCCCCATTGCAAGTATGTAAACGCGTTTACCGGGGATAAGAACCCTTAATTCCCTTGGTATCAGTTTTGGCGTGAAAATGAATATCCAGAGATACGCGAGCATCGCCAGGAAAACGAATATCGCAAGCACTCTGAGGAAGTCAAAGCTTCTTCTGGTCCTCATATATGCATGATATTTTAATAACGGGCGGAATTCAAGAAGGGCGGGGCGCCCGCTTCGCGAATGCCCCGCGCAAAGGAGGTCCTCAGGCCATTACCAATTCGTCGGCTTGGTCCTCAACCTTAGATGATTTGGCTATTCCGTGGAACTTCTTGTCTAGCATCATCAGATTGTCAACGATTATCTCCGTTGCCTGTTTCTTCTGCCCGTTGATCTCGTACGGCCTGATCTGGAGCTTTCCCTCCACAGCGACCAAGCTGCCTTTCTTAACGTACTCCCCGACAACATTAGCAAGCCCTCGCCATGCGATGCAGTTGAAATAGTTGACCTTAGTGTCCTTGTCCTTCCTCTTGATATCATCCACAGCCACCGTGAACTTGGCCACGGGGATCTCTTCTTTCGTGAACCGTATCTCCGGGTCCTTGGTCAGGTTGCCTGTAATGATCATTCTGTTCAGCCCTGGCATCAGCATCACCCCCTTTACCCCGACCTGAGCAATTTTCCCGCCGTTGAAGAGAAGGGAATAGGGAACGGGGAACAGGGAAGATGCCACGACATGAACTGTTTGGTCTAATATCTCAAATGAGACGCGCTGCAGTGTCGATACCATCAAACATTGCAGAAGGGTTTTTGCGAAGGACAAAAGAATATATAAATTTCCTCTACATTTCGCTGGGGTCATGTTCTGAGCTCGAAACACAATTGTTGATCTGTGAAAGATTGGGGTATGCTGAAAAGGCTAGATTTAAAGAAGTGATCGACAAGGTCATTTCTGAGGTAAAGATGCTGTCTAGTCTAATAACGAAACTCAAGAACAGAATCTAGCGCCGTTCCATCTTCCCTGTTCCCCATCCCCTCTTCCCTGTTCCCCATTCCCTCTTCCCTGTTCCCTTGTTTGGGGGTGCTATAATTGCCCTATCCATGAAAAAGATACTGATAGGCGCTATAGTGCTCTTTTGTGCCGCGGCACTGAGCTCCTGCGGCGTTCTTCCTAAAAAGAACAGCGGAGTTTACAACGAGCTCGGTAAGGTAATGGTGATCGAGTATCACCGGATAGGGGACGGGACAACGGATTATGACAGGTCGGCAGAAAAGTTCAGGGCCGATCTCCAAAGGTTCTACGATGCCGGATATCGGCTGATAAGTCTCCGTAGCTTCTTCAACGGATCAAGGGTCGACCTGCCTGCCGGAAAAAAGCCCATGATCATGGTCTTCGACGACAGCCATCCCTCGCATTTCAAGTTCCTGATAAAGGACGGAGCAACGGTCGAAGGCAGCGGCGGCTTCCCCAAGATCGATCCTGATTGTGCCGTGGGAATACTTGATGAGTTCAGCCGCAGGCACGGGGATTTCGGCAAGTCGGTCACTTTCTTCTGCAACTCACAGATCTTCTACCAGAGAGAATGCCCGGAGCTGTGGCCGCTGAAACTGCAGTACCTCGTAAAGACAGGCCGCGAGATAGGCAACCATACGTACAACCATGAAAGGCTCGACAAGCTCGACTATATCGGGATAAAAAGGGAGCTGGCAACCCTTCACGCGAAGATACAGAGCATTATTCCCTCATACGAGGTGAATTCGGTGGCTTTGCCGTTCGGGATACTTCCCAAAAAAGGCAAATGGCTGCTTCAGGACGGTAGTTACGGAGGGACGACTTACAAGTATAAGGTCGCTTTTCTTGTGGGCGCCGGACCGGCTCTTCCTCCGTACCATAAGGATTTCATTCCTTATATGGCGCAAAGGATCCAGGCCATGGACAGCGAACTTGATAAGTGGCTGGGCAGGGCGGAAAGGTATCCCCAGGATTATTTCGTAAGCGACGGCGACGCTGACGGCATCTCGGTGCAGCAGCAGGATATGGAAAAGATAGACCTTACTCAGGTCCCCGCAGGTATGAGGGTAAAGGTCTGCAGCGGGGAGTCCGTTGTAAAGGAGGTCCGCATCCCTAAAAAAAAAGACAGGATCAGCAGGCTCAGAACGGCCGATAAAGGCGTTTACTACACTTTTCACAGTGCCGGCATACAGTCAAGGATAGACAGCCTCATCGAAAGCTATAAAAGAACGGGCCTTAACACAATAGTTGTTGATATAAAGGATGTCGAAGGCACGATCGGCGCCTCTCTTGATGTAAAGCTTGCAAAAGACACCGGTGCCAATGACAGGATATTCATCAAGGACCTTAAAGGACTTGTCGCAAAGCTCAAACAAGAAGGCATCAGGGTCTCGGCCAGGGTGACCTGTTTTAAGGACATGCATCTGGCAAGAAGAAGGCCGGACCTTGCTATGAAGCTCAACTCAGGGGGCACTTATCTTGAAGGAGGGGCCGCTAACTGGGTGGACCCTTTCAATCCCGTAGTTCAGGACTATATCCTTGATATTTCGGAAGAAACTGCGAAGGCCGGCGTCGACGAGATACAGTTCGACTATATCCGCTTCCCGGAAAAAAGAAGCTCGGAAAATATCAGGACACCGGAGAACATGGATAAATATATGGCGATAGAGTCATTCCTCCGTGCCGCCCATCAGAGGCTCGACAAGTACGGGGTCTCGATCGCTATCGATGTGTTCGGAGTGATGGCCTGGCTCAAAGACGTCGACATCGCAACAACAGGGCAGAGAATAGGGGAGATGGCAAAGTATGTCGATGTTATATGCCCTATGCTGTACCCGTCGCATTTTGACAGCGGCTTTGACGGGCATCCCGACCCGGCCAACGATCCGTACACTTTCATCAAACGGGGCTGTGAAAAAACGGCCAAGCTGATCGAAGGGTCCAATGCAAAGATAGTTCCCTGGATACAGGG
>CAZHHM010000008.1:10762-66169 GCA_964532225.1 uncultured bacterium | reverse complement strand
GTAAATAAGCCTCCAGAAATTCCTCCTTGATATCGGGTCCACCCCGGAGGTCGGCTCGTCAAGGAAAAGTATCCTTGGCTTGTGGATGGTAGCGCAGCCCAGCGCCAGCCGCTGCTTCCATCCTCCCGAAAGGTTGGCCGTAAGCTCGTTCTCCCTGCCCCTGAGCCCGGCAAGACCGATCATTTCCTCCGTCCTGAAGCTCACTTCGGAAAGAGGCACCTGATATATGCCGGCGTAGAACTCCAGATTCTCAATCACTGTGAGGTCCTCGTAAAGCGAAAATCTCTGCGACATATAACCGATGTTCTCTTTGATCTTTTCGCTGTCATTTTCGATGTCCAGACCTCCTACCCTCCCTTTTCCCGATGTCGGCTCAAGTATGCCGCAAAGCATCCTTATTGTCGTGGACTTCCCCGCTCCGTTGGGCCCCAAAAAGCCGAATATCTCCCCTTTTTTGACGCTGAACGACACCTTATCGACGGCTGTGAACGGGCCGAAGCGTTTTGAAAGTGACTCGACCTCGATACTGTTCATTTGAGCAGCCATACGAACACGTCCTCCATGCTTGGCGCAACAGCCTTTATCCCTTGATGAGTGATCCCCGCGGCCTTGAACAGGTCCTCAATTATGGAAATATCCTTTTCAACGTTCTCGCTGACCAAATGCAGCCTGTCACCGAACATCTCAGTATCATAGCCTGATGACAGGGCCCTGTTGGCCTTGAAGACATCGGAGCATCTTATCTCAATGACCTTGCCCGGGAAACCTTCTTTCAGGGCCGGAGGAGTGTCCGTTCGCATCAATTTTCCGTTATTGATAAGCCCTATCCTGTCGCAGCGCTCGGCCTCGTCCATGTAGGGAGTTGTCAGTATTATCGTGACCGAAGGTGCCAGCGACCTTAAAATATCCCAGAGCTCTTTTCTTGACACGGGGTCGACCCCAAAGGTCGGCTCATCAAGAAGAAGGAGCTTCGGTGTGTGTATCAGCGTACATGCCAGTGCCAGTTTCTGTTTCATCCCTCCCGAAAGGTCCTGCGCCGGCCTGCTGCGGAACCTTGTAAGCCTGCTGAACTCAAGGAGCTTTTCCTTTTTCTCCTTAAGACCGGCCCTGCCCACGAGATGCAGGTCCGCGAAGAAATCAAGGTTCTCCTCTACCGTGAGGTCGGGATAAAGGCTGAACTTCTGCGACATGTATCCTATCCTGTCCTTCACGCTGTCAGGGTCCTTTACGGTATCAAAACCGAATATCTCCGCTTTTCCGGAAGTCGGCAGAAGCAGACCGCAGAGAAGCCTTATTGTCGTGGTCTTACCTGCGCCGTCGGGGCCAACAAGGCCGAAGATCTCGCCTTGGTTAACGGAAAGGTCAAGGGCATCAACGGCTTTAAGTGAGGAGAATTCCTTGGTAAGGGCCTCTGTTTGTATTGCTTGCATAATTAAGTCAAAAGGCAAAAGTCAAAGGTCAAAAATTAAGGTCAAAAGTTAAAAGTTTAGAAAAATACTGGCACAACCAAAAAACGTCCACTCTCCATCTTAACTTACAACCTTTTACATTAACTTTTGCCTTTTGCCCCCTCGCTAAGCTCGGGGCAGGCTCTTTGACTTGTGACTTACTGCTCGACAATGATCTCCGCATCCGCCGGCATTCCCGGCTTCAGACGGAGGTCCTTATTGGGGATCGAGATCTTCACTTCGTACATCTGGTTGACCCGCTCTTCTTTGGTCTGGATGGTCTTTGGAGTGAACTCGGCCTTTGATGAGATATAGGATACAGTTCCCTTGAACAATGCCTCCGGGAATGAATCGACAGCGACCCTTGCTTCAGCACCGAGCCTGACAAGACCAAGCTGTTTTTCGGTGACATATACTTTAAGTTCAAGCGCTTCAAGGTCGGCCATTGTGGCTATTGTCGAACCGGAAGACACCAGCTCTCCGGTCTCTACCGCTTTTACAAGTATGGTCCCGGGTATCGGGGTTTTGATCAAGGTATCATCAGCCTTGATCCTTGCTATCTCGAGTGCTGCAGCCGCCTGCTCCTGCGCTTTTGCGGCTGTCTCTGCCATGTACTTTGCTGCATCGTACTGCTGCTCGGTGGCCATTGCCTGCTCAAAGAGATCGCTTACCCTCTCATAATCGTTATAGGTCTCCTCCGCCCTCAGCTTTGCGGCTTCCATAGCGGCAGTCGCCGACCGCAGCTGCGCCTTAAGCTCGGGCGCGTCGACCACGGCGATCACGTCCCCTTTATTTACCGAGGCGCCTTCTCCTGCCGTGAACTCCGACACCCTTCCGGCCACCTTGGTCCCTACGCTTACTTCAACGGCCTCGATAGTGCCGGTGGCAAGTATTCTCCCTCTGACCGCTGACTCACTGTAATATCCCCATGCGAAATATACTGAAATTGCAATGACAATGATCGCAAGTACGGGAATGACAGGAGGTTTGTGTCCCATGGTCATTTTCCTTTCCCGCAATCGTATTCGATCACCTCAAAAGGAGTGCCCCACATCTGTATGGTCGAGACATTGTTCTTTACAGTTCCTGTGATCGAGATACTTATGCCCTGCATATCCCGGCCGACCTTTTTGCTTATCTCGACTGCTTTCGGACCTGCTACGAGGAATTTTCTCCCGTCATCCGAAATGACGCCGATAAAACCGCCTTCAAGATCGAAATATTTGGCCACCCCGGTCACCCTGAGCTGAGACATAACGGCCTCTTTCTGCGGCATATCTATCACGCCTACCGCTTTTTCTATCTGGGCCCTGGCTATTCTCAGGTCATATTTGGCCGTAAGCAGGTCGACCTCGGCCTTTGTGAGGGCTGTTAGAGCGTCAAGCACCTCGATATTCGTGCCGAGACCGTTCCTGTACCTGACAAGAGCCACGTCATAGTTCTCTTTTGCGCTGGCAAGCCCTGCAAGGCACGCCTCTATGACATCTCTGGAGCTGTTGTAGTTGAGCAGAGCCTGCTGTATCTCAAGCTCGATTGCACGGACGGCCATTCTTCTTGAATACTCCGCTGCCGAACGTTCCATTTCCGCCTCTTTTATCTTTGCCTGCGAACCGAATCCGTCGAAAATCTTCCAGCTGGCGCCCGCGGCTATAGTCCAGCTTGTAGAATCGTAATTTATCAGGTTTACCGGGTAGTTCGTGTTGTTCCACCCGTACTTTCCCTGAACGGCGACCGAAGGGAGCCACTCTCCTTTTGCCATGGTCATTTTGTCATCCGCCAGCTTCACGGAGATATCCAGCTGTGCAAGCTCAGGCCTGTATCTCTTTGCGTCCCCCAGCAGCTTTGCAAGATCAAAGTTCTCGATGACAGTTTGGGAGTCGAAATCATTCTCCGAGATCTCTACTGTCAGGGATAACGGCCTGCCGATAGCGTTGTTGAACGCCGATTCAGCCAGTCTAAGACCATTAGAGGCCTTTATCAAAGCTTCGCTGGCCCCTGTCACTGCGACCTCGCTCCTTAGTATGTCCGCGCGCGTTGCCAGTCCGGCGGCCATCATGGCCCTTGCCTGTTCCAGATGCGATCTCGCCATAAGAAGGTTTGCTTCGGACAGCTTAAGGTATCTCTTTGCTTTTATCACGCCGAAGAAGGCGGTAACGGTCTGGTACACCGCTTCCTGTCTTGTCTTTTTCAGGTCGAGCACGGCAGAAGAATAGGCGTTCTTTGAGGCAGAAACTGCCCCTTCGAGCTTACCGAAGGTCGTTATGTTCTGAGTTATCGTCGCGTCCCAGCCTTTGATCTCCCCCGCTTCGTCAATGCCAAAACGTACGGGGATGCCGTTGAAAGAGGTCTCCATGGGTGCCTGATAGTTCTTCGCGTAGCTGGCGTTAAGCGAAACTGCCGGCAGGAAACCCGATACGGCCTGCGTTACCGCTGCTGAGGCGGCCTGAACCTTTCTTTCGGCGGATATAACTGACTCATTGCTCTTCAGGGCATTGGTCACGCTTTCATCAAGCGTCAAAGGTGCGGAAACTGCAAGTGTTTGAAGGACCACGAGAAAAGCGAGGCAGGCAGCATGTCGTTTCATTTGGAACTCCTATATATTGATAAGAAGATTCTAGTAAAGATATCTGCTGAAGTCAATGGAAAGAGCAGAAAGGGGCTAGGGACTGGGGACTAGGGACTGGGGAGTGAGCTCCGGACCTTTTCCCACTAGACCCTAGCTCCAAGCCCCTAGCCACTATCTCTCTGCTATCTGATCACCGCATTCCTCAGCAAACCGTTCCTTATTAACTTTGTCTGAGTTCCTCCTCCCCCGCCTTCCGTGTAATAGACAGTGATGCGGATGTGGTCGACTCTTGCACTGGCAATTGCTGCATATCTTTCGATTTCGGCAGTTATGCCGTTTATTGTGCTTCCAGCCGGGATACTAAAACCAAAATTTGTTGCGCTAAGATATTGAGAAAAGCCTTCATTTATCCAGTCATATATTTTTAATGCACAGCCAAAATTTGCACCATTTATATCATCTGTGGTCCATGTTTCGCCCCATAGATCATCAACCCCTCCGTATTGATAATAAGTTTGTGTCCCATCCCAATCCGATCCAACGGATTTATTTTGGGACCCTATCACACCGCCCTTTATGATTTTGATCTCATTATCTCTGAAACTAGGCGCCATTCCGTAACCAGCCCAGGAAGCATAAACGCTATCACTTGTCTTTGCATTATCAGGAGCGTTCCAATTCATACCGTCCATCGTCCCCGGGCTGAGAGGGCCCTGGGAAGCGGCCATGACCGTAGATTGAAACAAGACAAGAACACAGATCACGGAGCACAGAGCACCGAGCACAGGTATTCTGACCCTGTGTTCTGAGTTCTGTGTTCTTTGCTCTGTGCTCACTTCAATCCCCTCCCAGCTGCAGAACATCAAACGTTATCGCCGCTGTCCAGTTCAGATTGTTCCCGCTGTTCGTAAAGCTTGTCACAAGCATTGCTGTTGCATTGATATTGTTCGAGTCCATTACATCGAGGTTGCTTAGGCTTCGTGTACCGGGAACATCAATTTTCCACTGTGTAGGACTTGATGAGCTCCTGAGCTTGATCTTGCTGCCCGAAGATCCGGTAAGTGCCAGCGCTCCGCTAGCTTCAATTGTTGTTATGGAACCTGCCTCAAAGCTTATATTCTTACCTGCTGTTGTGCATGAAAGGTTGTAGAAAGTGGTATTGCCCTCTATTGATGTATTGACAGTTGCATCGGCGAAGTTTACCGTGCTCGTGCCACGCGTGAAGGTCGCTGAAGCAGCTTTCTTGAAATTGCCGTCAATATTCATTAAGCGCGAATTTGCATCCAGCGTGCCGCCGTATATATTTAGGCTGCCGCCCCTTGTACCCGAAGCATCAAGCTCGAGAGTGCCCAGAAGAGTGGCCGTGCCGGAACCGGGGCTTAGACTTAGCTGGCCAAGGGTCAAGCCGGCAGGCACGTTACAGGAAACACCCAAAGGGATATATGCCGTATCACTTGAAGTCTGCGGATATGTCGTCTGTACAATATAACCTTTTTTCCAGTCGGCGCCTGTCGTCCAGGAACCGCCCGAGTTCAGGACCCATGCTTCATTGGTCAGATAAGGGGACGATTTATTCTCGTCTATCAGCCATGCCCCACCGAAGTCCCAACCCGAAAATGTGCCGCGTTGTTTTATCTGGGCTGAAGATACTTTAGTCCCTTTACCGTTATCAGGCGTGCCTGAATAAAAACAGTTGTTTATTGTTGTGGAGCTGTCATAGCCCAAAAATCCTCCGCCTCCGGCGGATACGTTCCCTGTGGCATATGAGTTCGAATAGCTGCACATACTTGAATAGCCTACAAGACCTCCCACATTTCCGGCCCCCGTCACATTTCCTGTCGCATAACTGTCGTTTACGATGCCATTCAGCTCATACCCGACCAATCCGCCGGAAATGGTGGCGGACGCTGATACATCCCCTTTTGAAGAGCATCTGGATATTTGATTTGTATTTCTCGTGGAATAACCAAGCAGCCCCCCAACGAATGATTCGCCTGTCACTGTTACATTCGAAGTTGATTCGGATATCAGTTCTCCCTCGAACAATCCGACCAATCCGCCAACGATCTGATTCCCGGTGACCTGTCCTGAAGCTGAAGAATTGGTTACAGAACGCGCGGAAGCACAAAGCATGCCCACATAGCCCATTCCTCTGACCTTTCCGCTAACGATGTTCGTGTTAGATATCGCTCCGATCGACGAGCCGAAAAGACCGATATAGTTCGAGGCTTCCTTACTGACATATACATTTGAGATGATCCTGTTGTTCCCGTTGTAGTATCCGGAGAATATCCCGGTGTCAAAACCTATCGGCACCAACCCTTCATATGTTCCTAGAGATTGTTTCCAGTTCCATACATGTGTCTTATACATATCAATATCATTATTCTGGCTGAAGTACGAGGATGACGACTGGTAGCAATTTATCGCCTGGAAATCATACACATCCCTGACAATATATGGAGAACCGGAGGACCCGCTGCCTGTGAACCTCTTGAATGCGCCTGTCAGCGACGTGCCGGTCGGCAGGCTGAAGCTCCCGGTCACATCAAACGTGTAGCTAGCCGGTGAAGCGCACCTGAACGTCCCTCCCGTCTGCTCATAAGTGCCTATCGACATATTCGCTTCCTGCGTAACTGCGCCGGCTTCAAGGGAGAGTTTGCCGGTAACGGTAAGAGGCGTCTGCACCGTTAATGCGCTGTTGTACCCTGTCTTGACCAGCAGGCTTGCCACAATACCCGCGAACCCCGCGTCCACGGTAGATGTCTTGGTGCCGGTGGCATCGAAATACACTTCTGCAGTCGACAGAGGAACATACGGATACTCCCAGTTCTGTGGTGTCGACCAATTACAGTCCGACCCAAGACCGTTCCAGGTCCAAAGATATCCGGAGAACCAGTTTGTATTGTTGCCGCGGTTTATTGAGTATGACGGCGTTATCTTAGTTGCATTAATATTGTTCGAATCCTGAACGTCTACATAGGAAACGCTTCTTGACACTTGAGGGTCGATCTTCCATTGGCTCCCGGCCGAGGAGCTCCGCAAAGTGACCCGGTTATTGGATGATCCTGTCAGGACAAGGCCAGCCTCTATTGTCGTGACAGACCCTGCCTCAAAAGTTATTGCCTTCCCTTCAGCTGTACATACCAGCGAATTGAAAGATGTCGAACCTTCTATCGTACAGGGCCTTGATGCATCATATATCTCGACCGTTCCTGTACCTTTTGTGTAAGTCCCTCTGTTTATGAATGCATCGGAAACCCTCAACATTCTGCTGCCGCTTTCGGCCAATATAATATCCGCCTCAATGCTTAAGGATTTACACGACATGGATGCATCCATAGTGACCGTGTTTGACACACGTGTTTGCGAGTAATCGAACCTGTTCATTGTCACGGCATGATCGGAGGGAACATCGGAGATCTTCCACCCTGAAAGCAGTGAGGAAGCTGTGACAGGGCCCCAAAGATCCCAAGTTTTAGATGAGCTGTTCTTGGCCACAATAAGACCCCGGTTGTTATCCTGGATAGTCCCTACCTTATCGAAAGAACAGTTCTCAAGATATGTATTATTATCCGATGATGAAGTGTAAATATCACAGGTGTTGTAAGCAGTGTCCTTACCTGAAAACGCGCAGTTCGTCGCGACGACCGTCCTGCTGCTGGTAACTCTCATCCCTGGACCGTTCACCGAAGTGAAAGAACAGTTTTGGATATTTGAATCCTGATAGTCCATAAATGCGGCCCCGTTAGTTGTGGACATCGAAACATCAAGATAGGTCAAGGTTCCCGTACCTGAAGCAGAGAACATCGACGTCGAGGTCCCAACTCCGGAAATATCTATATACGACATTTCATGGCTTCCACTTACACCTATCGCCCTTACTCCTTCTATCGTGATACCCGAGACCACCGATGAAGGCAACATAACTATCCGGCTCCCGTCGTTACCCATGATATCCTTAACGCTGTTGCCCTTGATCTTTACTCCGTCAGTCGTACATTCAAGCGTGCCCCCGAAGTAGATATTTATCGCGTCGATGGTGCAATCCCCAGTGAACTTGACTCTGGTCCCGCTCGCTATAGAAAGGTCCATTGAAATGTCGCACCTGGACAGCTGCAGTGTATTGTTGTTAAAAGCCGGAAAAGTTCCTGTCCACGTGAAAGCCCCTGAAGTCGCTCTCAGGGTACAGGGATATGTTGAATCTGCCACTCTAAGCTCTCCCGTAGAGTACAGGGTGGATGACGGAGAGAACGTAAGCGTTGCGGCCTCAGCTGTTCCTGCAAGCCAGAGCTTTCCCGATGCCTCCACGGTCAGGCTCCCGCATTCCGGGGTAGCTGTAGTAACGGTGACCGTATGAGATATCGACACCGAATCGGCGCCGGTGGGCACTGCAGCCCCAGTCCAGGTGGCCGGAACGCTCCAATTGCCGTCCTGCGCGCTTGTGATGGATGCCCCGTACATCGATGAAGATACTGTGGCCAGGAACAGAATCACCGGCAGCAGAGATCTCAATAATTTCATTTTCAGTAATTCAGGCTTGCCCCGCCGTAATACTTGCTGTTAGTGCCGTCATAGATGAGTGTTATAACATCCACTTTGTCGTTTGTAACCGTCAGCGTAGGGCCTGTCCCGCCGCTCCAGAGCACCTCACCCGGCCAAGTGACAGTCCCTGCCGCGCCGGAACTCGGTTGCTTGAGGATCAGGGCGTACCTTGCGCCGTCTTTCGGGTTGCTGAAAGTAAATGTCTGCCCGTTATTGGCAAGCTGGATATACTGGACATTTCCGTTGCTCCAGTCAAGAGTGGTCGTTGTAGTGTATTTTTTTGAATAGTACTGCCCTCTGACCATCATATTGCCGGAGATATTGACCTTTTCTGTGGTCTCGGTCGTCCCCACCCCTACCGTGCCTGAAGATGTCGAGATGTTCGCGGTCCCCGTGCTTGAGACCGAAGCGAACGTGCCATACCCTGTTGTACTGATGTTTATCGACGGCGAAAGTGATGATGCGGTCACGCTCGTCAGAGCGGAGCCGTTGCCGAAGAGCTTTCCGGTTGAGGCTTCTATCGATGCGCCTCCTGAGCCGATCTTTACATTGCCGGCCACCTCAAGAGAAACGGACGGGCTCGGGACCCCGATACCGACATTGCCGCTGTTCTTGAGCACCATGCTTGAACTGCCTGCGGTCATTGAGATATCCCCGTACATAGATGAAGGGGCGTATGTCCCGGCAGCTATTGAGACCGTTCCTTTTCCTGTTGCAGATGAAGCGCCGTTTATCGTAATATATCCGGAATTACCGTCATTAGCGTTTGAAGCGGAAATATAGATCGTTTTGTTGTTTCCGGTGAATACGCCAACACCGCCGTAACCGTCCCCACCCATAATGACCGTATTGTTCCCGGTATTAGGATCCGTGTACTGAATACCCTTATAGTTGCCAACGACTCCTCTAACTTCAACAGGCTGTGAAGGTGAAGTCGTTCCCACACCAACAGCCCCTGTCGTAACCGTTAATGCAGAGAAAGAACCGGTCCCTGTAGTATTGATATTGATCGACGGCGACAATGTCGCCAGATTCGTAGAACCCGGCCAGGAAGAAAGTGCCGCTTGCGTTTCAAAAGTCCCTAACGCCGCATCCCTGGCAGCAATAGTATCGAAAGTTCCTAGCGCCGAACTCGATACGATCCCGGACAAATAGGACCCGTCACCGTAGTATTTGCCGGTTGAAGCCTCGATCGAAGCGCCTGCAGAGCCGATCTTGATATCTCCGACCACATCAAGTGCCGTTGAAGGAGTTGTTGTTCCAATCCCTACTTTTGCATTGAATGTCAATTGCTGATTAGCGGGATCCACATCAAAGACCCCATATATCAATGATTGTTCTCTGCCTAAAACATCAGAGGTCCTATCCAAATTGTCGATATAAAGCTTATTATCACCACTCTCATAATATCCCGAGTAATACCCTATCCCTATGTTCCCGCTCCCTGTTGAAGCCCCCAAGGACTGCGCGCCGATCGCAGTATTGTTGTTCCCGTCAACATTAGCAGCAAGTGAATATGAACCGAGCCCGATATTAAAAGAGCCATTGTTGTTTATGCTCCCTGAATCATGGCCAAGGTAGGCATTATCAGTACCTGCCGAGTGCAAGAACCTTTCATCCCCTATGAACAAATGCCCGTAATCTTTGTTTACTTTCTGGATCTTCAACTCTCCGACAACCTCCAGCGTTGAAGTAGGTGAAGTTGTCCCAATGCCAACCGCACCATTCGTGGCTAAGAATAATTGTGTGTCGTTATTGTTTGCGCTTATCGTCATAGACTTGTCAGAGGTCTTCACAAAAGCATTGTCATAAGCGAAGCCCATTTCAAGTCTTGAATCGTTCGATATGTTTGCATAGTAGTCACCATTGAATATCTGGATATGCGAACCGGATCCGGTCGAGGAATCCGAATAACCTTTCGGGACCAGTCTAAGAGCGGCATTTTCGGGTCCACTCTTAGGATAAAGAGCAAGTTGCTGCGTGCCCATGCCTGAGATCTGAACAAATGAGTCGCTCTCAATCGTAGTACCGATGCTCAGTTTGCTGCTTATAGTAGTTATGCCGTTACCTGAAGGCACGATCGAAATACCTTTATTCGAACCTCCTGCCTGAAAAACCAATGCATCGCTACCGGTAATTGACCCGTTGGAAGACCCTGTACCACCTCGAGAAACAGGGAGCATGCCGCTCACTATATTGCCGGCATCCGTTGCATCTATAGTTGCGGACGCAGACAGCCCCGTAACGATAGATGAAGGGATAGCTCCGGCAGAGATAGAACCTAGCGTTGTGATGTTTGCCGACCCCGCCCATGTCGAAAGAACAGTATTCGACACATAATCCCTCGATTGGAGCGAAGTTGTCGTTTCAAATGTACCAAGAGCCGAATTTCTTGCCGAGACCGTATCAAAGGTGCCAAGTGCCGTATCCCTTGCCGTTATTGTGTCAAATGTCCCTAGCGCACTGCTCGCTACATAATCCCGCGAAAGCAGAGAGGAAGTCGTCTCGAATGTAGACAACGTTTCTGCGGTAATATATCCACGGGATGTTAGCGACATGGTTGTCTCGAATGTCGATAGCGCGCTGCTTGCTACGTAATCTCGCGAAAGCAGAGAAGACGTAGTCTCGAATGTGGACAGCGTTTCTGCGGTTATATAACCTCTTGATATTAGCGACGTTGTGGTCTCGAATGTCGCTAAAGGAGCATCCGTTATGAAATTTCTTCCCAGAAGATCTAACGTTGTTTCAAATGTGCCTAATGCTGCGTCCCTAGCTGCAGTTGTATCAAAAGTGCCAACTGCGGTGTCAACATATGTCTTTGTTGCGATATTTGAGCTCAATCTCCCGTCATCAAGAGTGCCTGAGGAGATATTCGTCGCATTTGTAGCATCAACGTTAGGGACGTTCCCTAATCCGACATCGCTGCTGTTCATAACCTCCCAGCTTACGTCACTGCTTCTTGATCTGAGGACCTGCCCTTCTCCTCCCAAGGCCAACCTTGATGTTACATTGCCGCTGTTCCTCACCATTATGTCGCCTCTTGTCGTCATAGGGTCGGCAAACCCTGACGGCAGGTTCTGTAATTGTGAACCGTCTCCGTAATATCTGCCTGTCGCAGCATCTATAGATGCTGTTGTGCTTATCCTTACGTTCCCGCTTACGTCCAGAGCAGATAATGTGCCAACCGTTGTGATATTAGATGTCCCTGCCCATGTAGAGAGCTCTGTGTTCGTTACATAACCTCTCGAAAGTAGAGAAGTCGTCGTTTCAAATGTTCCTAACGCAGCATCTCTGGCTGCAGTTGTATCAAACGTGCCCATCGAACTTAAAGGAACGTATGTCGCTGCTGCGTTTGCCGATGTCTCGAATGTCCCTAATGCGGAATTCAATGCCGCTTGTGTTTCAAATGTTCCCAACGCGGCATCCCTTGCTGCTTGTGTATCGAACGTGCTCATCGAAGTTAAAGGCACATATATTGCCGCTGCATTCGCTGATGTTTCAAAGGTACTCATCGAACTTAAAGATGTGTAAGTCGCCACAGCATGTGATGTTGTTTCAAATGTACCCAATGCCGCATCTCTTGCTGTGATCGTGTCAAAAGTGCTCATCGAGGTTAACGGTGTGTATATCGCAGCAGCATTTGCGGTTGTTTCGAACGTACTCAACGCCGCATCCCTGGCTGCCTGTGTATCAAAAGTACCTACTGCAGTATCAACATATGTCTTTGTAGCTACATTTGAACTAAGCCTTCCGTCATCTAGTGTCCCGGAAGATATATTGTTCGCATTTGTTGTATCTACGTTCGGCACATTACCCAGTCCGACATCGCTCTTGCTCAATGCTTCCCAGCTTACATCACTGCTTCTTGATCTCAGCACCTGGCCTTCCGCACCTAATCCAAACCTTGATGTGACATTCCCGCTGTTCCTTACCATTATGTCGCCTCTTGTCGTCATAGGGTCGGCAAACCCTGAAGGCAGGTTCTGCAATTGTGAGCCGTCGCCGTAATATCTGCCGGTCGAAGCTTCTATTGATGCTCCTGCAGTTCCGACCTGCACGTCACCCCTTATATCAACAAATGCTTGAGGCTCATTCGTTCCTATACCCAGAGAACCGGCATTCGTGAACCTTGCGTACTCGGCTCCAGTATTCCCGAAAGAGACATATCCTGTCCCTGCACCGTTCTGCAGTTTCAGGGATTCCCATCCTCTTACAAGCATCCCGCTGCCGCTTGTGGACACCTCGCCGTTAGAGTCCGGCAAATATACGGTAGAAGGAAGTGAGATCTTGTCATTGCTTGAATACAGCGAAGGCCAGTTTCCTACAACATTAGTAAGCCTCAGCTGCAGCCCGCCGTTAAGGAAGTTAGCTTCCCCGCTTACGTCAAGCGCGTATTGCGGATTCGTCGTCCCGACACCAAGCCGGTTAACTACATGCACCGCGCCGAATGTTCCTGTTCCTGTAGTCCCGATATTTATTGCAGGTGAAAGTGTGGCTATATTAGCAGATCCCTGCCATGTAGAGAGAACGGTATTCGACACATAATCTCTCGAAAGTAGAGAAGATGTAGTCTCGAATGTGGACAGCGTTTCTGCCGTGATATAACCTCTGGATATCAGCGACGATGTTGTCTCGAATGTCGCTAAAGGAGCATCCGTTATGAAGTTCCTTCCCAATAGAGAAGACGTTGTTTCAAACGTACCTAGTGCCGCATTTCTTGCTGCTGCCGTATCAAATGTACCTACAGCCGTATCAACATATGTCTTGGTAGCTACATTTGTGCTTAATCTCCCATCATCAAGAGTGCCTGAGGAGATATTTGTCGCGTTAGTAGCGTCAACATTGGGAACATTGCCCAGTCCGACATCGCTTGCGCTAAGCGCTTCCCAGCTTACGTCACTTGATACAGACTTCAACACCGAACCGGCGGGGCCGAGTGCTAATCGTGACGTTGTGTTGCTGCTGTCCCTGACAATAATATCGCCTCTTGTCGTCATGGGGTTGGCAAAACCTGAAGGAAGGTTGGTCAAAGCGGACCCGTCACCGAATATCTTTCCAGTCGAAGCCTCAATCGATGCGCCGGCAGAGCCGATCTTTATATCGCCTACGACCTCGAGTGAAGCACCCGGACTTGTCGTCCCGATACCGACCCTCCCGGTATTTGTTGCTGCGATGACATTCCCCCCGGAAGGTGTCCAGAACGTTAACGCACCTGCGGCTCCCCTCCATCCAAAAGCACCTTCGGCGTTGGTATCTCCTGCCCCTCCGCTCCCGTTCTTGAAGTAGAACCATTTGTCACCGGAAGCATCCAGTTGCATATCGGACCCCTTGACGTGCAGCTTTGCGCCGGGAGAAGTTGTTCCTATCCCCACGCTGCCGATGGCATATAGAGTCCCTGTTGATACGACTGCTCCGGAACTGACGGTGCCTGTGGTGGTGATATTTCCCGTTGTTGAGGTGTTCCCGTTAATGACAAGTTTGTTAGCCGGGTTTGAATCTCCGATACCAACATTGCCGTCAGCCCTTACGGTCAATGCTTCCCCGAAATTGCCGACACCTCCTGCATTCCTGGTAGATATGAACACATCACCATTGCCATTGGAGCCTGTATTGCGAACGCCTAAGGAAGCTTCAATGTTGGTATTGCTAGAAGCAACTGCGATGGACAGTTTTTTGCCTGATGTAGAAGCATCGGTCCTTTGCAGCAAGATCCCGCTGCCATATGTGTTATCAGATGACGCATCATGCACGCTGAGCTTTCTTGCGGGTGTGGATGTCCCAACTCCCAAGTTCCCGCCTAGATTCGTGAGGTTGTTTAAACCTACTTCGCCGGGAGTAAGGGATTCCCAGCTGACATCACTCGAAACGGATTTCAGTACCGTGCTTGCCGGACCAAGGGCAAGACGGGCTGTGGTGTTCGAACTGTCCCTGACTATGATATCCCCTCTCGTGGTCATAGGGTCAGCGAACCCTGAAGGAAGATTTTGAAGCTGCGACCCGTCGACCGACGGAAGTCTCCCGCTGCCGTCAAGCTGTACCAGGTCATTCGCACCGGTGCCTGCCGTAAGACCGTTCTTTAAAAGCCCTCCCGTTGTCCCGTCCCATTGCGGGATGCCGCTATCTGTGCTTGAAGCGGCCTTCCTTACAAGTCCGGTCAATGCCGAACCGCTTCCTTCAAAAGATGCGGCTTTCACCGTTCCCAGTACCTCGAGAGACACAGAAGGAGAAGAAATGCCTATGCCTACCTTTGCCACGGTCGTAACCTTTCCCGTCCCGTCCACCCAGGAGCTGCTTCCTCCTCCGCCTCCGGATGAGCTTATTGTCACTATCCCGGTGCCGCTACCCTCACTTGCCGATATGCTGATATTCGATCCTGCGGTGATGCCTTTGACCACCTGCCCTGTTGCTATCTTCCCTCTTGTAATGGAATTGTCAGCTACCCCGTCAGCCTGGTCGGCTGTCAATGCATGAAAAGTGAACGGCGTAGCCACTATCCTCGTCAGAGGCAGTATCGTTTCGTAAGAGGTTGAGGTCGGAGGGTTCGCCACCTCGATCTTCACGTATTTTGTAGGGGAATCAAAAACAGCAGAGCTCATGGTCACCGTATCGCCCAGTTTCACAGAGAACACTCCTCCGACAAGCGGGACTGCCGAATGCGATTCCGGTCCCCAGGAAAGTGACGTCCCGGAGCTGTCGTTATAGATACTGAACCTTAGATTATAGCTGCCGTTAAGCGGATTGCCTGAAAGGTCGGTCAGGCGTCCGTCAAAAGCTATGGTCTGGGGTATTGCCGAGAGGCAAGTATTCTGAAATGCCAGCATCAGGATCAACGCTGCCACTATTGATACTTTTTGCATCATAAATGATTTATTATATCACTATTGTCAATTTTTGGCGAAATGTACTATTTTTTTGGGCGGATCTTTGAGGTCTTTTTCAGCTGCTTCTTCCAAATGTCTTTGAGGATATTGTATATTTGATATTTTACGTTCGAGAATTTCGGATCAATATCCATTTCGTCAGCAGATAATAATGCTACAAAGGAATTCTGTATCCTTAGTTCATCGTCGATATACCCTCTCTTTATTAGCTCCTTAATGAGTCCGTCAAGGTCGGTAGTGAGATCCGACAGGTTCTTCGCGTTCGGGTCCACAGGCAGTATCTTCTTTTCGACCGTCTCGGCTGTCATCACAGATGTCTCCGGGATCGGAGGAGAGAATGAAACGGAAATAAAGTGTGACGGGCTTGCCGGCATTTCCGCGTAAGCATGGTAGGCATAGTCGATCCTGAGCCCGTCGAACGACACCCCGGCTCCCGCGGTAAAGTTGGACACCGACTGCTTATTCGCGCCCTGGGTCTGGTCTATTCCGCTCCTCAGATGGAAATACTTGTTGAACGAATATTCAAGACCGGCATGCAGCATCATCGGCGCGGCCCCCTGAGCCGAAATATCAGCGTCGAACGACAGCAGCATTTTCCTGTCCATGACCCTGTATGCGGCACCAGGTTTTATGACCATCGGTATGGAATCCTTTGCGCCCGTGCTCCATGAAAGATAGCCCGGAAGAGCGTTCTGAAAGCTTAATCCGAGCGAGAGGTCGTTGCTGTAAGCATAGAGAAGCCCTATGTCCGCGCTGAAACCCTCTCCGTTAGCAGGGGAGCTTCCCGAAAAGCCCTTCTCGAATATCTTCCCGGTGATCCCGGCATATACGTTCCTACCCCAGGGGAACATCTCAAGGTCCCTTGAAAAAGAGAAGAACAGGAGCCTGTCATAGTAATCGAAATATGTTATCCCCGTAGGGCTTGGCGAAGGTATCTGGCTGCTGGAAAGGGACACGAAACCTCCCGAGATCACTCCGTATTCGATCTCTTTAGCAGCACCGAAGACCACAAGGGGAAGTTCGCCCTCGAACATGGAGGAGTAAAGGCTCAATATCTCGTAATTCCGTATCCCCGCGAGTCCCGCCGGATTGGAGAACAGGCAGTTCATATCCCCGTAAACAGCTGAAAAGGCCTTGCCCATGCCGGTGCTGCGTGCTCCTGAGCCGAGCTTAAGAGTATCGACTGTCACTGTCTGCGCAAAAGCGGCTTGAGCACAAAACAGCAACAGCATTACCACAGCAGACACCCTAAAGTTCATCTCAGTACGGCTATCCTTCCTTTTGCAAGCACGGTCCCGCTGCCTTTATCAACGACCCTGCAGAAATACAGTCCGTTGCCGACCATCTCTCCCATATCGTTCCTTCCGTCCCATTTTACGCTGTTCTCTCCTGCTCTGCCTCCGTTCGTCCCTGACCTATACGACCTTTTAAGCACCACATTGGCCGCGATATCAAAAACGATCATGCTGACCTCCTTATCGGAGGACAGCTCGTAAATGACCGTGGTCTCTTCGTTCACCGGGTCGAACGGGTTCGGATAGTTCACCAGCAGACCTGAAACAGCCCATGAATTTACCGTGAACGCGTTCGTCAGTATGACCGAATTGTCGTCTGGGTTTGTGACAACAAGGTCCCAGGACCCTTTTCTTTTGCCTGTGAGATCGAACTTGCACGTGATCTTAGAAGCGCTCTCAAAGCTTATATCGGTGGCCGCGATATCAGTCTCACCGCTTTTTACAAGCTTGATCGTAAGCCCGTCGACAAAATTTGTGCCTGATATCCCGGTTATCTGGATTATCCCGGTATTGTACCCGAAATTTGGCAGTATCGAAATAAGCGACAGCGTGGATAAAGGAGGGATGAACCCCGGGTACAGATTATAGGTCTCGCTGTTAGCCCTCTGGTCATAATAGCTGCGCGAGACAAACAGCATCGAGTAATTAAGAGAAGAGGGGAAGACCGCAACAAGAGAAAAGGAAGCAAGAACAGGGAAAGCCAGCGATATAAAGAGTATTTGTCTGTCTTTAAAGACCTGTCGCGCCCGTATTAAGAGCTTTAAAAGTTCTTTCGCCGATCCCTGTATATGGCCCATTCCATTTGATTATATATCAATAAACCAAAATTGGAAGCTCTTACGGAAGCAGTTTTTTGGCCTCTTCTACCGCTTTTACGGCATCCTTGGCAAAACCTGCCTTGAACGATCTTGCGTAATTATCGGTCACTGGAGCGCCTCCGACCATGACAGGCACGTTCAGCCCTTCATCATCGAGCAGTTTCTTGACGACCTTCATCTGAGGCATGGTAGTAGTAAGGAGAGCGCTCAGCATGACTATATCAGCCTTGTTCTCTTTCACTGCCGAGACTATCGCCTCCGGTCTAACGTCCCTGCCGAGATCAATGACGCGGAACCCGTGGTTCTCAAGGAGCATCGCGACGATGTTCTTGCCTATGTCATGGATATCACCGAGTACCGTAGCGATAACCACGGTCCCTGCCACTTTCCTGTCTGCGGAAGATATCTCTTTCTTCACTCTTTCAAAGGCCGCTTTCATGGCCTCGGCAGATGCCATCACCTGAGGGATAAAATATTCTCCCGTACTGAACCTTTTGCCCACTTCTTCCATCCCCGGCAGCAGTTCTTCATCGATAACATCCTGCGGATCCATTCCGGCAAGTGCCTTTTCAATTTCCGCTAGTATATTTTCCTTGTCACCTTCGATCACCAACTGCCTGATAGATTTCTCGGCCCTCTCCTCTGTTCTCTCTGCTCTCTGCTCGCTGTTCTCTGCTCTCGTGAACATACTTATCCATCTCCTTGCCCCTTTATCCCTGTTCATGAAGACGGCTTTGGAAGCAGAGTATATGGACGGTGTTATCTGGACTTTAAGATTGTCGGGATTGTAAATTGCGGCATCGAGCCCGTATTTTCTGGCAAGTTTCAGGAAAGCCTGATTAAGCAGTTTCCTCTGTGGCAGACCGTGCGAAATATTGCTGACCCCAAGTATGGTCCTTACTTTCAGCTCTCTTTTGACCGCTTTCACGGCTTTAAGTGTCTCTTCAACGTCGCTTTGCTGCGCCCCCGCCGAAAGAGTAAGCACATCGATATAGATGTCTTCAGGCGGTATGCCCAATGATATGGCACGGCCCACGACCTTCTTCGCTATCGCAAGACGGTCCTCCGCCTTGCTCTTTATCCCGCCTTCGTCAAGCGTAAGCCCTATCACTGCAGCACCGTACTTCTTGACCAGAGGAAGCACCTTTGACAGGCTCTCCTCCTTCCCGTTAACGGAATTGACCAGGGCTTTCCCTGCAAAACTCTTCAGCCCTTCCTCAAGGGCCAGAGTATCAGAGCTGTCGATAGACAGCGGGAGGTCGGAACCCGACTGTGCCGCGAGCACAGCCCTTTTCATGGCTTCCGCCTCGTTGATCTCCGGAAATCCGACATTTATATCGAGCAGATCGGCCCCTGATGCGGACTGGGAAACAGCCTCTATCCTCACAAGAGAGCTTCTCCCAAGCAAAAGCTCCTGCTGGAGGTCTTTTCTGTTCGTGGGATTGATCCTCTCCCCCACAACGATGAGCTTTCTGCCGGAGTCGACAGTCCTTGTTCTGCCGGCAAAGCCGGAAGCCCCCGCACCTTTATATCTGCGAATATACCCGCGATCCGCCGCTTTAGATATCAGTGCAATATGCTCAGGCGTTGTCCCGCAGCAGCCGCCGATGAATTTAGCTCCTGCTTTCGCGAACTTAACGGCATAAGGCAGATACTTTTTTGGCGTCATCCTGTAAACCGCCGTGTCTCCGTCCAGTTCAGGGCTTCCTGCGTTAGCCATGATCGACACAGGGACAGGCGAATTATTGATGAGTTTCTTGGCGACCTTAAGCATATCCGCAGGTCCCGTCGAGCAGTTGGCCCCTATCGCATCGGCACCCAAGGAGGAAAGCACCCTGCACGCGACTTCTGGGGGCGTCCCCGATATGGTCCTTCCTGATGCGTCATACGTCATGTGAACTATAACGGGCAAAGAACATGATGATTTAACGGCAATGAGCGCTGCTCTAGCTTCCTGCAGATCGCTCATGGTCTCGATAGAAATAAGATCGGCCCCTGCTTTCTCGAATATCCCGGCCAGGAGCGAGAATTCCTCGAAAGCCCGGTCAAAACCCATTGACCCCATCGGTTCAAGCAGCTCCCCCAAAGGCCCCATCGAGGCCGCGACCAGTGCTTTGCCGCCCGCAGCTTTTTTTGCGATGGATATCCCCTCGTGATTTATCTTTTCGAAAGCGTGTTCCAGGCCGTAAGCGGACAGCTTTATCCGTGACCCTCCGAACGTGTTCGTTTCGATGATATCCGCCCCTGCGTCCACATATGAGCGGTGCACATCCGCTATCATCCCGGGGGACAGCAGGTTCAGCTCTTCAAAACATGCGGTTGCCGTCGGCCCTTTCTTCATGATCTCAGTGCCCATGGCACCGTCCAGTATATAGATCCTCTCGTCGCTAAATATTCTCATTTTGCATCACCAGAGCATCCTCGACCGGATGCTGGTAGTACTCCCTTCTTCTGTCGATGACCTTGAACCCCAGCTTTTTGTATATCTTTTGCGCAGGCGTGTTCGACTGCCTCACCTCAAGATAAAGCTTTTTTATGCCCATAGACCTTGCGTCCTCTATCAGTTTTGATATCAGGGCAGTGCCTATCCCCTTTTTTCTGCTCTTTCTTTCGACCGCCAGCGTGGTGATATGAGCCTCGTCAAGCACATACCTGAAGCCGGAATAACCAAGGATCTTTCCGCTCTCTCTTGCAGTGATGTATTTGCCGTTCTCCGCGGACAGCTCATCGATGAAGGTCTGTTTGTTCCAGTGCGAGTGGAATGCCTTCTTCTCGATCTTGACCATCTCATCGACCTCCGAAAGTCGTGCGGGCTCAATGTTCATTTGGCATACTCCTTGAGTTTGGGGGAGTGTGAATATACAGGGGAGGCCTTCATTACATCAACAGCCTTCCCTTCCGCGAGCATTTTCTCTCCGATAAGCGCTACGCTCAAGCCTTTGGGAATAGCGGAGGATACAGGGCAGACCCTTACGTTATCAGGCAGGCCAGGGACCTCCATCGAGCTTACAAGAGAGATCTCCCCTTTTATGCCGTTAATGAAATCCAAGAAACCTTGATGTCCCATAACGATATCTTCAGTGAGCCTTTTCACCGAGGTCCCGTCGCTTGCGAACAAAGCCATGTTGTGCTCATCCCTGACCGCGTCAAGCAAGACGACAAAAGTCCCTTTCGATGCGCTCATGCCGTAAGCTACCGCGTCCAGAGTTGGCACGGTGATCAGAGGCAGATCCTTTGCCTGGCAGATAGCTTTGGCCGCGGCAAGCCCGCCCCTGAGCCCGCTGTAAGAGCCCGGGCCTGCAGCTACTGCCACTCCGTCAATATCATCTATAGATATCCCCGGCATCTCCAGGGCGGCTTTTATGTGCAAGGTCAGCTCCTCAGACCTTCCGCAAAGGCAGGTTACATCGGCAAGCGCTTTCCCGTTATCGGAGAGGCCTACGCTGATGTTCTTTGATGCAGTGCTCAACCCTAGGATCTTCATTGGCAGATATCCTCTATCCTGATGTCCCTTCCGCCGTCATCACGCAAAGTGATCCTGACCTCTGTTCTTTTTTCCGGCATCAAAGGGCCGAGCTTTTCAGCCCATTCTATTACAGCCAGCGAACCTTCGGAAAAAATATCGTCCAGCCCCAGGTCCTCCATTTGTGAAAGTGAGTCCAGCCTGTAAAGGTCTATATGGAAAACGGGAAAATCTTTTCCCTGATATTTATTGGCTATCACAAAGGTAGGGCTTGTGGCATGGTCCTCGATATTAAGCCCTTTTAAAAGACCCTGTACAAATGTTGTCTTGCCCGCTCCCAGTTCGCCGAAAAGGGCAAGCACATCACCGGCTTTTACCCTGCCGGCAAGCGCCTCTCCGGCCAGGGCAGTTCCCTCGGCATTACCAGCGTTCGTAATCGTCAGCAATCCCTCTTTTTACCTCTCTGAAACCCGAAAGGTCCTCCTCGTATTTTTCGCTGACCTCGGCTTTCCTGTCCTCGTAAAGCTCAGAGATCGTACGGTCGAGGATAGGATGGGTGACATAAGGGGCTATCTCTTTGAGCGGCTCAAGCACGAACATCCTCTCATGCATCAGCGGATGAGGGACCGTAAGGGCATCTTCGGTAAGGACCTCCTGCCCATACAGCAGTATGTCCACATCTATCGTCCTGGGGCCCCATTCAACGCCTCTTTCACGGCCAAGAGTGTCCTCTATGCCCTGAGTGATCTCGAGCAGCTTATCAGGGAGCATGTTCGTGTTGATCTTGACGGCGGCATTGATGAAATTACTCTTTGTTTTTCCGCCTTCGGGTGCGGTTTCATAGTTCGAGGACCTTGATATCACTTTTATTCCGGGCGTTTCCCTGAGTATGGTGATCGCCTGCTCAATATACTCCTCCCTGTCCCCGACATTGGAACCGAGAGCAAGGTAGCAGGTGATCCATTCTCCGGGCTTGAGTTTGAACTTCGGCTTTTCCGGAGTTTTCTCTGACTGTTTCGTTTGAGGACCATGGGAGCCCTTTTTCTTGTCCTTGACCGGCTTTGCAGAGATCTTCTTTACGGGCTTCTTTACAGGCTTCTTCGCGGGCTTTTTTGTTGCCTTTTTCTTCGGAGCTTTCACTTTCCTTTTTTTGGGCGGGGCCTTCTTTATCTTTTTCTTTTTCATAATATTTTCCTCCTTGCTATTGTATCAGAAATTTTGACCGTTTGTACTGAATCAAAAATATTATGAACTCTTATTATATCAACTCCGTTCGAAATGGCAAGGGCATTAGCAACGGACGTTCCGAGCTCCCTTTTCATGGGATCCTTTTCGCCAAGTATAGCGCCTAAAAAGGACTTTCGTGAAACGCCGAGGCATACAGGCCTGCCCATTGAACGCAGCTCCCCTATTCGCTGCAATATCGTGATGTTGTGGGCCGCTGTCTTACCGAAACCTATCCCCGGATCGATGATGATGTTCTCCTCCTTTATACCCTGCCCGACTGCATAAGCAATGCGCTCCTCGAAGTAGCGCATTATCTCAAGCATCACGTCATCGTATCTGGGATCATTCTGCATATTTTCCGGTGTCCCTTTTGAATGCATTATGATCACCGGAGCACCGGCCGCAGCCGCTACAGCAGCCATTTCGGGATCATGAACAAGCCCGCTGACGTCATTTATAATATCAGCTCCGGCCTTTAAGGCCTCGTAAGCCACATTCGCTTTTCTTGTATCTACGGATATCAGGCCTTTTTTGTCTGCAGCAACGGCCTTTATGACCGGAACGATACGTTCGATCTCGATACTTGCCTCAACTATCTGAGCCCCCTGCCTTGTTGACTCGCCTCCGACATCGATTATGTCAGCGCCCTCTCGGAACATTCGGCCGGCATTGGACACCGCAGCATCTTTGTCCATGCTCGCTCCCCCGTCGGAGAATGAATCGGGCGTAACATTGAGCACTCCCATGATAAAGGTCTTCTTGCCGAACTCCATCCCAAGAACAGGGGCCGGGATCTCATCATATTTTTGTAAAGCTGTCTCTATCTCTGCAGCTATCTGAGGCAGCTTGAATTGCTGGTCCTTCAGTCTCTCTGAGAGCGAGCGGAACTGTGCCAAAGTGCCAGACAGGATAATATCAGTGGTCTTTGCCGCATGGTTTATGGTGTCGTTTGAGGTAGCGGCCTCGCCGCCCCTTGAGAGCATGTCCTGCTTCAGGATGTTGGCCGCGACAACGCTTACACCGGTCAGCTTTACCGCCCTGAAAACGGCCTTTGGCGCCATGATATCTATGCCTCCGCCGTGAACGCCGATCTCGCCCATTTCGGCCACAGCATGAGGCAGGTCTTTGATGGATATCACTCTTGCGGAGAACGCCATTACCCGAAATTATATCATGCGATTTTATCTGAAATTTCCAGTTCAACTAACCGAAGAATAAATGCATGAACCCTGTATCCAGGCCAGCACGTTCAAAAACTTTCACGATACCCCAAAAAGGGCCTCGCTTCGGGGCTTTTTTGGGAGAAGGTGCTCCTACCAGGGATTCGATCACTGAATTTTCAAGGAAGATCGGACAGCTCCCGTCGACAGTAATGTGGTTCCATGCTTTTGCAGCAGGTTTCAGTGCGCCTTTAGATTCCTGTTCTGAAGTATTAAAGGCCGGGGCTGTACCTTTTATCAAGCTTGAACCATGGAGTTGGAGAGGTGCAACAGATGATTCATTCAGTCTTGATGATATAGTCAATAATAGATTCGACCGCGGATTAAGTGAGTTCGCAACGGGGATCGCATCTTTAGATTCGCTTGTGCTTATGGCTTTCGGACATGAGATGAACGCCCCCATAGAGAACAGGTGGTATCCCTGGGCTGGAAACGCAGGATCATTCATAGCGGCTTACAGACATGTCCTCGACATCTTTGATACTTGCGGAGCCACAAATATCCATTGGGTTTATAATGTCAACGAATTCGATTCTTCCCTTATCAGAGCTTTCTATCCTGGTGATGGATATGTTGATATTTTCGGGATCGACGGGTTCAATTTCGGAGATACGCAATCGTGGTCGTCCTGGAGATCGTTCAGAGAGATATTTACAACCCCTATCGCGCACTTGCGCAATCTATCGAAAGACAAACCGGTAATCATCGCCGAAACAGCTTCAACTGAGGTCGGAGGGATCAAACCTGACTGGATCACGAGTGCATTTGAATATCTGGAAAAAACAAACATAATTACCGATGTTATCTGGTTCGATATTATAAAAGAGACCGATTGGAGGGTTGATTCATCAGAAGAATGCCTTTCGACCTTTAAGAGAATTTTTGAAAGAAATCGCCAGAAATAGAATTTAAATTATTCTGATATTTTTCAGTTCTTCTAACGAAAGCCTGACTATCTTCCTTGTGTTCTGCGTTACCATGAACCTTCTGTCAAGCCTGATGCCGGGAAGCCATATGATAGCGCCTTTTAGGTCGGTGACCACCGGGAATTTGACCCTGTCATCCGCGGGGACCTTTTCATCGATAAATATATCCGACACTTTCTTGGTGCCTTTCATTCCCAAAGGCCTCATCTTGTCCCCTTTTTCAAAATTCCTTACAACAAGATGCTGGCCGCAGATCTGGGCATCGATATATGCCTCATCCCTGCCTATGGCCTTCTTTGGCGGCAGTTCCGCAACAATTCCTGCCGTCATCTTTACTTTCGGAACGGACAAAAGGACCGTCCCCGGCACGGTCAAAGACCTCCTGTATCTGGCGGCCTTTCCTTTTTCGGGAGCCTTTAAGGAGACAACAAGCTGACCATTGTCCTTATACGCCCAGATCCCTCCTGGAACGCTTACCGTTCCTTTGGAAAGGTTCGAGACCGAGCGCACCAGCTTCCAGGAGATATCCCTGGCGTCCTTTTTTATCTTCTCAATGGCCTTGATCACCACTACATCGCGCACTGCAGGGTGTAGACTGCGGAACTCATCCAGATCGAACCGCACTTCTTTGCCGGTAACGTTCCTGAGGACCTCGTCGAACGCCTTCCTTGAGACCTCATCGAGCATGTCCTGGTATACAGCCAGGTTCTTTACGAGCGATGTGACAGTTGAGTAGATGTTCGGGTTGAATTCCTTCATTAACGGGAGGAACCTGTTGCGGACGGCGTTCCTGAGATATTTATCGTCCTTGTTTGAAGAATCCTCGACGTACTTTAAACGCCTCTTTCTGCAGTAATCGAGAACTTCCTTCTTTGAAACGTCCAGAAAAGGCCTGATGATCTGCCCCCTTGTCCCGGGTATCGATGAAAGCCCCTTAAGCCCCGCTCCTCTCAGGAGCCTCATGATAAAGGTCTCGACATTATCATCGGCAGTATGGGCCACGGCGATCTTCTGGGCCCCGACTGACGAAGCGACGCTCTCAAAAAAAGCGTACCGGGCCTGCCTTCCTGCCTCCTCCTCGGAAATCTTCAGCTTCCTGGCAGTTTTTTTGATGTCTGTCCTGAGAAGATGGAAGCTCGCCCTGTACCTTGCCGACAAAGCCTTTGCAAAAGCCTGGTCCCTGTCCGATTCTTTGCCCCGCAGCATGTGGTTCACGTGACATACATGCAATCCCACTCCGGGAAAAGATCTCTTGATAAGGTCCAGAAGGGCGACAGAATCCGCGCCCCCCGACACTCCGATAACTAGCGATGAGACTCCTTTCATCATTTCCGAGGACCTGATGGTCTTTAACGCCTTATCCTCAAGCATCACGCCATCCTGTCAGAAAGGAAGGTTATAACAGGAACGTTCACCTTTTTTCCCAAGAGGAAGCACGCGGCGTTGTATATCATGAAGATGTATGCCGCGCCCGCCAAAAACGGGACCACGTTCGTAAGCAAAGGGATATAGTTGGACGACAGGATGACATATATCTGCCATCTTACCGCCGTAAGGACGGCTATGAGCGAAACCCACAGCAAGAAAGCCTGGGACGCATGGAAGGCGACTTTTTGGTTGAACCGCCTCTCGGAAAATATAAGATAAAAACTCGGAAGGAAAAAGAGATATGAAAGGACTATCAGCAGACCGTTAAAAAAACCTATCCGCTCTTCACGCTCATCAGGGTCGAAGAGCTCTTCCTGAACATTTGACTTTCCACCCCTATTATCTATTCTCAACTCTCTACTCTCTATTATCTATCATGCCGGGGGCCAGAATCGAACTGGCGACCTAGGGCTTATGAGTCCCTCGCTCTAACCGACTGAGCTACCCCGGCATTCTTGTCAACAGGAATTATCCTAACACGGCCTCGTGCGGCTATTCGAACTTTCTGAGCACAAGTCCTGAATACGGTTTCGGGTAGAAATATGTCGACTTTTGAGGCATGCGGCCGCCCCTGTCGGCAATGTCCATGATCTGCGTCACCTTGGCCGGCTTAAGGAGCATTGCGCAAGAATATTTCCCCTTTTTTACCATTGAGACAGCCTCATTCTCGTCATGCACGTAGGCGATCACGTCCTCGGTCTTTTTGTCCTTATACTTTTCAAGGACATCATCAAGGAGCAGGCTGTGAAGGATCGCGACATCAAGGTCCTTCAACGCGTCCTGTTTTTTCAGCGACATGATCTTTTCTTTAGCGACCACGTCCCTTAGCTTGAGCATTATCATCTTACCTGTCCGTCTGCTGAAAAAACCGAAAACATGTCCCGGAGACCTCTCAACTTTTTCGAAACCGTCAACCTCGACATTAAGGAAATATTTCTTGGCCGTATTGAGGATGATATTCTCGTCCTCGGCCGATATGTTAAGGACCCTGTGTGTCGGAAGGACAAGAAGGCCGCTGTCCTGCGACTCTACGAAGTAGGTAAGAATGTAATTCCTCTGGTCCTTGCTCCCGGGCTTTATCTTGAGCTCGGCGGCATAGTCGGCCGCGGTCTCGTACCGGTGGTGACCGTCGGCAATATAGGTCTTTTTGCCTTTGAACTGCGCGATGAACTCGTTCACGGCCTCCTCTTCGCTCACAGGCCATATCCTGTGGACAGTCCCGATATCGTCCTTGACGCAGATTAGAGGTTCCGTATCGGGCACAGCGACATCTTCGCCGTTATAGAGGACGAATATCGGCTCGGTATTGGCCCCCGTCGCCTTCATCAGCTGAAGCCTGTCATCTTTATGTTTCTTGAAGGTGTTCTCGTGGACCTTGACCCCGCTTTGCTCTATCTTCATGAGACCAAGGAAGCCTTTGCGGAAAAACCTTCGCTTCTTGTGAACGAATTCCTGCTCATATATGTATAAGGATTTCGCCTCATCCTCGACAAGCGTCCCGTCCTCAAGCCATTTATTCAGGAATTGAGCCGCCCTGGTGTACCTGTTGTCGGCAGGCGTATCGGAATGTTGCTGTTTGCCCAGCACCACCCGGACATAGTTCCTGTCGCTGGCGTAATACAGCCTTTCCTGTTCGGATTCGGATATTACGTCATATGGAGGCGAAATGACCGACGATATGTCATGCACCTTTTTCTTGTTATAAAATATCCCTTTGAATGGTCTTACTTCCACAGTGATTTCTCCGTTCAAGGATAATTATACAAAAATCACATGCTATTTGCAAAAAAAAAGACCGTCTGCTAGAATAAACCTGATATGAGCGAGAACAACAAGATAAACGTACTGATAGTCGACGACGAGCCGGGCGCGTTAGAGTCTTTCCGAATGATCCTTGAGATAAAGGATTATGAGGTCTCTACTTTCGCCAACGGCCATGAGGCCCTTGCCGCGGCAGAAAAGACCCACTTTGATATCGCTTTCATCGACCTTAAGATGCCTGTGATAGGCGGGCTTGACGTGCTCAAAAAGCTGAAAGAGATATCTCCTGACACTGAAGCTATTATAGTTACCGCCTATGCGAGCGAAGAATCTCAGGCCAACGCGATAACCCTTGGTGCCATGGAGTACCTCAGGAAACCTTTCCTTATGGAAGAGATCTTCTCTCTTTGCGACAGGGCGCTGCGCAGGATACGGGACAGGCACGGCAAGAAGAACGCCGGGACCTCTGGCCCCGACATGTCAAATATCCACTAAGCTTATCTGGTAAGATATACGAGCAGTACGATACCCGCAAAAACGAACCTGTAAATAACGAATATATCGAACGTATTCTTCTTTAAATGCTCTAGAAGGAACTTTATCGCAAGAAGCCCGACCACCGCGGACACAAGCACTCCCGTAATGAACGGCAGCACAAATTCTCCCGGCAGTCCGTCGGACACAAGATGCCTAAGCTTGAAAACTCCGGCACCGAATATTATCGGGGTAGCTATAAGGAACGAGAACTTCGCGCTGGCCTCCCTGCTCAGACCGAGAAAAAGACCCGTTGTCATTGTCACACCGGAACGGGAGACTCCCGGCAATAAGGCCAGGGCCTGAAAGACCCCTACCAGAACGGCATCAATTAGTTTAATGTCCTTCTCGCTGCGGGTCTTTTTCCCCGAACGGTCGGAAATAAAAAGGAACACGCCCATGGCGACCATCAGCAAGGATATGGTCAACGGGTTCCTGAAGCTTTGCTCAATGATATCTTCGAACAGCAGTCCGACAGCTGCGGCAGGCAAACACGCGATCACCAGATAGGTCAGCATCGGCTCTCTCCACCTGCGCAGGATATCCGCCCAATCCCTCCAGAAATACAGGGCTATCGCAACAGCCGTTCCCATGTGGAGCGATACGTCGAATATCATCCCGCTGTCAGGCCATTTGAACAGCCACGGGACGATGACAAGATGCGCGCTGCTCGATATCGGCAGGAATTCGGTGAGCCCCTGCACGACACCGAGGATCACTGAGTGAAGTAGGTCCATGCTTTCTTTATATCCCCTTTCGATCTTTTATAAGCGTTCTCTGCCCTGGACAGAAGGTCGGCGCCGCTGTATCTATTCCAGATTTTACTACGTATGGAAGGAAGGATATAGTCCATATCCATGCAGCCGCTGCATTTTGGGGTCCTTCCCTGCACTGAACGGTAGCCTTTCACGATATCGCTCCTGTATACCTTTTCAAGCTCTCCCGATATGGGGACCTTCGATGATGAAAGAGAAGGACACGGCAGGAGGATATGGTCGTCGGGAGTGATAGTGATGATCTCGCTCATTGCCGCGCAGACCGGCCTTTTGGGGTCATTGCCGCCGTCACGGACGACCTCGAACGCTGCCCTATCGATAAGTATGTGCCCTTTGCAGGAATACCTGAGAAGATAATCGATAGACCCCTTTTCAAAACCCATCAGGCCGAAACAGTCGTTCACCGGATTTATATTGAGCATCACGCCCTTTTTCTCGGCGAACTCCTCCATTTCCGGAAGGTAAGTAATGCTGTCCCTTGTCACAGTAAAGTTGATCACCGGGTCCATCCCCAGCTTTTTTGCCGCTTCAAGAGAATCACAGGCCTCAGCAAAGCACTCCTGACCTCTTATCCTGTCATGCTCCTCGGCTTCAGGCGCGTCTATGGATATGTACAGGTCGTCGGTAACGTCTTTCAGCTCCGCGGCCATACCGGAGAAATGCAGGCCGTCAGTGTAAAGGACCGTCCGCATGCGGTAATGTTTAGCCGCCTTCATTATCCTGACAAGGTCCGGATGCAGAAGAGGCTCCCCTCCGGTGAAGACAATTTTTTTGCAGCCGAGCTTTGCCAGAGAGAAGATGTTGCGGAAGACATTGTCCGGATCGGCATTCCCGGCGTCCTGAATCTCTTCGTCAAGCCATATCTTGCAGAATTCGCACTGGCAGTCGCAGGAATAAGTAAGGTAATATCTGCAGATCATATCGTTCGCATTTTTGGGGCGACAAGCGACAGGAGGCCCGCCATTATGACCAGAGCTCCCAGTATGACCATGGATATATCTATCCCGTACATGTCGGCAATGAGACCAAAGAGAACTACAGGCAGAGTGAAGGCGAAATTTATAAGCATGTTCTGCATACCGAAAACCCTTCCTCTCAATGACCGGGGGGTCCTGTGCTGGATTATGGTCTGGATGGTCGCATTTATCAGGATATTGCCGAAACCAAGGAGCATACAATAGAAGACGGCAAAATAAACGTTCTTTGTGAAAGCAAGGAGCATGAGCGTCACCCCTGATATCAGGAAGCCGCTCATTACGATGTGCCCTTTCCTGAAATACTGGCTGAGGCGGCCGAGCGCCCACATTCCCAGCATCATCCCGACACCGGCGAAAATAACAAGGACACCGAAATTTTTAGCCCCGATACCCAGGAATTTCTCTGCGAACTGGATGGCAAGCATGCTTATCACCGCCAGGGCGGAAGTGACAATGAACATCTTGATGAGCGAATACCTTACGACCTCATTCCTTCGCAGGAACTCAAAACCGGCGATAAGGTCCTCCTGAACGCTCTTTATGGAGACCTTGTTCAAGGTGCCTATGTGTGAATACGGGATCATCAGTATTGCCGCTGAAGACAAGAAATAAAGACCCGCAGCTATAGCGAATGTCCCCTGTTCCCCGTAAAGCATGACCAGAGGAGCGCCGAAACCGAAACCCACGACCGAGCTCCACATCCACGTGGTCATGAAAAGAGAGTTCGCGACGATAAGGTTCTCTTTTTCGACCACCCTGGACAGCGATGAAGCTTCGGCCGGAGCAAAGAACTGTGCGACAGTGTATATGGCAAAGCTCATCATGAACAGGAAAAGCATTGAGTCCCTGAGAAAAAAGATGATCCCCAGTATCAGCAGACCTCTTATGAAAGAAGAAATGATAAGCGTGTTCTTTCTGTCCCACCTGTCGACATAGACCCCGGCAAAGGACGCGAAAAGGACGGACGGGATACCGAATGAGAGCATCGGAACGGATACACCGAGATTGGTCTTGGTCAGGTTGTAGGCCACGATGACAAATACATAGATATATATCCTGTCCGCCAGCTGTGAAAGGACCTGTCCCGTCCATAGGAACATAAAAGCCTTGTTCCTTAGTACTGACGAGAATTTTGGCGCTATTACAGGCTTTTCCAATTGCGGATATCCTTTCCGATATGATCGGATATACAGTAGCTCAGCACGGCATCAACTTCAGTAAGGTCGTCCCCTGTGAAACGCCTGAAGTCGAAAGCCCCGTTCTTAAGGTAAGCTACACAGTCCCTGCTCTTCACGGAAAAATCCTTCATGGGGAGGAACCCTTCTGTGTCGGCGAACCTCACATCGAACATCCTGGACACCAGGGACGGAGCGACCCCGAACTTGAGCATCCTTAAGGAATCCAGCATCAGCTCGAACAGCTCTTCGTTGCGGCCGTGGTCCTCAAGGAAATGATAAAGCACCTTTGACATGTACAGTGAAGCTTTGAGGGCATCTTCGCTCTCTCTGAGCTTTTGAAAGTTCTCGAGCGTTTCCGCCTGGGAGATTATATTGAGGCTCTTGCCTTTGGCAAGGAGAAGGCTGTTGTAGGCCAGTACCTCCATCCTTCCTCCGAACTTGCTCTTGGCTTTATAGGCGGATTTCGCCACGGCTGACAGCCGCCCGTACTGTCTGGTGAACAGCACGACAAGCTTATCGGCCTCCCCGATCCTTGAGACCTTCAGATTGACGGCTTCAGTTTTAAAGAAGGCCATTTTCAGTTAAACTTTATCACGCCTGCCGAAGACCAGTCAATACAATAATGATAAAATTAAAATATGGCGCTGTACGATTACAAATGCAGGGCTTGCGGCAGGACTTTCGAGGTCTCAAAGGGCATGAACGAGACCGTGAACGCTGTTTGTGAGCATTGCGGGTCGGAAGACACCTCAAGGGTGTTCACTCCCGTAAGAAGGCTGAGCAATTCCGTGGAATCGCTTGATTCGTACGGAACGAGCAACGGGTCAGGAGGCTGTGACACCTGTACGAGCGGCGTCTGTTCGACCTGCGGGAACCATTAACGGCACCGTGCTATAATCTCCATTGAATGAAAGCCTTTTCATACATATTGATCCTGGCATCGTTGGCCCTCCTCGCCGGAGGCTGCTCCAACGTGACAAATACCGAGGAGAGAACGCTTACGGTATACGGAAGCGGCACCGTACAGGCCATACCTGATACGGCCACGCTTACCCTCGGGGTCGAGGTGACAAAAAGTACAGCGCAGCTTGCCCAGGTATCGGCCGCAAGGACCAGCAAAAGGATAATCGACAGCATCATAAGCTCCGGCATAAAACAAGAGAACATAAGGACATCATCGTTCAACATCTGGCCGGAAATGGCTTACGAACCCAACAAACCTCCGAGACTGACCGGATACAGATGCTCGAACACCATATCCATCGACATCAGCGGGACTGACAGGGTCTCCAGGATACTGGACAGCAGCGTCAGGTCGGGGGCCAACTCCGTTCAGGGCATAGTTTTCCGTTTCAAGGATGATAATAAACTGAAGAATGAGGCCCTGGAGAAAGCTGTCAGGAACGCTCGTGAAAAGGCGGAGACGGTAGCAAGGGCTTCCGGGACAAAGATCGAACGCATCCTCAGGGTCATAGAGTCAGGCAATTATGCTTATGACGCGCCGATGGTCAAGATGGACAGGGCGAATATGGCAATGGCGGCCCCGGAGACACCAATAATGCAGGGGCAGGATCAGATAACTGCCAATGTCGTGGTTGTGTTTAACATCGAAAAATGATCATTGATTTTTCATGTAGGGTCGTCGCATTGCGGCCGCCCTACTGTTTATACGGGTCAATTCACATTCTGTGCAATATTGATCCCGTTTGTCGTTAAGATATTTATAGCTTTGTCCGGCTCGTCGAACTTGAACACCATAAGCGCTTTGTCGCTGTTCTTCTCGACAAAAGCGTACATATATTCCACGTTAAGGCCGCTATCCCCTACTATCCTGAGGATCTCAGCCAGTCCTCCCGGCTTATCGTCCACTTCAACGGCCACGATATCGGTTATTTTTGCCGTGAAGCCGTTGTCCTTGAGCACGGCGACAGCGTCCTCCGGCCTGTCAACAACAATGCGAAGTATCCCGAAGGACTCGCTCTCCGCGACAGAAAGGGCCCTGATGTTTATGGAGCTCTGCCCAAGAAGCTTTGCCACCTCAAAGAGCCTGCCTTTCCTGTTCTCCAAGAAGACCGATATCTGTGAAAGTTTCATCACTGACCTCCTTATAGGGACCTGCGGTCAACGACCCTTTTTGCCTTGCCTTCGCTCCTGCTGATGGTCTTAGGCTCTACCAGTTTTATCCTTGCGGAGATGCCCAGGATAGAGCTGATCTCCTTTTTTATCTTCTCTTCAAGCATCTGGAGCTTTTTTATCTCGTCGGAGAATATTTTTTCCTCAACTTCGACAAGCACCTCCAGCTCGTCAAGCTCCCCGGTCTTCCTGTCAACGATTATCTGGTAGTGAGGGTATGTGCCCTCTATGCCCAGAAGCACATGCTCTATCTGCGACGGGAAGACATTGATCCCGCGTACGATTATCATGTCGTCAGTGCGGCCTTTTACCTTGCTGATCCTCGGAGATGTCCTTCCGCATTTGCATTTTTCGTAATTAATGCCGACAATATCCCTTGTCCTGTACCTTATCAGAGGTATTGCCTGTTTGGTAAGCGTGGTTATGACCAGTTCTCCCGTTCCTCCCGGCCCCACGTCCCTGCCGGTGTCCGGATCTATCACTTCAGGATAGAACACATCGCTGAATATATGGAGCCCGTCCTTGTAGCGGCATTCCTGTGCCACGCCGGGCCCGATTATCTCCGAAAGCCCGTAAATGTCCGTGGCCAGTATATCCCATACCGACTCGATCTCTTTTCTCATGAGCTCGCTCCAGGGCTCCGCACCGAAAACGCCAATCTTCCAGCTGCTCTGCCTGGGGTCAAGCCCCATCTCTTTCGCTTCCTCGCTCATGTACAGGGCATAGCTTGGCGTGCACGCAAGTATCTTAGGGTGGAAGTCGCTCATTATCTTGAGCTGTCTTTTTGTCTGGCCGGAAGAGCAGGGAATTACCGTCAATCCCATCTCCAGGGCCCCGTAATGCACGCCAAGCCCTCCTGTAAAAAGACCGTAGCCGTAAGCGTTCTGCACGGTGTCCCCCGGCTCGGCCCCTGCGCAGCACAGGCATCTTGCCATTACCCGGCCCCAAAGTTTGAGGTCCTCCTGAGTATAGCCTACAAGCGTCGGGTTCCCTGTAGTACCGCTGGACACGTGTATCTCCGCGAGGCTTTTACGGTCAACTGAAAAGAGCCCGAACGGATAGTTGTCCCTCATGTCATCTTTTGTCGTGAAGGGCAGCTTCTTTATGTCCTCAATGCTCTTGACCGAATCAGGGCCGATCCCTGCTTTCTTGAGCCTTTCATGGTAGACATCATTGTTCTCAAGAACATACCTTACTGTCCTCTTCAGCCTGTCGGACTGCAGCTCTTTCAGGTCCTCCAGCGGCATGCATTCGATCTTTTCTTCCCAGATCATCGGGTCCTCCTTCTTGCCTCGTTAAAGATCTCGATGTTCTTCAGTGCCCTTCCATCTCCCAGAACTGACCTGAAAGCTTTATGCCAGCTTTCTTCTTTGATCTCAAGCAAAGATGATAGCACTCCAAGCAGGTATGTGTTAAGGTATTTTTTTTCCGGTACGGACCTTTCGGCCTCATCCAGGCTGGACGTAAGGTCGATCCCCTCCGGGGAGAGTATTCCGGAAAGCCTTTTTGCCTCTGCCCTGTCAAAAGCCACCAGGATATCGGCTTTCCCGTAAGGGATAAGAGGAGAGAACACCTCTTGTCCGAACCGTACGTGCGATTCGACCGAACCGCCCCTCTGCGACATGCCGTGCACTTCGGATTTTTTAGCATGGAGACCTTCGACGACCGCAGCGACAGCGCATATCTCGCTGGCCGTGAGAACGCCCTGCCCTCCTGTACCGCAGAAGAATATGTTCATGACCTTATTTCGCATTTGACACCAGCGCCCCGAACGGGCAGACATCAGCGCAAAGATCGCATCCTACGCAGGTCGCCCTGTCTATCTCAAGATACTCACTGTCCGATCTCCTGATCGAGGGGCAGTCTATCGAAAAACAGATGCCGCACTCCCGGCATTTTTCGCTCATGAACGAAGGTGCGGGCCTGGAGTTCTTCTCGATAAGTCTGCAGGGATACCTTGCGATGACGACCGATAATACGTCTTCAGAGGTCCTGGTCTTAATGATAGTTTCCAGCCCTTCAAGATCGAACGGGTCCACCACATCGACCTTATCTGCACCGCAAGCCCTGCAAATATCCTCGATAGACAGTTGTTTCGTCTTTTCATCTTTTGCCGTAAGTCCTGTGGCCGGATGGTTCTGCGTCCCTGTCATCGCTGTCGTTGAATTGTCGAGTATCAGGAGCAGGCCGCTGCCTTTGTTGTACGCCATATTGATGAGCCCTGTAATGCCGCTGTGCATGAAAGTGGAGTCCCCTATCACGCCTACTACATTATTCCTGCCCAGGACCTTAGAGAACCCTTCGAGAAACGTCATGCCTGTGCCCATGCACAGCTGGGTGTGCAAAGCTGAAAGCGGAGGGGACGCTCCGAGGGTGTAGCAGCCGATATCGCCCGTGACATTAAGCTTGAGCTTGCGGAGAACATGAAAAACGCTCCTGTGGGAACAGCCGGGACAGAGAACAGGTTTCCTGGCAGGAGGCCTGTAAGCTTGCTTTTTTTGGCCGCTCACTATCTGCGGCACAAGCTCGGGTCTCAGCTCTCCGAGCAAAAATGACTTGTCCCTTGAATGGACAGGTATCCCAAGAAGCTTTACCGCATCCTCAATGAACGGCTCGAGCTCTTCCACAATATAGATGTCCTTGACCTTGCGCGAGAATTCGGCTGCCAGTCTGTCAGGGAAAGGATACGGCATCCCCAGTTTAAGGACAGAAGCGTCAGGATACATTTCCCTTACATAGAGATATGAGACACTGTCCGTAATGAACCCGGTCTCACCGCTCCTAAGCTCCATCCTGTTCATTGGCGTGTTCTCTGAGTACTCCTTGAGATCAACAAGCTTTTGCTCAAGAAGAAGATGTTTTTTTGACGCGTTTGACGGCACCATTACGTTCTTTTGAATGTTCGTGCTGTATGCCTTTAAAGGCACTTTGCTTCGTTCCCCTGCGGTGAAGTTCTCTTTCGTGTGCGCGACCCTTGTCGTGATCCTGATGAAGACAGGGATATCGAACTTTTCGCTTATATCAAAAGCCGTCTTTGTGAACTCATACGCTTCTGAAGGTGATGACGGCTCAAGGAGGGGCATCTTGGCCATTTTTGCCATCAGTCTGTTGTCCTGCTCGTTCTGCGAGGAATGCAGTTCCGGATCGTCGGCAGATACGACGACAAAACCCGCGTTCACTCCGCTGTAGGACGATATCATCAAAGGGTCCATGGCGACGTTCAGCCCGACATGTTTCGCAGAGAAGATCGATCTTGCTCCGGCTATTGAGGCTGCCAGAGCCACCTCGAAGGCGACCTTTTCATTGACCGACCACTGCGCGTCAACTTCAGGAAATACTGAAAGGTGTTCAAGCACCTCGGTCGCGGGAGTGCCCGGATAAGAAGCGGCGACCCTCACACCTGCTTCATAAGCGCCCCTGGCAATGGCTTCATCTCCCGAGAGGAAAACAGTTGTTTCAGAAGGAACGGTCATATGAAAAATTATAGCACTACAGCCATTTCTTTTTTTTGAAGAAGACGAACATGCCGGCAGCGACCGCGGCCATTACGGCCCAGACCATGAGATATCCGTATTTCCAGTCAAGTTCCGGCATGAACCTGAAGTTCATGCCGTAAATGCCGACAATGAAGGTCAGCGGAATGAACAGGGTCGATATCATGGTAAGGACCTTCATGACCTCGTTGAGCCTGTTACTCACGCTTGAAAGGTAGATATCAAGTACAGAGGACAAAAGGTCCCTGAACGTTTCAAGTGTCTCGACGACCTGGATCGTGTGATCGTATACGTCCCTGAGATATGTCCTTGAGCTCTCTGAAAAAAGCGGATACTCCCCTCTCAGGATCGAGCTGAGCACATCCCTGAGAGGCCACACGGAGCGCCTCATGAGCAGCAGCTCTTTCTTCTGCGCCTGTATGGAGTGCAGCAGTTTCTGGTCAGGTCTTGATACAAGCCTTGCTTCCAGGGCCTCGATCTTCTCTCCGGCATCCTCCATAAGGGCGAAATATCCGTCGACAACGGCATCGATCATAGAATATACAAGCTGATCCGCTCCAGACTTTCTCAGCCTGGAATTACCTGAAGCAAGCCTCTCTCTGACATCCCCGAAAACATCGCCTTTTTTACCTTCCTCCTGGAATGAGACAACAAGGTCGCGGGAGAAAATGATGCTGACCTGCTCTTCCACCACTTTCCCGCTTTCAGATGAAGGATACAGCATCTTAAGCACTATGTAGACATAATCCCCGTAATCCTCTATCTTGGGACGCTGTCCGGTATTTTGGATGTCCTCGACCACGAGCGGATGCAGAGCATAGCAGGAAGAGATCTTTCCCATCAGGGCCTCGTCACGTATACCGTCAACATCGATCCAAGTAATGCCACCTTTTGCCCTTAATGACTCGCACTCCTCAAAAGAAGCCTCCTTGGAGACATATCCGGTATCCGAGAAATTTATGATCCTGACCGCCACAGGCCCGTTCTTTTCTTTATTTCTCATATTTTTTCCATCCCGGGAACATCTTACTTAAAAAACGCTCCAGATTCAATGATCTGTCGGGGCCTTTCCTCGAGTCCTCTATCAGCTCATCGACCGTCACGAACTCATAGCCGTCAGACCTTAGCTTCTCTATCAGCCTGGGCAGTATGGCCGCCGTGTTCCGTCCGCCGTTATGCATGAGTATCACCCCTCCGTTCTCTATCCTGCTGAAAAGGCGGCCCCAGATATCTGATTTTGATATCCTTGCGGTATCCCCCGCGTTCGCCGTCCAAAGTACGGTAGTGTATCCCAGCGTGTCAGCGAGCCTGATGACCGACCTGTTATAGTTGCCTCCCGGAGGCCTGAAAAGATGCGGAGCTTTTCCGGTTATGCCTCTTATGGTCTTGCCGCAGGCCTTTATCTCTGTGGCAGCAGTCTGTTCGTCCATGCTGGTCAGGTCAACATGATTGTAAGTGTGATTGCCGATAGAATGCCCTTTGCTTTTCTGCATCTTTATCAGATGCGGGTACTGCAGGGCCTGTTTACCCACAACGAAAAATGTTGCTTTAACACGGTAGCGGTCAAGTATATCCAGTATGTCCCTGGTCAGTTTTGGATGCGGCCCGTCATCGAACGTCAAAGCGATCTTCTTTTTTGTGCGGTCCCCTGATATGAACTTCTTGTAGCCGTAGCCTTCTTTCCTCTCGATCTTGTCCTGTGCGATGATATCGTTAATGCTCCTGTCTATCTCCTCTTGAGCGCTCTCCCAGTAGTCATACCTTTTTTCGGCAGGAGCTTCGGGCGATATGAGGTAAAGCGCGGCAACAAGAGATATCGCGGCTATGGCAGCCACATACAGGACGAGCCGAAGTATCCATTTGTCATAGGAGAACGGGCGTACCATCTGGCGTCAGCGCAGCCTCATCTCCACCAGTTTTGCCTTAACGCCTGGAAGGACAGAAAGTTTCCTCGCAAGCTCTTTTTTCTGGGAGCCTTTGCCGACGAGCTCCATTATCAAAAGGCCTGTATCTGAACACTTATCAAGGACCCCGTCATGTATCCCCAGCCTTGTCTTGATAAGACAGCCCCATCCCGTGAGCACTTTCTGCACTCTTACAGCGGACTTTTTTCTGTTGTCGACAAGAACTATAAGAACGGTTTTATCCATTGTTCACTCCTTATTTAAAAGGATATATCAGAATGCAGGCCAAATCAAACCTGCCTGAAGAGGTCTCCGCGTCCCGGATCGATGTAGCGTCCAGTTAACTTTGCCATTCCGTCCATGCAATATGAACATGCTCCTGCCGGCTCATCCACGCATCTCTTGCCGGGATATATCTCGTACAGTTTTTTGTATGTTTGAGGGGTGAAGTTCGGCATCAGCACATTTGCCCCGCACTTTAGTCCTTCAAGCCTGTAATCCTTATCCAGGCTTCCCAGGGCCGTGGTGCCAGGCAGGTGCACTTTGCCGACCATTATCCTGGTAAGGGCCAGCGTCTTAAGTACCAGCTGGGGATCACCGTGCGCTTCACAGGAAAGCGGAGTATCGCCGTGCGGGATAAAAGGGCCTATGCCTATCATCTCGAACTCTCTGTTCTTGAAGAAGAGGATGTCAGAGGCGATATCCTCGAGTGTCTGGCCTTTCAGTCCGATCAAGTTCCCGCTCCCGGTCTGATAGCCCAGTTCTTTAAGCGTATCAAGGCACTTCACTCTGTTATCAAAGCTCATTCCAGGATGAAGGGACGAATAGAGCTCTCGGTTCGAGGTCTCGATCTTCAGAAGATATCTGTCTGCTCCGGCCTTCTTCCACATTCTGTACTCATCAGGACTTTTTTCGCCTGCTGACAGTGTCACGGCCATATCATATTCGGACTTTATACGCTTCACCAGCTCCGCCAGCCATTCCGGATCGAGCAAATCGGATTCTCCAGACTGCAGGACAACGGTCCTGATGCCGCAGGAACTGATCATCTTTACGGAGCTCATGATCTCATCTGTTGTCAGGCTATAGCGTTTGACAGATATATTGTCCCTGTTTATGCCGCAGTAGCTGCAGGCCCTGTCGCAGATGTTAGAGAATTCGATTATCCCCCTGAGGAAGATACCGTCGCCCATCGTCTCCCTGCGGACGGTATCGGCACGTTCGAACAACCTTGAGATCTCTTTCGGGTCAGCCGTCCCAAGTAAGCGGAGGATCTCTTCTTTCGAAGGACGAGATAACGGATCAGACATACTCATCTCTGAGTCCCTTGTCGATATCGGCAAAGAACCTTGACAAGGCAGCCCTGTTATCGGCATCAAGTGAGTCCTTTTCCCTCCGGATAAGCTCATACCCCTGTTTCCTTACTTTTTCGGAAGCGAAATCATCGAGATATTCTTTTAGTGTTATTAGGGCGTTCATCCTGCACTTGCCCTGTATGGTCCCGGGCTTTGCCAGGTCCATGAACTTTTCTCCCGTACGCTCTTTCCTGTAACAGGCGGCGCAGAAGCTCGGGATGAACCCGTGGTTTATGATAGAATCCATGACCTCGTCAAGGGTCCGGTGGTCGCCGACTGAGAATTGCCCGTCCTCTTTGGACGAACCTTTTTCGTCATAGCCGCCGGGAGATGTTGATGAGGCCGCGCTCACCTGGGAAATGCCGAGATCGAACAGCTCGTCCCTTAACTGAGGGGTTTCCCTCGTTGAGAGGATCAGGCCTGTGTAAGGCACGGACAAACGGAGCACCGCAACGATCTTTTTAAAGTCCTCATCGCTCACTCTGTATGGAGGATAGGAAGCTATCTTCGACCCTGATGCGGGCTCCAAACGCGGGACAGAGATAGTATGCGGCCCGACATTGAACTTCTTCTCAAGATATTCCACATGCGACAGCATCGCAATGGTATCGAACACATGGTCATAAAGACCGTAGAGGACACCGATGCCGACATCATCTATCCCCGCTGTGAAAGCCCTGTCAACAGCATCAAGTCTGTTGTCCGGATCGCTCTTAGGGCCTGATCTGTGGCATTCCCTGTATGTTGCCTCATGATATGTTTCCTGGAATATCTGAAAGGTCCCGATACCTGCTTTTTTCAAGCGTTCGAACTCTTCAACAGATAATGGAGCGCAGTTGATATTGACCCTTTTTACCTTATGAGGACCGACGGAAACAGAGTAGATGGCCTCGATCGCCTCTACATAATAGTCAATGTTGGTCTTTCCCGGAGGAGGCGCCTCTCCCGCAACGAGAAGCACCCTCTTGTGGCCGCTTTTGAGCAAGGCTGTTGTCTGCTCTTTGATCTCCTCTACTGACAGTGCCTTTCTTTGCAGCTCTTTGTTGCCTGACCTGAACGCACAATACTGGCAGTCGTTCATGCAGAGATTGCTGATATACAGAGGCGCGAACAGCACGACGCGCTTGCCGTATATCGCGTCCTTTACCTGTGCAGCAGACCTGTACATCTCATCCAGCAGCCCTTTATCCCTGACAGACAGGAGTGCCGAGGAATCTGACAGCGAAAGCCTCTGAAGGGACCCTGACCTCTTCAGGATAGAGCGGACCCTTTCAGCTGACACATCCTGCGAGCCGGAGATGATCTCTCTTATCGCGGCCTCATCGATGATCTTCATTTTACAGTTCCGCTTTTTTTATGTTCCTAATTATGTCCACGACCTTTTTTGGTGTCAGGTCGCCGTAGATCTTGTCGTCTATCATCATTACAGGTGCAAGACCGCAGGCCCCAAGACATCTGGCCTCCTGAAGGGTGAACATCATGTCAGGAGTGGTCTTGCCGACATTTATCTTGAGCTCCTCTTTCAAAGCTTCTAGAACGGCCTCTGCTCCCTTAACATAGCAGGCGGTCCCCATACAAACGGATATCACATGTTTCCCTCTCGGATTGAGATTGAAATAGTGATAAAAGGTCGCGACACCCCAGATATGGGCAGTCGGAATGCTCATCCTTGCCGCCACCTCATCCATGGCCTCGACCGAAAGATACCCGAACAGTTCCTGTGCTTTATGCAGCACGGCTATCAGATAGGACTCCCTGTACTCCTTATGATCAAATGTGTCGATATATTTCCTTAGTTCCTCCATTTTTGCGGGGTCCATTTTGAGAGCTTCTTTTTTTGTTTCCATGTTGATCACCTCGTCTCCAGTTTATGAGGGACTATGCCTATCGGATAATGCTGCCTGTAGTGCGTATGCAGCAGGTCATGAGCTTTTTCGCTCAGCGGAGCGCCGAGGAATTCCCTGTATAACTTTTGGATGTCCGGGTTCTCATGGCTTCTGCGTATGGTCCTGTTCCTGTCAAGGTTATAAAGAGCTTCCGCCCTCTTGCAAAGGCTCTCTTCGTCAAGAGGGATAGCATTGATGCCGGCATACGGCTGCCCGCCTCCTCCGATACATCCTCCGGGACACCCCATTATCTCTATGAAATGATATTTTTTGGGGTCTTTTCTGACCTCATCCAGCAGTGTATAAGCATTACCCATGCCGTGAGCCACGGCTATCCTTATCTCTTCACCACCCATCATGATCTTGCCTTCCTTTATCCCCGTCATTCCCCTGACTCCGGACACTTCAATATCGATAAGTGTTTCTCCCGTATACATCTCATACGCGGTCCTGATAGCAGCCTCCATCACTCCGCCCGTCACTCCGAATATGACCCCGGCCCCTGATGACAGGCCGAGAGGATGGTCGAACTCCTCACCTTTTATGTGAGGGAGGTCAATGCCCGCGGATTTGAGCATCCAGGCGCATTCTCTCGTGGTGATAACATGGTCGACGCCCCGCATCCCGTCTATAAGCAGTTCAGGTCTGGCTGCCTCATATTTCTTTGCCGTACAGCACATGAACGCAACGGAAAATATCTTTTTGGGGTCTATCTTCATTTTGTCGGCAAAATAAGTCTTTATCATGGCCCCCATCATCGACATCGGTGATTTACAGGTCGAAACGTTCTCGATCAGGTCCGGATGGAACTGCTCCATGCCTTTCATCCAGGCGCTCGAACAGGACGTTATCATTGGCAGCTTCCCGCCGTTCTTTATCCTGTGAATGAACTCGCTTGCCTCCTCCATGATAGTAAGGTCGGCCGAGAACTGCGTATCGAACACATAATCAAAGCCCAGCTTCCTTAAAGCGGCGGCCATCTCTTTTTCCATGGCCCTGCCGGGAGGGATGCCGAAAGCCTCTCCTATCGCGGCCCTTACCGAAGGCGCTATCTGTGCCACCTTTATCAGGTTCGGGTCGGACAACCCGTCAAACACCTCCTGAGAATAGCTTTTTTCGACGAACGCGGCCGTCGGGCACACGTTAATGCACTGCCCGCAAGCCGTGCAAACGCTCTCGGAGAAAGGCTTGTTGTAGGCCGGCATCACCACGGTCTTGAACCCTCTGTGCGCGTGTCCGAGGTTATAGGTCTTTTGTATCTCGGCGCAGACCCTGACGCATCTGCCGCAAAGTATGCACTTTTCAGGGTCCCTTACCACAGAGACGAAAGACGTGTCCTTTTCGTACCTCTTTCTCTCCCCGGTGAAATGCCTCTTTTTTATGCCCATGGAGTGAGCCAGTCTTTGCAGTTCGCAGTTGCTGTCCCTGTCGCAGGTATGGCAATCCAGCGGATGGTTGTCCAGTATGAGCTCGACAATATCCCTTCTTGCTCTTCTGAGCTCATTTGTGTTCGTATGTATCTTCATGCCTTCCGAGACCGGGAAGGCGCAGGAAGCGACGTAATTGCGCATGCCTTCCACCTCTACGATGCACACCCTGCATGCGCCTTCGATGGAGAGCTTCGGATGGTAGCACAGTCTTGGTATCCTGAACCCGACCTGGTCCGCAGCCTGCATTATGGTCTGGCCGCCGTCCACAGAATATGGTTTGCCGTTAATGAATATCTTTATCTTTGCCATACTTCCCTCTTTCTAATGCCTGTCTATCGCTTTGAATTTGCACGTCTTGAAGCAATGCCCGCATTTGATGCATTTTTCCTGATCGATCACATGCTTGCCTTTGACGACCCCTGAAATGGCATTCACGGGACAGACCTTTTTGCAGGCCGTACATCCAGTGCACGCGTCGTTGATAACATATGTCAGCAGCCAGGTACATACCCCTGCATGGCATTTCTTGTCCCTGATATGCTCCTCATATTCGTTCCTGAAGTATTTGATAGTTGAAAGGACCGAATTAGGCGCGGACTGTCCAAGCCCGCAGAGGGAGGCCTTGCCTATCGTCTTGCCAAGCCTTTCAAGCTTTTCGATGTCACCTTCTTCTCCTTTTCCGTCGGTTATCCTTGAAAGTATCTCCAGCATCCTTTTGGTACCTTCCCTGCAGGGAGTGCATTTCCCGCAGGATTCGTTCTGAACGAATTCAAGGAAGTATTTGGCAATGTTGACCATGCATGATTCATCGTCGATCACTATCATCCCGCCGGACCCCATGATGGAGCCTGCTTTCGCAAGTGACTCATAGTCGATCTTCGTATCAAGATATTCGGCAGGCAGGCACCCCCCAGACGGCCCTCCGGTCTGCACTGCTTTAAAATTCTTTCCGTTCGGTATGCCTCCTCCTATTTCAAAGATCATCTGTCTGAGGGTAGTCCCCATAGGCACCTCTACAAGTCCGGTCCGGTCGATCATTCCCGCAAGGGCGAATACTTTTGTCCCTTTGCTCTTTCCTTCACCGACCGAAGCGAACCATTCCGCTCCTTCAAGGATCACTGCAGGCACGTTCGCCCATGTCTCGACGTTATTGATCAGCGTCGGCTTGTTGAAAAGGCCTGAAACGGACGGATACGGAGGTCTGGGCCTCGGCATCCCGCGGGCGCCTTCTATCGAATGGATAAGAGCTGTCTCCTCGCCGCAGACAAAAGCTCCTGCACCCAGCCTGATCTCAAGGTCGAACGAGAAGTCAGAGCCAAGTATATTCCTGCCGAGAAGCCCCTCTTTTGTCATGGCAGCGATAGCTTTTTCGAGCCTCTGGATGGCAAGAGGGTATTCGGCCCTGATGTAGATGACACCGTGCTTTGCGCCAACGGCGTATCCACCTATCATCATGCCCTCTATCACATTGAAAGGATCCCCCTCGATGATGCTCCTGTCCATGAACGCGCCCGGATCTCCTTCATCGGCATTGCATATGACATATTTCTCTTCGCCTTTTTCGGCAGCTGTGAGCTCCCATTTGATCCCGGTGGGGAATCCAGCCCCTCCGCGTCCTCGCAGGCCTGAGGTCTTTATCTCGTCGATCACCTGTCTTCCTGTCATTTCAGTAAGCACTTTTGCCAGTGCCTCAAAACCCCTTGAAGCGATATATTCGTCGATATCCTCAGGATCGATCAGTCCGCAGTTCCTAAGAGCTATCCTAAGCTGGTCCTTGAAAGCTGGCAGTCTGCCGAAAACATCATGGGCCTTTGCCGTCAATCCTCCCTGTTGAGCCATTGTTATCCCTTTCTATGCCTCCGTATATTCATTTATCGGACCTTGGCCGTTTATATGCTCTTTGACTATCCTTTCGGCTTTTTCCGGCGTCATCTTGATATAAAGAACAGGAGCTTTACCTTCCTCATAAACTTCGACCGTGGGCTCTACAGAACACCTTCCGGCACAGCCTTTGCTTGAAAGCTGGAAAGGAACGCCGCTGCCCGAAGCTTTCTCGAACGCCGACATGACCTCTTTTGATCCGGCCGCTATCTCACAGGTGGCCATACCAACCGCCACCCTGAACTTCTTTCCGGCTTTCCTTGACTTGAGCAGGTTCTCGGACCTTTTCTTTTTTTCATGCAGCATTTCCATCGGTGTCGGCATCACTTTCTCCTTCCGTTCTTTTTCTCCGGTCCGTTTATTGCATCACAATCTATATCTTCATAGGTGCAGCCGCCGCAGGCGATGCATTTGCCATCCCTCATCCTTTCAGGGAACTCAGACTTATTAAAAGCGGCCGCTATCCCAGGAAAAGGCTCAAGGACCCTTTGCAGAACACCGTTCAGGTACGATATGCAGACCCCGTAATTTGTAATGGCAACGCCTTCCGCTCTCGCCTTGTTGGTCCTGATCAATGTCTCCTTGCGCGTTAACATGCATGACCCGCAATGTATGATGAGCTTGAAGCTTGAAAGATCATCGGGATAGTCCCTTCCGGAGCTGACGACGATCTCCGGACGGAAACCCAGGTACTTTTCCAGCCAGGCAGGTATCTTGATCCTTCCGATATCCCCGTCAATAGCGTGATGGCTGCATGACTCAGCGATAAGCACCTTGTCATCCTTTTTAAGCGTATCTATTGCCCTGACGCCTTTTACATATTCTTCCAGATCGCCTTTGTACCTGGAAAAAAGGATCGAGAACGTCGTGCACTTGACGTTCTTTGGCGTCATAGCCACCATCTCCGCCACTGCCTGAGAATCACACACGGCAAGGTCGGGCCCTTTTTTCAGACCTTCAAGCAGAGATTTATACCCGCTTTCCTTGACGACAAGCGCCGCGACGTCCGAGTCAAGACAGTCCCTGATGGTCTGTACCTGAGGAAGTATTATCCTTCCTTTCGGCGCTTCAAGGTCTATAGGTATGATGAGCGCGACGGAGCCTCCTTTGGGCACGAGGTCCCCGATTATGTTGGGGGGCTCAAAGAAATCCGCAGGCACCATTTTAAGCAGAGCCTCTTTGATGGCCGATACCTGAACATCCCTTTTTTGTCTGTCCGTGCTCGAGACCTGTATCACACCATGCTCCGGAGGTATCTTTTTCAGCATTTCACCGGACGGTTTCTTGATGTCGGTCTTGTTCACTATGACCATCAATGGGGTTTTGCGTTTACCGGACTCCTCGATGATTTTCTCTTCATATACAGTCCACTCGTCCGGCTCGGCCACAAGGACAGCTACATCAGCGCGGTCGAAGATCTTGTTCGTTTTTGACAGTCTCTTGTCTGATAAGGAGGTCGCATCGTCTATCCCTGCAGTATCAAGGAACACGACCGGGCCTACAGGCAGGAGCTCCATCGTCTTTTCTACGACATCCGTAGTTGTCCCTGGCTCAGGTGATGTTATTGCCACATCCTGACCCGCGATCATGTTCAGGAAGCTCGACTTGCCAACATTGGTCCTGCCGAATATGCCTATTTGCAGTCTCAGGGATTTTGGTGTTTCTTTGTTCACTGCCCTCTCCTGGTCTTGGTCGCCGCGTTAACGAAGTAGATCACATTTTCCAGTTCAAGCACCAGATTTACGTTATTGATGACGATATCCTCGCTGCCTCTGAGCCTTATCGGGGAAAAGTTCAGGACGCCCCTGACCCCGGAAGAGACCATAGTGTCGAACACTTCCTGCGCGGCAGATTCAGGAACGGCGATTATCCCTATCTTGATCTTCTCCTTTTTTATGAAGTCCGTCATTTCCTCGATAGGAAGCACGGGCACCATCGATTTCCGGTCGGTCCTTGCCGCGTCCTTGTCAAAAGCCGCTGCTATCTTAAGTCCTTCTTTCTCGAATCCGCGGTACTTGATCAAAGCCGCACCGATATTACCGGCGCCCGCGACCACCACCTTCTTGACCTCGTTCTTGCCGAGTATTGCGTTCAGGTCCTCCATAAGCTCGTCGATAATGTACCCGCCTTTTTTATTGCCTGTTATCCCGAATATAGAGAAGTCTTTCCTGACCTGGGAAGCGCTCACCCCGGCGGCATCCGCCAGGTTCTCGGAAAAAGCCTTTACAAAACCAAGCGACTTGAGCCTGGAAAGCGCGCTCCTGTACCCGGAAAGCCTTGTTATTATCTGTTTATTGGCCTGCATTTAATGTTCCTTTATTCACATTATATAGCTTTTGCATATCTTTTTCAACACTATCCTTCACATTATTCATATACTTCGGTACCGCTTCTTTAGTGAAATATCTTATAAGGACGCTGTTATAATATAATCCAGCAATGAATAAAAAGGACCTTATTGCGGTCTTAGCAATATCCGCCACGGTGCTTCTGGTATATTTACGTGCCATTGGCTTCGGCCTGACATATCTCGACGACGACACTTTCATCAGGTCGAACAGCCATATGAACTCGCAGCTGACCAGCATCGGAAAAGCTTTTACCTCCGATGTCATGTACAGAACTTCCTCCGGAGCTTTTTACAGGCCCGTCTTCACCCTTTCGTTCATCTCCGATGCCCTGCTCTTTGGAACGGACGAAAACCTTTACCACATGACCAATGTCCTGATACACCTTGCAGTGTGCATTTTGCTCTATTTCGCGCTTTACTCATCAGGATTCCCTGCCCTGCTCTCGCTGCTTGGCAGCATGCTGTTTGCCGTCCACCCCGCGATCTCGATGGCCGTTTACTGGATACCCGGAAGGAACGACATGCTTCTTGCTCTGTTCTTTTTGGCAGCGTTCATCTCACTGAAACGCCTGGAGGGCTCGGACAGCCGCAGGGCACTATTCTCTTTTGTCTTATTCACCGCAGCACTTCCTTTTACCAAGGAAAGCGGACTTATTCCGTTCTGCTATCTTGCGTGGCCGGTCCTGGTTAACAGATCAAAGGGATTCTCGAGTACGGCACGGTCCGCGGCCGCAGTATCTCTCATTGCCGCCGCTGCTTTGTATTTTGCGGCAAGAACGGCCGTACTGCCTCCATCGACCGATATTAGGAGCATACTTTCAATAGTTTTCAGCTCGATGGCCTTCAATGCGCCGTCAGTACTTGTGTTTTTTGGCAAGGCCTTTTTCCCAGTGAACCTTTCAGCCTTGCCGACATCGGCAGATTCCTCGCTCATCTACGGGCTTGTCGCGGCGGTATGCCTTGCGGCAGTGACAAGATACTTCGGTATACGCGATAAAAGGAGCTTCATTTTGGGACTGTCGTTCTTTCTACTTATGCTCCTCCCGTCACTTTTCATTTCGCCGGGCTCAATGCCCCTGGACCTTATGGAACAGCGGCTCTATCTACCCATCATAGGTCTTTTGGCAGCGATACTGTCGGTCGGACCATTCCAGGAAAAGCTGCTCGACAGCAAATTCGCGCTGCCTGTCATAGCCGCAGTGCTGCTCATCTTTACGGCCATCAACATAACCGCTTCGCATCGTTTTTCTGACAGGATGAGCTTCTGGCAAGATGCAGCGGCCAACTCTCCCGCCTACGCTAAAGCGCAGGTCAATCTGGGAATGGCATACCAGTTCGAAGGCCGGCATGAGGACGCGGAGCGATATTATCTTAAAACAATAGCTCTGGACCCCTACCACCCGACAGTACATAACAACCTGGGCTCTGTTTATCTTCACAAAGGGCTTCTCAGCCTGGCAGAGAAAGAATTCAGGACAGAGCTGACATACAATCCCGGCTATCAGTATTCAATAAGGGGCCTTGCCGAGATAGCAAGGAGAAAGGTCCTCATTAAATGACCGAGCTCCGGACACGAGCGTTCTATCCGTTGCTGGTATTCATCGCTGCGCTGGCCGTATATTCGCACACAGCCGGTTTCGGACTTGTTTACTTTGACGATAATATTATCATTAACGACAATTTCAGCGTTATAAGCAATGCGAACAACATCCTTAATCTGCACGGCCTGAACATTTCCACGGGAACGTTCAATTTCCCGTTCTACAGACCGGCCGTAAACCTGTCATACATAATTGATGCCTTACTGGGCGGGCAGGACCCGAAAGTGTTCCACATAACCAATATCTTGCTTCACGGGATATGCAGCGTTCTTGTCCTATTCTTTCTTTTGTCTCTTGGCGCGTCAAAGAACAAAGCTGCTGTCCTAGCTGTTATATTTGCCGTTCACCCTGCTCTCGCTCACGCCGTCTCCTGGATACCGGGCAGGACCGATGTCATACTTTCGATCTTTTTTCTGTCATCCATGCTTTGTTCTTTCAGATATTCCCGCTCCGGGAGCATATTGATGCTTGCCTGCGCGGCCGCCCTGTTCTTTATTGCACTGATGTCGAAGGAGACCGCTATTGCAATGCCTGTCTTCGCACTGATGTACCATCTGAAGAAAGGGAAAAGGCCGTGGGCCATGATAGCCCTGCTGGGCGCACCTGCGCTTGCATGGTATCTGCTTAGGGCTTCGGCACTTATGTCCATGCCGGCCATCGACTACGGAACGACATTGTCTAACATCATTGCAAATACATCTTGCCTTATCGTTTATCTGGGATATCTATTCTGGCCGATAGGCCTGCAGACGCTTCCTGTAATTGAGACCGCTTCTCTGGTCCCGGGAATGGCTGCTGCCATGTTCGTCATATTTACCGGGGCATACAACAGGGAGAACAGGACCATGTTCCTCTTCGGTGCTCTTTGGTTCATCGCGACCCTTCTTCCGGCGCTGTCGAACAGCGAACTCCTGGGTCATAGGCTCTATCTGCCCGCAATAGGTATCCTTGTCGTTCTAAGCCGCGTGGAATGGAAAAAGACCCCGCTATTTCCTAAGCTCGGGCCGGCGGCATTGGCGCTAATGATACTGTCGCTTGCACTGTTGAACGTCTCTAATTCATATAAATTCTCTCAAAGGGTCGATTTCTGGGAGTCCGCCGTAAAAGGAGCTCCGGAATACCCGAAAGCTCTGTCAGGGCTTGCTGCAGCATACATTTCTCAGAACATGTCAGGAAAAGCGGCCCCTCTCATGGAAAAGGCGCTGAAATTGTCAAAGAACGATCCCGGTATAGAACTCAACACTGGGATTGTACTGATGGGTTCAGGCGATCTTTCAGGAGCTGAAAGGCATTTCAGGAAAGAGATATCAGTTAGCGCTGACCCTCTTGCATACCTCAACCTGGGCATGCTGCTTGAAAAGAAAGGTCTTCGCAAAGAAGCTATAGAGGCATATCTCAAAGCGGTCGAGAAGAACCCGCTTATAAAGACGGCAAGATACAATATCGGCTCTATTCTACTCGCTTCGGGTGACCCGAAATCTGCTTTCGTATATTTCGCTGAAGAGATCAAAGTGGACCAGAATTCGCTTAAAGCGCATTACAACACGGGAAATGCGCTGGGACAGACCGGCCGGTTTAAAGAAGCCCTCGGTCATTTCACGAAAGCAATTGAGATAGACCCGCAATTTGCCGCAGCGTATGAAAGGGCGGCTTTCTGCGCCTACAATATGGGGGACAAGTCCTCAGCGAACAGATACTACACGGATTTTATAAAGCTCGGAGGAAGTCCTGACGCGCGATTTGAAAAACTGCTGAGCGGCTACTGAACCTTATCGATAAAAACGAACTCTGACCCGGCCATGCGTTCAGGCCTTCGCATCTCCGCTTCGATCTGTTTCTCGCTCAGGACTGGACTGATGCTGCCGGAGCGCTTTCCGACTATGATGAACACGGCTATCCTGTAAGGGTCAACTATCCCGATGACCTTTTTTGCCGCCTCCTCATCGAACCCTACTATGGGATGCGCTATAAGCCCCAGCTCGGTAGCGCGCAGCATGATCATCGCGCATGCCATGCCGGTGTCGAACATGAAATACTCTCTTCCTTTTACAGTACAGTCGGTCTCTTTCATGGCGAAAGCTGCTATTATCATCGATGCCTCATAGGCCCATTCATTGCCTTTGTTCAGTGTTCTTTTGAGGGCTTCGAGCTGTTCCCTGCCTTTTACAAAAACAAAACGCCACGGCTGGTTATTAAAACATGAGGGGGCAAGCTTTGCGGCTTCGGAAAGGTCGTCTACTATCGTATCAGGCAGAAGGACCTTATCGAGCGACCTGTAAGCTCTTCTAGCCTCGATCGCCTCTTTTACGTCCATAGAGACCCTTTCACGGACACATTTCCATATACTGTATAAGTCCGTAAGGCTTGAACCCTGCTTTAAGGCACAACCCTCTTGACATGGGGGAAGACTGTAAATAGCAGATCTTATGACCCTTTTCCCTGGCCAATTCCATGCTTTTGTACAGAAGGACCGAGCTTATTCCCTTGCCTCGTTCTGATTCTACCGTACATCCGTTGTAGATGCCCGGGTATTGGTCTGACATCATGAGCGATGCGGTCGAGACCGGTTTGTCACCGACGAATGCCAGATAATGGGTGAATTTGCCCGTCCCCTGCTTCATATGTTCAAGATATGACGAATAGATGGCATCCGACACGATATTGTCTGGCAGCTCGAACACCTGGGCCAGGACATCTACAAAAAGCTTGAGGTCCTTCTCGTTCTTAACCTCAACGATATTCAATCCGGAAGGTGCTGAAGGCCAAAGAACCGTATCAAGCTCGATAGCCATCCCCATCTCGTCGGCATAAACTGAATACCCTTTTTTCTTGAGCATGTTGGAGAGCCCTCCGGGCCTTGAAAATGGACCGACCCTCCAGAGCATCGGGACTTTCCTGGACTTAAAATACTCTGTGCACTCGTCGATCTTGCGCTCAGCGCCCCCGCCTCTCAGGTCAGCGCAGAAAACGCCGTTGAAAGTCGAGAAATTCACCCCGGTGTAGCAAAGAGTAAGTCCGTCCTTTTCGATCACCTCTGAGCCGGGAAGATTGCAGAAAGATCTCCAGTACTCGCAAAGGCATTCTTCTATTGCCTTTTCCATGCATACGCCGTTAATGTAAGTATGAGACATTTCTCTGCTAGAACACCTCTCTCCAGTCGCCTGTAGTAATGGTCCCGCCAAGTCCCAGTCCCATGCTTAGCCCGGTGATCCCGGAATAATCCACTGCCCCGGAGCTTAAAGTAAGCGTGGAATTGTTGCCTATTGAGTCGATGAACCCGCTTATCAGGCTTCCGCTAAGTTCCACATTATTGTTTATTACCGCTCTCGTCTCTGCATATATCAGACCGTAGAATTCACAGTTATTGTTCAAGATAACGGTCCCAGGGGTAAGAACAACAGTACCGTTGCCCACACCTGCATTGCCGGTCTCTCCGTTGTTGCCAAAAGTAATGACGCTTGTCGGCAAAAGAGCAAATATCAGACCGTCAGTACCCCAAGTCAGATTATTCCCGAACGTAATATTATTCTTAACTATGAGACGGAAGTTATTCCCCACGATATTATCGTTGCCAAATGTGGCGCTACCATTGACTACCACGGTAGCTTGTGTCCCGGTAACTGTCAATGTAACGTTGTTTCCAGTTAAAAAGTTGCCATTCACATATGTAGTCCCGGAGAAAGCCACTGTCTGGCCGTTCGCGATACTGAGATTGCCCGTAGGATACGTCGCGGCAGTATTGATAAGGGACTGATAATAAGAAGTATCGAGTGAAGGAGCCGCCGGGGTAGAAACATATGCTGCCGTGGTTCCCGTCACGGTGACCCCTGACCCTGTAGACACGGAGCCGGAAGAGAACACACTTCCTGTTATGCTCGAGTTGTTGCCAAGAACGACATTAGAAGCGGTAAATATATTGCCAACTATGCTCGCGTTGTTCGAGATGTTCACAGTATGGTCCCCTGTCCCTGACCCGACGCCCCAAGAGAACACGGCAAAATCCCCCAACGCTAGCCCGCCGGTGATCATTACCCTTGCCTGTATCTTTCTTCTGTAGGTCTTTCCTTCAGAGGTCACTATCCCTGTTGACTCGAGCGTGGCCCATGTCGGTCCGCTGCCTGCGAGATTTACAGTGAATTGTCCTCCGCCAAAGGTCTTTGTCATCGGGAATATCCCCGGCGCGCTCCAGTTGGACACGCCGGCCATGCGCTTTACCGCGTACACACGTCCCGCTTCAGCGATATTGAACGCCTTGCTGTAGGAATATTCTGTCGAGACAGTACGCGATTCCGAAAAGAATATATTCACAAAGAAGAGAACGAGCCCGGCAAATATCAGCAGGAAGAAGATCACGGTCATCAGCGCGTATCCTTTTTTGTTCATCTGTTCCTTATCCCTCCCGCGGACTGCATTTTTACCACATTGCTTCCGCTGCGCAAAAACAGGTTCACCTTCACGGCCCTTATAGAGCTCCTTTCGGTAGTTGCCACACCTGTCTGGTTCAGGTATGCAAAGGCCAGCCCCCCGGGGTTCACCAGATTGTCTATCATGATATCGCTGTTCCTGAGCAGGCTGCTTCCGCTCTGCCTATAGTTTATCGCATTGCCGTTGATATCGGTGAACGAATACTCGGATGTCGCAAAGGTGGTTATGCCGGCAGACGTCGTATCCCTGGTCATCCTGATCTCCCGCACCATTCTGTTAAGCGCTGTCCTGGCCTCATAGAGATAGGTCTTTTGTATCTTGTTAAAGAACCATATCTGCATCCCGCTGTAAATGACCATGGCGAATATCCCGAATATCAGCGAGGATATCACTATCGTCATGACCAGCTCGATCAGCGTGAAAGCTTTCCTGTTCATGGATTTGACATGTCGGTGACAAGCCCCCTTACTTCGACTGTTCCCAGGCTATAAGCAGGAGCGGTCACTCTTACTATCACTCTTTTAAACGCGGTGACCGTCGGGTCAGTGACAGTATCAAGCGCTTCAGGAGAAACATAGTTCACCGTGACCTGGCTGTAATATGCCGGAAAAGGTCCGCCGAATGAAGAGAGGGCCTCTGATGTGATCGAAGTGAACCTCTTTGAGACAACGGTCTCGAGCTTGCCGTTGGCCAGGAAAAGCGCTCCTGTAAGAGCTTCCATGCTTGCACCTTTGAAGGTCGCGGAAATGAACACATTAAGGAATGAATAGAATATTATGCCGCCGATCACTACGGCCATTATCAGCTCGATAAGGTTCATCCCCCGCTTATTGCCTGAAAGTATGCGACTGTTCATTGCAAGGTCACCCTCCCGGTCCTGGGATGGACAAATACGGTGACCACTTTACTTTGCGCCGATAGTGTAACAGCCCCGGTCAGCACGAGAGCACTGCCGTCTTTATCATTGTAAGGCACACCGAGAGGATCGAACTCTACCTTATTGCCTCCTGAAAAGCTTACCGAGGATATAGAAACACCGTCAAAATCTGCCGGGATGTTCACAATATATGATTGTGTCTGGTCTTCAGGGTGTTTGACCGTCGCATCGGATGTCCCGTCCGTCTCATACACATCATACGTACCCGAAGCGGTAAAGAACCTTAGGCCTGTCCAGACACCTGAAGCAAGAGCGTTGTTCTTCGCGAACCTGATGTCCATCGCCACTTTTTCTGCCGCATTGATCAGTCGGTTGTGCGATATGGAGGACATTGAGATCATCGCAAATACTGCAAGGATAGCGACCAGGACAAGAACTATCGTCACCTCAACGATGGTATAAGCTCTGCGGCTTTTTAGCATATATTGATTCTAGCACTTAAGGGGATAATGGCAAATATTATTGTGCTCTTCTGTTATTGAGGGACCCTTATTCTGCGGGAATTCTCTATTCTCAACTATCTATTTTCTGTTCTGCTTGGGGTGGCTATCGGGATTTGAACCCGGACTAACGGGACCACAACCCGTCGTGCTACCGTTACACTATAGCCACCACGAAGTACTTACTTTTTATCCTTCATCTCGTCCCCGGGGCGAATCGAACGCCCAACCTACAGCTTAGAAGGCTGTTGCTCTATCCAATTGAGCTACGGGGACACAAAGCCCAAATCCAAACCGGGACATTGCGAGCTTAAACGAATATTTAATACCCATAGCCGTCATCCCGAGACCTCTTGGTCGAGGGACTACGGGGACACAAAGCCGTAGTCCGCTGCCCCGAGAAAATAAAAAAGCGGGCGATGGGATTTGAACCCACGACCTCCTGCTTGGAAGGCAGGAGCTCTACCGCTGAGCTACACCCGCCTACGCTCCGCTTCGGCGGGCAAGCCCGCATCAGCAGATCACATA
>CAZHHM010000008.1:0-10662 GCA_964532225.1 uncultured bacterium | reverse complement strand
CTACACCCGCCTACGCTCCGCTTCGGCGGGCAAGCCCGCATCAGCAGATCACATAGTAATTAAATTATAACAGAAACAAAAATCGGGCCGACGGGATTTGAACCCGTGACCTCCCGCACCCCAAGCGGACACGCTACCAAGCTGCGCTACGGCCCGATAATAGACCATCGAACAAGACAACGTAACTGACTGCAGTGTGGTCCTCAAAGCAGTCAGGTAAGCAATCCCGCCTTCCTGGCGGGACAAGCTACGGCCCGATCAAGCTAATATTAAGATTTTAACAGCAATACCGGGGTTAATCAAACAATGTATCCGCAGGACCTATTTCACCGAACTGACAAAAGTATAGACCTCTTTCGAGATGCCCCTGAGAATGTTCTCAAGTCTTTGTTCTTTAGTACCTTTTGTCATGATAACAAGTATATAAGGTCTGAGCGGGTAGAACACGATAGCAGCTTCATGGAGCTGCCACCTGTTCGAGAGCTCTCCCCCCATTATCTTTATAAGCCTGTCCTTGTCCTGGTTCGATACATTACGCATCGAATATATCAGGCTCTGGAAACCGAAATCTGCTTCCATCGTAGAATTCAGGAGGCCCAGCCTTCTCAGCTCAGATTCAATGGTCCCTTTATTCTTTTTAAAGGACCGTAGATCCGAATAGTCAAGCTTCCTGTCCCCTATCCCCGTCTCGCCGTATTTGTGCGCGATAAAGATATTTGCCGGGATGCCCGACTCGATCCCTTCGTGAAAGCTGGTATCCAGCAGATATGAGATGGCCTGCGTTGTCATGTCATTGTCGAGATATTCGCGTTTGTAGACCTTTCTCAACAGATTGCCGTACATATCTACTGTGGTCCTGTTTATTCTTCCCCTGTTCAGGGGTATCGGGATATCGAAGACCTTGAAAGCATCCGACACTACCGTATCATCGATCTTATCCACAAGCACGCTCATTGCAATGTTGTCGGAATCCTCGATCATCGCCTCTATCAGCTCTCCGACATTATAGGCCCTTCCCTCTTTCAGTCTGTACGCCCTTCTGCTTGAATACGCATATTCAGTGTTCCTGGAAGTATACTCGAGCCTTTTACTTAGCACCGATCTGTCATATTGTGCGTTCTTGAGTATCGAGAGCATCAGCGGCAGCTTCACCAGACTGGCAGGAGCGAACTTTTCATCCTTGTTGACAACGATCTTTGAGCCGCTGTTCAGGTCCTCAAAATATACTGATATATTTTCCGCTTTCTCTGTCTTGATGTAGAAATCGGCCAGAGCTTTAATTTTTTCGTTCAACTCACCCAAAGAAGGACTTTTTGAAGAGCCGTACTTATAAGGACTTTCCCCTGAAATAAAATCCACAAGGGCTGAAGAACGCCCTGCCTGAAGGAATAGAATGAGCGACACTATCGCTATCAGCCGCCAAGACCTCATAAGTCCTGCTTCTCCTTATTATCTTATCAACAAATATCGGGGAGACAGGATTTGAACCTGCGGCCCCCTGCTCCCAAAGCAGGTGCTCTACCAAGCTGAGCTACTCCCCGTCCATCTTTGCCGAAAATTATCGGCCGATTTTTTTATTATAACAGACTAGTTTTTCTTTTTCGGCTTCTTGAGGACCCATTCATTGATGAGGTCATCCGTTATTTTTCTGGCTGCAGACACAGGAAGCTTTTCAGAATTTGCCTTTTTCTGCCATCTGTCCTCTGTCTTCTGTCCTCCCCTCACTATCGTCCCCCTGCTTTCGATATTCAGAAAAGACACCGGCATTATCCTAGCCTTGTACGCTCTCGCGCTGTTGGCCACACTGTTATCGTCGGATACGACAGTGTATGATTCTCCCGGGTGTTGTCTGAGTATTTTTGCTATCTTTTTGTCCGCATCCTCCCCCAGATGCCTGTCAGAAAAGTACACCTCGACCCCTCTTTCGGAATATTTGGACGCATAGGCATGCTCGGTCGATCCGTCAAAGACCACCGCCAGCCTTACTCCCTTGCCCTTAAGAGCTTTCCACGAAATGAGATGGCCGATCAGACCTTCTCTGGCCTTTTCGAGGCTCATATCAAGAAGGACCTCAAGACCTTTGATCTTGTTGATCGCATTGTATCCATCCACCAATACGGTATGTGCCATACCCTAATTCTACAATGATATAATCTTTTTATCCCACCCAAAGGAGAACTACAATGAAGGTCGTCATAGTCGGAGGGGTCGCAGGAGGCGCCGGAACGGCCGCAAGATTACGCAGGAACAGCGAAGACGCCGAGATAATCATGTTCGAACGGGGAAAAGAGATCTCCTACGCCAATTGCGGCATCCCATATCATATAGGCGGGGTCATTAAAGAAAGAGAACAGCTTGTCGTCATTTCCGAAGCGGACTTCGAGAAACAGTTCAAGGTGGATGTAAGGACGAGCTCCGAGGTCATTTCTATCGACCGGGCATCAAAAAAGGTCAAAGTAAAGGACCTTGCCAACAACAATGTTTACGAGGAACCCTATGATAAGCTCGTACTTTCACCCGGCGGATACCCGATCAGGATCCCAGTCCCGGGCATAAACGACTCAAGGATATTCACTATCAGGAACCTGCATGACATGGACCTGATAAAACAGTTCATCTCGGAAAAGGGCCCGAAGAAAGCCATCATAGTCGGGGCCGGTTTTATCGGGCTGGAGATAGCGGAGAACCTGCATCACCTCGGCATACAGGTCTCAATTGTAGAGCTTGCCGGCCAGGTCATGAACCTGATGGACTATGAAATGGCGACCGTCATCCATCAGCACCTTAAAGTGAACAAAATTGAGCTCTTCTTGAATGATGCCGTCAAAGAGTTCAGCCCGAAATGCGACAGCCTCGAAGCAGTATTGCAAAGCGGCAGGACGATACATGCCGACATGGCCATCCTTTCCATTGGGATCAAGCCGGAGGTCGAACTGGCCAAAGACGCCGGGATAGAGCTCGGCAGGCTCGGAGGCATCAAAGTCGACGGCCATATGCGTACGAACGACCCTGACATCTACGCTCTCGGGGATGCGACCGAGATCACCGATCTTGTGAACGGAGAGCCCGCGCTTATCCCCCTTGCCAACTCAGCCAACAAACAGGGAAGGATAGTTGCCGATAATATCACCGGAGGCAATGCAGTATACAACGGAACACCCGGCACTGCCATAGCCAAAGTATTCGATCTGACGGCCGCGATAACGGGGAACAGCGAAAAGAAGCTGAAGAAAAGGAACATTAAGCTCTCAAAGGTCTATCTGCAACCATCCTCGCATGCAGGATACTACCCCGGAGCATATCCCATGGTAATGAAGCTCATTTTCGACCCTGATAACGGTAAAGTGCTCGGAGCGCAGATAATCGGGGCCGAGGGCGTGGACAAAAGAATAGATGTGATATCCGCGATGATACAAGCCGGTAAGACCGTCTATGACCTGGCAGCGCTTGAGCTTGCCTATGCCCCGCCCTATTCAGGTGCCAAGGACCCTGTTAATCTGGCAGGCATGGTAGCTATCAACCAGATCTCCGGCAAGAATCCCGTGGTTTATTGGGACCAGGTAGAGGAGCTTAAGAAAGAAGGGGCCGTATTCCTTGACGTGAGGACCCCTCTTGAGTTCGGTCTGGGGCATATTGAAGGAGCACTGAACATCCCGCTTGCCGAGCTTAGACAAAGGGCCGGCGAACTGGACCGGAACAGGAAGACAGTCATCTGCTGCAACCAGGGTAAGACCGCCTATTTCGCCTTGACGGTACTGAGGAACCTGGGTTTCAACAACGCCTTTAATCTGAGCGGAGGTTATAAATTGTATAAATTCACCGCAATGTCACAGGAGAACGTAGGGATATTCGAAGGAACGTTCATCGACAAGACCGACGAGCTCCGCAACGTCATCAGGGACAAAGGCGAGGTGTTCACGATAGATGCCAGCGGACTTCAATGCCCCGGGCCTATCATGCAGCTTTCAAAAGCTCTTTCGGATAAAACTGCCGGGGATATCGTCGAAATAACGGCAACTGACCCGGGATTCGGAAATGATATCGCGGTCTGGTGCACTACGACAGGGAACAAGCTTCTTTTGGTAGAGAATAGAGGGGCAAAGATCTTTGCCCGGGTCCAAAAAGGCTTTCAGCAGCTTACAAAAAATATTGGTGACATCCCTCATGATAAGACAATAATCGTATTCAGCTCCGACATGGACAAGGCTATAGCGGCTTTCGTCATCGCGAACGGCGGCCTTTCTCTGGGCAGAAAGGTCACGATGTTCTTCACATTCTGGGGATTGAACATCCTCAGGAAGACGAACAGAGTAAGGACAAAGAAAGACCTCTTCGAGACGATGTTCGGGATCATGATGCCGAGAGGGACCTTTAAGCTTGCGCTGTCAAAAATGAACTTTATGGGGATCGGACCAAAGCTCATCCGCTTTATTATGAAGAAAAAGAACATCGACTCTCTTGAGCAGTTCATATCAAATGCCATGAACGGAGGGGCACGCCTTGTGGCCTGCCAGATGAGCATGGATATGATGGGGATCAAGAAAGAAGAACTTATCGACGGTATTGAGATCGGCGGGGTCGCCGCTTATCTCGGAGCTGCAGAGCAGTCGGACACGAACCTGTTCATTTGAGCGATCGATCAAGCAGGGCAGCCGCTTTTTTAAATGCCTTGCCCCTGTGGCTTAAAGCATTCTTCTGCTTCAGAGGCATCTGTGCGAATGTTTCTTTATGGCCTGACGGGATAAAAACAGGATCATAACCGAATCCGCCTTCTCCTGCCATTGCTGCTGCTATCCTGCCTTTGCACTCCCCTCTTACTGTCCTGATCTTCTGTCCGGGAACAGAGACCGCGACACAGCAGACGAACCTCGCTTTTCTTTTTGGTGATGGCACCCCTGATATCTCTTTTAAGAGCTTTTTGCAAAGTCTGTCGGGCGTGACGGGAGGATTTACGTATCTTGCCGACCTTACCCCAGGTCTTCCGCCGAGAGCATCGACACAAAGACCCGAATCATCGGCAACTGCCGGAAGTCCGAGAGCTTTTGAGACGGCAGCGGCCTTTTTGACCGCATTAGCTTCGAAGGTCTTCCCGTTCTCCACGATCTTTATCTTTTGGGGGATATCGGAAAGGCAGACCAGCTGAAGGCCTTTGATGTTCAGCAGCTTCTTTATTTCCTTGGCCTTGCCCGGATTGTATGTGGCAACTACCAGTTTCATCTGTTGAGCGCTTTTGCTCCGATATCTTTGCGGTAATGCATGTCCTTGAAGCTTATCATAGAGACGGCTTTGTAGGCTTTGTTTATTGCATCCCCGATGTTATCGCCAAGTCCCGTGACACCAAGGACCCTGCCACCCGAGGTCACTACATTGCATTGAGCGTCAGCCGTTCCCGCGTGGAACACGATGACATCGTGAAGTTGTTCCGCCTTGTCCAGGCCTTCTACCGTATATCCCTTGGCGAACTTGTCGGGATAGCCCCCTGAAGCTACGACCACGCAGACCGAAGGTCTTTTGTCCCATTCGATCTTGATCTTGCTGAGACGGCCTTCGATGACAGCAAGGCAGATATCGACAAGGTCGGTCTTGAGCCTAGGCAATACCGCCTGAGTTTCCGGGTCCCCGAAACGGCAGTTGTATTCAAGGACCTTCGGACCTTCTTTTGTGACCATGAGCCCTACATAAAGCACACCTTTAAAGAGCGCGCCCTCATTTTCAAGAGCGAATACCGACGGCTCAAGTATGTCCTTTTGCACTTTTGAAAGCAGGTCGGCAGTTACCACAGGAGCAGGGCTGTAAGCTCCCATCCCTCCTGTATTGGGGCCTTTGTCGCCGTCAAATATCCGTTTGTGGTCCTGTGAAGACTCCATCGGGACAATGGTCTTCCCGTCGGTGAAGCACAGGATAGAGGCCTCCTCGCCCTGCAGGAATTCTTCGACAATGATCTTTGTGCCGGCATCGCCGAACTTTTTAGTGACGAGGATATCATTAACGGCACTCTCTGCTTCTGTCAAAGTGGTGCAGATGATGACCCCTTTTCCGGCAGCCAGTCCGTCCGCTTTGATCACAAGAGGGAACTTTTGTCTGCGTACATAGGCAAGCGAGTCCTGCGCATCAGTGAACTCCTCGTATGCCGCCGTGGGAATGGCATATTTTTTCATGAGGTGTTTTGAAAAGGCCTTGCTCCCCTCGATCATGGCCGCTTTTTGTGACGGGCCGAAGATCTTGAGGCCCTCTTTTTCGAACAGGTCGACGATTCCCTCAACAAGAGGAACTTCGGGACCTACGAACGTAAGGCCTATCCCCTCTTTTTTCGCGAACTCCAGGAGCTCCTGCGGTTTGGAATGCGGCACCGAGACGGCCCATCTTGTGGTACCGGCATTCCCGGGTGCGCAATATAGTTTTTCACACTTTGGGCTTTTGCTCAGCTTCCAGCATATGGCATCCTCTCGGCCTCCTGACCCGACCACCAGTATCTTCATTGCACCCTCCTCATGTCCACAAGCTCCATTTGCGGGATCTCAAAACCGTCCCATTCATTTATGAACAGGTTGAACGCAATATCATATTGAGATGACATATTGATGCTGTCGGCGAGAGAGCCCATCCCGAACCCGATGCTGTCAAAGAGAGATCTCCCGTCGGACAGCTTCATCTTGAGATGGTTCCCGTCATACCCAACCCTTTTCAGACTGGACACTTTCATCGATTTGCACATCAGTACCGGCGCGGGGTTCCCGCTACCGAACGGCTCCAGCTTCTCAAGCTCTCTGGCAAGATCGATGTTTATGGAATCGGAATTCACAACCATATCAAGCGTGGTGCTTGGCACAAGATTGTCCACTGCCAGTATCCCTTCGATCTCTTTATTCAGCCTTTCCTCAAGAAGAGGTATGTTCTCCGAAGGCATTTCAAAACCCGCTGCGTCCTTGTGTCCGCCGAAATCGCTGAAGAGGTCCCTGCAGGACAACAAAAGGCTGTATATGTCGAAATTCTCGATGCTCCTGGCGCTGCCACGGCAGAAACCGCCTTCCTCGCTTATCAGGATAGCCGGCCTGTAGAACCTTTCGGCTATCTTTGAGGCCACTATACCTATGACCCCGGGGTGCCAGTTCTTGCCGGAAAGCACTATCAGTTTCTTTTCATCCGCGTTCTCAAGCTTCGCGAAGGCCTCTTCACCGATAAGGTTGCCTATCTGCTGTCTTTCTGTGTTGATCTTGTTGACCTCTTCGGCCAGTTCCTGCGCCTTCCTCGGGTCGTTCTCAAGTATAAGGCGGATGCTGAGTTCCGCTTTTTCAAGCCTGCCCGGAGCATTAAGGCGAGGGGCAAGCATGAACGACACATTGCTTGTGGTCAACCTTCCCGAGATGCCGGCTTTCTCGATAAGCTGTCTGACCCCGACCCTTTTCTTCTCGTTGAGCACTTTCATGCCGTTCACCGTTATCGTCCTGTTCTCCCCGACCAAAGGCACCACATCGGCAACCGTGCCCATAGCGGCCAGGTCAAGGAACTCCTTGATATAGGAGGATTCACTGATCCCCATGGCCCTGAACAGGGCCCACACGAACTTGAAAGCCACGCCCGCGCCTGACAGGAACCTTGAAGAATGGGGTTCCTCCAGTCTTTTCGGATTGACCACCGCAACGGCCTTCGGAAGACCGTTCTGGACATTGTGATGGTCGGTCACTATCACGTCCACGCCAAGTTTTCCGGCCTCGTCGATCTCCGAAAAATTGCTGACGCCGCAGTCCACGGTGATTATCAGCTTTACTCCCTGACCGGAGATCTTTTTGATAGCTTCTTTGTTAAGTCCGTAGCCTTCGTCATACCTGTGAGGGATATAGTAGTCGGAGCTGATGCCGATCTTTTTGAGTGCCAGAACGGTGATCGAAGTAGCTGTAACGCCGTCAACGTCGTAATCGCCGTAGACAAGGACCTTTTCCCCGTTCTCCTTGGCCTTTATGACCCTGTCCACCGCCTCCCGCATCCCGGGAATGTCAAAAGGGTCCTTAAGCGCTGCCAAACGCGGGTTCAGGAATTCGCTTATCTGGTCATCAGTCTTCTGGCCTCTGTTTATCAGCACCTGCGCAGATACGGGACTAATGCGGAACCTGGAGGAGATCTCCTGAGAAAGTGACGGGTCCATCTTGTGGATGGTCCAGCGGCGGTTCAGTAGGCTCATCTTCAGTTCTGCTTGATCAGCATCAGTTTCTGACCGAACTCGACAGGCTTCCCGTTCTCGACCAGTATCTTTACGACCTTGCCACTAACCTCGGATTCGATCTCGTTGAAGAGCTTCATTGCCTCGATGATACAGACGACCTTGCCTTTTTCGATCGTATCGCCGACCTCGGCATACGGAGGGCTGTCTGGCGAGGAGGCCCTGTAAAAAGTGCCTACCATCGGGGATGTGATCGCCACCAGGCCTTCATCTTCGTCCTTTTTTGCCGGCGAAACTGCCGCCGGTGCCTGATGCGCTACCTGATGGACCGCCGCGTGGGGCACAGGATGTCCGCCCTTGTCGCGTTTAACTTCTATCTTGAACCCGTCCTTCTCGACCATGAGCCCGGATATATCCGAATCCTGCGCGATCTTGATGACCTTCTTAACCAGATCAAAATCCATTTGATTCTCCTTGGCTGTTTCAAGCTCTTTCGACATATTTTCCGGTCCTGGTATCGACTACTATCGATTCGCCCGTTGTAACGAACATCGGCACCTGAACGACGAAACCCGTCTCAAGAGTGGCCGGTTTCATAATGTTGGAAACGCTGTCCCCTTTGAAGTTGGCGCCTGTTTCAGTTACTTTGAGCACTACGGACGAGGACAGTTCGACCCCGATGACCCTTTCTTCGTAAGTCACGACCTCTACCACATCACCCTCTTTGAGATAGTGGGACGCGTCGCCCATCATCTCTTCGGTCATCGCTATCTGGTCGAACGTCGTCTGGTCCATGAAGTGGTATTCTCCGGACTGGCTGTACAGGAACTGCATCTGCTTCCGTTCCACATGCGCCCTGTCCACCTTGTCATTCGACTTAAAGGTCCTCTCGGCCGTGTTCCCTGTCTCCATGTTCTTGAGCTTGACCCTAACTATGGCCCCGCCCCTTCCCATCTTTATGTGGTTATACTCGACAACGGTGAACACCTGACGGTCGAGCTCGATAGTGACCCCGGGCCTTAATTCCGTGACTGCAATTGACATTTATGACCTCTTCCCTTTTAAAATATGATTTTACAATAAACGGTAGGCCCGTTCAAGGCATCGCTGAGCCGTCAGTTCGACTCGGACGGGAGGTCAATACTGTACTCGACGTTCCCGGAGGTGCTGAGATCGACCTCTTTCCTGAACACGCGGCCGTATCCGGTATAGCCTTCGACAAGGTGCTTTTGCGGGGAGAGGTCCTTGAGCACTATGGGGGACCTTCCCGCGAACTCATCATTCAGGTAAACATCGACCTGTCCGTTCTTTGAATCGATCGTGATCGAGCCTCTGGAAGGCTGGACCGCCGCAGGAGCATATTGCTTAGAGGACCTCTGAGCTGCTCGTTTCTTGGTTTTCTTCTTTATCGTGGTCGCCCTGAACTTTGATGTCTTTGCATTGTATGATTTTTTTACGGACCTTGATCTGACCTTCTTTGCGGCCCTTTTCTTCTTGATGGTATTTTTTCTGGCCTTTTTGACGGCCTTTTTCTTGACTACCTTGGAGATCTTGGTCTTATACTTGGTGCGGGCCTTCTTCCCTGACGCAGCCAAGCCCGGCGCAGGCAGGATCAGAGAAAGGGCAAGCAGTAATGCCAGCAGTTTTTTAAAATCCACCATTGAAAATATTATTGCACAGGAGGTGCGGATTTTCAACGAAAGGGCTCAGTGACCGCTGACTATGCCAAGGTCCTTATCGCCCCTGCCCGACAGGCAGATGACCGTGATGTCATTCTTGCCGGCTTTGATCTTATTTAGGACAGCCAGTGCGTGCGAAGATTCAAGGGCAGGTATTATGCCCTCTTTTTCCGACAGTAAATGGAAGGCCTTGAGAGCTTCTTTGTCGCTGACAGGCACATATTTCACCCGCTTTATGTCCCTCAGATATGAATGTTCCGGTCCTACTCCCGGATAGTCAAGTCCGGCGGAAACAGAATGGGTCAGGCTTATCTGCCCCTCTTTTGTCTGCAGGACATAGCTCATGGCCCCGTGAAGGACTCCCGGTCTTCCGTAATTGAGTGCGGCGGAATTCAGGCCGAGCTTTGAGCCCCTTCCTCCGGCTTCCGCGCCTATAAGGGCGACCTTGCTGTCTTCGATGAAAGGATAGAACATCCCGATAGCATTGCTGCCGCCGCCGACGCAGGCAACGACCCTGCTTGGCAGTCTTCCTTCACGGGCAACTACCTGAGACCTGCTCTCCCTGCCGATGACCGACTGAAAGTCCCTGACCATCAGGGGATACGGATGGGAACCCATGCAAGAGCCCAGAAGGTAGAAAGTGTCAGATACGTTCGACATCCAGTCACGCATGGCTTCGTTTATCGCCTCTTTAAGAGTGCGCGATCCGGCTTTGACGCTTATGACCTCGGCGCCCAGAAGCTCCATACGGGTAACGTTCGGGGCCTGTCTTTTAACGTCCTCCTCGCCCATATACACCCTGCATTTCAGCCCGAACAGGGCGGA
>CAZHHM010000007.1:66233-70359 GCA_964532225.1 uncultured bacterium | reverse complement strand
TCGTCTTTACAGGCTTCGGGCAGTTATCAACGAGGTCCTTTGCTTCCTTGAGCCCGAGACCGGTCAGTTCCCTTACAACTTTGAGAACCTGTATCTTCTTGTCTCCGACGCTGGTAAGGATAACGTCGACCTCATCCTTTACTTCCTCAGCTGCCGCAGCACCTCCGCCCGCTACCGCTGCCACCGCTACCGGTGCCGCTGCGGTCACCCCGAACCTGTCTTCGAGGGATTTTACGAGGTCAGAAAGCTCGACTACCGTAAGTCCTTCTATCGCTGTCATGATTTCTTCGATCTTAGCCATTTTCAATTACACCCCCTTTTTTTTCTCGATCTCTTTAAGTCCGTAAACCAGTTTTCTGATCGGTCCCTGCAGAACGTTGACCAGCCCGTAAAGCGGAGCCTGAATGCCTCCGACCACCTTCGCAAGGAGAACTTCCCTGCTCGGCAGCGACGCAAGCTTCTTGATGTCCGCGACAGACAGGAACTTGCCGTCAAGCACGCCGCACTTTATGGCAGGCTTTTCGTTCTCTTTTATGAAGGCGCTCAGCGCTTTTGCCGGAGAAACAACATCCCCGTATCCGAATATTATCGATGTCGGGCCGTTAAGCATGGGAGCGACCTGGTCCTTCAGCTCCCCTTCAAGGGCCTTTCCCATGATCGTGTTCTTGACGACATGGTACTGCGCGTTGCCGTCCCAAAGCTTGTTCCTGAGCTTGGTCATCTGTGATACCGTCAGGCTGTTATGGTCGGTCAGTATCATGATCGCCGCTTTTCCCACCTGATCCTTAACGGAGGTCAGTGCTGCGGATTTTTTCTCGAGTACTTTGCCAGTTCTTCCCTTTTTCATTATTAAGCCTCCAGAGAATCCTTGAATATTTTCTGCATGTTCAGCTTAATGCCGGGCCCCATTGTGGTAGAGACCGTTGCCGACTTGAAGAATATGCCTTTGAGCCCGTGCGGCTTAGCCTTATTTATGGCATCAAGCACGGCCAGGATGTTGTCTTCCAGCGCTTTTTCGGAGAAGGAAACCTTTCCTACTCCCATATGTATATTGGCCGATTTATCAAGCTTATATTCGACCTTGCCGGCCTTGAACTCTTTTACGGCCTTGCCGATGTCATTCGTCACGGTCCCGGCCTTTGGGTTCGGCATCAATCCCCTTTTACCAAGGACCTTACCGAGCTTTCCGACAGACGGCATAACATCCGGAGTGGCAAGCACCAGATCGAAATCCAGCCAGCCACCGTTGATCTTTTCGACCAGATCGTCAGCGCCGACGAAATCCGCGCCTGCTGCTTCAGCTTCTTTGTATTTTTCGCCTTTTGTAAGGACGACTATCTTTACCGTATTCCCCGTACCGCCCGGAAGAGAGACGGTGCCTCTGACACCCTGATCGCTCTTCTTTGGGTCCACGCCAAGGTGGATCCCGAGATCTACCGTCTCATCGAATTTAGCGTTCTTGGTCTTCTTTAGAAGTGCGACCGCGTCAGCTATCGTGTATTTGATGTTCCTATCGACCAGCTTTGCAATATTCCTGAACTTTTTACCGTGTTTCATCCTTTTATCTCGATTCCCATGTTCTTGGCGGTCCCGGCGATTATCCTGGAACCTGCCTCGATGTCCCTCGCGTTCAGATCGGGAAGCTTCACTTTTGTGATCTCCTCGAGCTGTGCCTTGGTTATCGACCCGACCTTTGACTTGCTTGCCTCTTTTGAACCTTTTTCCACCCCTGCAGCCTTTTTGATAAGCACGGCTGCGGGAGGAGTTTTGAGCACGAACGTGAAAGTCCTGTCCTCGAATATCGATATCTCGACCGGTATGATTGTATCGCCTTTGTCGGCCGTCTGAGCATTATAGGCCTTGCAGAACTCCATAATGTTCACGCCGTGCTGACCGAGCGCCGGACCTATGGGAGGCGCCGGATTGGCCTTTCCGGCCGGTATCTGCAGCTTTACTTTCGTCAGAAGTTTTTTTGCCATTCTATATTACCTTTTCTACTCTGTCGAAGTCGACCTCGACCGATGTATCCCTTCCGAATATGTTGATCATGGCCTTCAACTTCGATTTGGGAGCGTTGATCTCGGAGACCGAGCCCGTGTAACCTCTGAACGAACCGCTTATGATCCTGATAGGCTCGCCCACTTCGAACTCGACCGTGATCTCTTTTTCTTTTATGCCGAGCTGTTTAAGGACCCTCTGCATCTCCCTGTCAGAAACGGGCTGGGGAGAAGTCTTGCCTCCTATGAACCTGGCAACCCCTGCCGTGCTCCTGATCTTGTACCAGGTATCCTCATCGAGCATCATTTCGATAAAGACGTACCCGGGGTACATTTTCCGTTTTCTCTCGATCCTTTTCGTGCCCTTTATCTCGACAGTTTCTTCTTCGGGGACCAGTACCCTCAGAACCCTGTCCCTAAGGTTCAGCTCATCAAGGGTGTTCTCTATTCTGTCCCTTACGCTGTCCTCCTGACCCGTCAGGGCCTGTACTATATACCATTTTGGTTCGATCTGTTCTTTAATGACCGGCATCTCATCGACCGGTGTTTCGGCCACTTCGGACACTGCCGCGCTTTCACTGACCGCATCTGTCTGTATCTGTCCTTCGGTCTGCTGCAGTTCTGCTGCGGCATCCGCAGGTCCTTCATCTGTTATTGTCTCTGCTACAGACACTGTTTCAGTTGTCTGGGCAGCTTCGGACCCCTGCTCTACTGTTGTCTGAGAGATGTTCTCAGCTGGAACTTCCGTTGGAGTCACTTCCTGAGCCTCGATCCCGGCATTCTGCCCGTTCTGTTCGATATTTTCCATTTACATCCCCGGTTTGAAAATTAGCGTCAGCGCTTCGAATATTTTAGCGAACCCGAAATCAATGGCCATGACATAGATCGAACTTATCAAAACTATCACCAGTATTATGGCTGTCGCCGCCATTAAATATTTGCGGTCCGGCCAGGTTACTTTCTTTGTTTCGGCGATCGTCTCCTTGAAATATTCCTTCGTACGGCCGATCAGATCGCTTTCAGACCTCTTGCCTTCCATCTCTTCCTTTTCCCCTATCCCATTCAGGTGGGACAGGAATCGAACCTGCAACCTGCGGTTTTGGAGACCGCTGCTCTGCCAATTGAGCTACCCACCTACAAAAGCAAAAAACCCAAATCCCAAGAACCAAATCCCAAACCGGTCAAAAATCCGGCAAAAATGCACAAGCCATCTTAAATCGATTCCCTAAGGAAATGCCGCTGGTGGGCGGAGCAGTCCCTACTTTTCTTCCTTGTGCTGGGTCCTTTTTTTGCAGGCGGGGCAGTATTTTTTCAAGGCCAATTTTTCAGATCCAGGCCTCTTGTTCCTCGTACTGGCATAGTTCTTTCTTTTGCAGGCCGTGCAGCTTAGTGTTATTATTTCTCTCATTGTTAAAAACCTTTATGCACGCAAAATCCCCCCATCTCCAATTCCTTTTTTGGAAATTTTGCGCGATTTTTTCCCTTCTATAAAAGGGTCAAAACCAGACAAACATGATTTTACAATATATGTTCCCTGTTGTCAATGTCGTTGCATATGATTATAATATTGAAAATGGCCAGTTCCGAAAAAGTGAAACTGATCGGTCTTACCGGACTTAATGCCGCAGGCAAGGGCACTATTGCAGATATTCTGATAACCAAAGGATTTGCTTATTATTCATTATCTGATATCGTCAGGGAAAAAGCGACCGAGCTTGGCCTTGACCACTCAAGGGAGAACCTGATCCATTCCGGGAATCTTTTAAGAAAAGAGGAAGGCCCCTCGGTCCTTGCAAAAAAGATCGCCGCAAAGCTGACAGCAGGCAAGCCGGCCGTGATCGACAGCATCAGGAACCTTTATGAGATCGAGGAACTAAAAAAGCTGCCCGGATTTTTCCTTATCGGCGTGACGGCCCCTGCCGATGTCCGTTTTGAAAGAGCAAAGAAACGCGCAAGGGTCGGATTTGAGAAGTCACTTCAGGAATTCATAGATATTGAGCAGAAAGAGAACTCTTCGGACCCGACCAAGCAGCAGTTGTTTGAGTGCCTGAAAAAAGCCGATGCGGTCATTACGAACGAGGGAAGCAAAGAAGAGCTGGAGAAGAAGTTGGTTGGTTTGTTAGTTGGTT
>CAZHHM010000007.1:30056-66133 GCA_964532225.1 uncultured bacterium | reverse complement strand
GTTTGTTAGTTGGTTAGTTTGTTAGTTTGTTAGTTGGTTAGGTATCTATTGTATTAAAAGCTCCAACAAACTAACCGACTAACCAACTTTCCCACTTCCCTGCTTCCCTACTCCCTCCCGAACATCACCCTGTCGATGACCTTTTTCTTACCTTCTTCGTCCACCATCATATAGTAGCCGTAAGGCAGACGAGCATCGCTGCCGGGAATAACGCCCTTGATCACTGTCCCGTGGTTGAATATCGCAGGCAGCCTCATTGCGAGTTTCATTGAGACGATGCCTGGCAGATTGGTCCTTATGTTCGACGAAGCAGTTGTCAGAAGCAACGGAAGCTTAACGATATTTGCCGGTGAAATCATCTGTCTCCCCAGCGCCTCAAAGAACTTCTGCTGTCTTTCTATCCTGCCCCAGTCGCTAGCATTGTCATGCCTGAACCTAACATACCCCATTGCTTTGTAGCCGTCGAGCGTTTGGACGCCCGGAGCCAGGTTTATATGCAGCCCCGCAGCGGAATCGTCATATCTCAGCGGTTTTTCTACGTCGAGCGTAATACCCCCGACCTCATTCACAAGATTGACGAACATCGGGAAGTTGACCTCGATATAGTAGTTGACCCGTATCCCCAGGAACTTGGAGACCGCAGCGCATGTGAGCTCGGGACCTCCGAACATATGGGCATGGTTGATCTTATCCTTGCCGTGTCCCGGGATTTCCACGAGCGTATCTCTGGGTATGGATAAAATACCCACTCTTGAGCGTGAAAAGTCAACAGTAAACAGGTTTATTGAATCAGACCTTGCCTTCCAGCCTTGGCGGGTATCCACGCCAAGAACGAGAAAGTTCACTTTGTTGTGCTCAACGATAATGCCCTCTTTGATGCCGACGAAGAGACCGGCAGCCACGCCAAGTGCAATGAAGAACAAAAGGAACTTATTATCAAGCCTGTTCTTACCCATGTTAATTCGCGGGGAGGATCAGCCTTCTACCAGCCACTTCTCCTCTTTTTTGAACCACTCCGAAGGATTGCTAAGGTAAAGGTAAGTGTCCTGGAACATCTCGTAATGCGAATTTTCTTCTTTTGCAAGGAATTCGAACAGTTTCTTGGCAGCAGGATCGTCGGTCTTTGCGGCGATATCGGAATAGAAGGCATAGCCGCTCTTTTCCATTTCCATTGCCAGCTCATAGGTCTTTAACAGGTCGGATTCAAGGCCGGCCCCTGCCTTCAGCTCCTGTTTTATGCCTGAAAGCACTTCGCTTTTGAGACAGTCTGAAAGTTTTGTCTTTTCGCCCGACGGAAGTTCTTTGACCTCTTTACCTGTAAGGTGGTTGTAGAATTTCTGGATCTCCCTTTTGTGCATCAGCTCTTTTTCCGCGATGGCGAGCAGCGTCGTCCTGCCTAGCGGGTTCTTGGACCTGCCGGCAGCTTCTGTATAGAGTGAGTAGCCTTCTTCTTCCATGCCGATGGCCGTTTTTGCCGCGGCTTCGAGGTTTTGAGCGTCAAATTTGCATTCATTTGCCATTTCTTGTCTCCTTATAGAGGATTATATCATGTATTATCAGGCATGATTTCCGGCCGTCCAGCCGGTCGACCAGGCGACCTGAAGGTTAAAACCGCCCGTTTTACCGACCACATCCAGCAGTTCGCCCGCAAAATAAAGACCTTTGCAGAATTTTGATTCAAGGGTCTTGTTGTCGATCTCCTTAAGGTCAACTCCGCCGTCCGTAGCCACCGATTTGTTCACCAATACATATTTGGTCACCTTGAACGGCATTGCCGATACCGTCGATGATATTGCGGCCCTCTCCTCTTTTGTCAGCTGGTTCGCCTTTTTGTCAGGCGATACTTTTGACAGGGCCATGATCTCGGAGGCAAGCGTCTTTGGCATCAGGTCTGACAGGATGTTCAGAATATCCCTGTTAGGATTCTGCTTAATGTTGTTCAAAAGCTCGTCATCGGCGTTCTTTCCGTGGAAAAGGTCGAGAAGTATGGTAAGCCCGGACATCTGCGATCTTGAAACAACAAGACTTGCATTTATCATCACCGGGCCGGTGAGCCCGAAACCGGCGAACATGACCTCCCCTTTTTCTTTGAAAAGGACCCCGCTGTTGTTCCTGAAAGTGATGCCGGCATCGACCGTTATCCCCTCCAGCCTCCTGCATATGTCCTTGTCCAGGACTTCGAACGGATAAAGTGATTTTCTGGGTTCTATGATCTTATGCCCAACCGACTCCGCAAGAACATACCCGTCCCCGCTCGACCCTGTCCTTTGTTTTGTCTTACCGCCCGTCGCGACGATAACAGAATTGCATAAATACTCTTTCCCGTCCGCCACAACCCCTTCGATCTTTCCCACTTTCGAACCTTCCAACTTTCCAACTTTCAAACCCTCAACTCTCGATAAGTATATGATCTTGACATTAAGTTCCTTTAATCTTTTCAAAAGCGCATTTAGAACATCTTCTGCTTTATTGCTCTTTGGGAATACTTTCTGCTCCGGTTCGACCTTGAGCTTAACGCCCATTGTTTCAAAAAAATCCATTACAGCGGCATTTGAGTAATTGTGGAGCATCGAAAGCATGAACTTCGGGTTCTGCATATAGTTAGAAACAAAAAGATGCGGGTCTTTCTCGGCATTGGTGACATTGCAGCGCTTATTCCCGCAAAGAAGGAGCTTCTTTCCGGGAGAGTCCATCTTTTCAAGTATGAGGACCTTTTTTCCCCTCTCAGCAGCTCTGATCGCCGCGGTCATCCCCGCAGGCCCTGCCCCTATGACAATAACGTCAGCAGCCTTATGCACGGGTCTTTACTCCGAACTTCTTAAGTATCGATGAAAGCACATCCAGAGGCATCCCGACCACATTGAAATAATCGCCTTCTATCCATTCAACGATAGAAGAGCCCTTGCCCTGTATGGCAAAAGCACCGGCTTTGTCCAGCGGTTCGCCTGTGCTCACATAATCTGAAATCTCTCTATTTGTAAGAGATCTGATCTTGACCTCTGTCGTTTCAACTCCGCAGATCGTTCTGCCCGCCATATCGACACAGACACCCGATACAACTTCGATCTCTTTCCCGCTTATTTTTCTCAGCATCGAGGCGGCTCTCTTTACCGTGACCGGTTTCCCTAAAGGATGGTTGTTTTCAAACACCACGGTGTCTGCGGCAATTATGAGTCCGCTCTTAACTGCTCTTCTTGCAGCCTTCATTTTCAAGAAAGAGTTCAGGATCGCCAGTTTTTCCGGAGAATGCTCTTTAGTGTGAAGTTCGTCCGCATCGGGACTGATGAATTCGACCTTTCCTGGAAGTATCCTGCCGATAAGTCCGCGCCTTCGCGGTGAAGCTGATGCAAGACATATTTTTACCATATCTACATTATAGACATTTCAGCCCTCTTTATCTCCAATCTGGCAAGACATTTCGCACCCTCTGTTTCTCCCCCTTGGTAAAGCATTCCACCCCCTCTTTGTCTCCCCCTTGGTAAGGGGGAGAATATTTATGTGTATAATGTTTAGTCGATGACAAAGCTTTTTAATAGATCTAAAGACAAACAAAAGCGTAGGGCGCTGAGAAAGAACATGACTGCAGCTGAAACGATAGCCTGGGGTTTTCTGAAGAATAACAGCATCAAAGGCGCAAGATTTCGCAGACAATACAGCATTAAAGGTTTTGTCATTGATTTTTTTTGCCCGAGATTAAAGCTGGCAGTTGAAATTGACGGCCCATGCCATTTGTCAAAAAAACAGACAGATTATGACAATGCCCGTCAGAGTTTATTAGAGCAATTGAATATCAAATTCCTGAGATTTCGCAACGAAGACGTGATCTCTGACCCAGCCTCAGTAATCAGCAGCATAGAAAATGAAATTCACAAAGACTGACTTCTTCTTTTCCCCTTACCAAGGGGAAAATGTCACGAAGTGACAAAAGGGGTGACAGCATTTTACCTTGAATAAGGATTTTTTGTGTGATATTTTGGATAAATAACCATTTTTCTAAGGAGAAACAATTGAAGAAGAACAAGAAAATGCTCCAGAACGCGCTTTACGGGTCATTCGATTATCTTAAGCTTTCGAAAAAGGACGAGAAATTCAAGAAGAAGATACTCGGTTCTCAAGTAAAAGCGGTCAAGCTGGACAAGAACACTAAAGTAGCAGACCTGGTGGAAGCGATGGCTGATATGTCCATTCAGGCCAGGAATATAGGTCAATGTGCTCAGGTCCTTAAGAACATGTACAAGGACAAAAAGAGGCCGACAGTATTTATGGGGCTTGCAGGCCCTCTTATCGCGGCAGGACTACGAAAAGTGATCCGCGACATGGTTGTCTCCGGGGCTGTAGATGTGATAGTTTCTACCGGAGCCGTCATATACCAGGACCTTTACCAGGCCTTCGGCAGCAAGCATTACAAAGGGACGCCGGAATCTGATGACCCTATCCTTCACGATCTTCGTATTGACAGGATATACGACACATACATCGACGAAATGAAGGTCTGGGAGACCGACAGGATATGCGGGCTTATTGCCGACAAGATGGTCCCGGGAAACTATTCCAGCAGGGCATATATCGATGAGATCGCAAAGCATGTAAAAGATGAAGAGTCCATCGTTTACCAGTGCAGGAAGCATGGCGTCCCGATCTTCATCCCTGCTCTGAACGACTCCTCTATAGGTATCGGGCTTACGGAGCATAGGGTAAGGTGTCTTAAAGAAGGAAAAAAGGGAATAGCGATCGATTCTATCCGCGACAATCATGAGATAGTACAGCTGGTCGTGAAGTCACCTGCCACAGCAGCTATATATGTTGCAGGCGGCGTGCCGAAGAACTACATCAACGACTCTATTGTCATGAGCTATATCTACGGAAAAGAAAGAGGCCATGATTACGCGATACAGGTCACAACTGCCGTAACTCAGGACGGAGGTCTATCCTCTTCAACCCTTTCCGAGGCCCGCTCATGGGGAAAAGTTGACAAGATGGCGAATACCGCGATGGCCTGGGTCGAACCCAGCGTCGCGATGCCTCTGCTTTACGGGTATATCGCAGGGAAAGAGCTGACAAAAGGCCGTAAAAGGCTTAATGTCAGGTATGAGAACGAGTTCCTGAAGGGGATATAGGAAGCAGGGAAGTTGGTTAGTTGGAAAGTCTGTTAGTTGGTTAGTTTGTTAGTTAGATAGCTTGATAATACTTTCTATATGATGCCGACCTGACCGACTAACAAACTTCTTCTCTTCCCTACTTCTGCTGCAGCGAGGAGTTCGGCCACAGGCACCCTGGCTACTGGCCACCTGCTTTTTGTTGAGTTTAGCTTCTTATTCGTGTGAAATGATCGCCTCGAAATCTTCATTATTGGAGAATAAAACCATTCTTCGGTAGAAGTCGATGACCTGCTTTTCCGTTGAAGGCAGATTTGAATAGCTCATTTTATAGAAGATCAAAGATAAGTCTGAAAGCAGTTCATCTCCCCTTTTCCTTTGATTGGCACAAATAAGATGGTTGTCATTAAGAACAGGGACTAAGGCTTCTATTCCACTTTTCAATTTATGGTAATAATGGTCCGCAAGCAAATATCCCTCACTGTCTGAAGCCTCCATGTAACTATCGATCCCGACATCATGACCACAGGCCTTCAGCAACCCCGCAAGAGCAGACCTGTCCGTTCCTTTATTAATAATAACTCGTGTAAGAAGGCCTTTATCCAGACGTAAAGCATCCGGTATTGTATACACCCATTCCGAAGCATTATCATCAAAGTGCTCATAAAAGATCATGTTATCGAGCTTTGGACTGAACTCAAAAGTTAGGCTCGCCGGCTCATGTCTGGTCCTGTACGACCTTCGCTGATCCCAATCCCATTCTTTCCAATAACCATGGAATATGCATCCTCGCAGAAAAGCCAGAACATAATATTCCCACGCATGCCAATAGCCTTGCGGATCTTCTTCATTAAAGCTTCTGTACTGCATCTGTGATATCTTACCGGGGTTCATCCGATTTATTCGGTCTGAAATTGAATACAAACGCCTTAAGGAATGCATTTTATCCGAAATATTCCTGTCCACCTTCGGGACAGGCATGCTGCTTCTCCAGTAGCTCTTTACCGTACCCATGTTGACCTCAAGTATATATCGATGGTTTCAAACGGGATTTCACTGGATATCAACGTTGTCTTATAAACGAAACAAGAAAATATCGGATGTTTTGAAGTTAGATGTCGACCTGACCGACTAACAAACTTCTTCTCTTCCCTACTTTTGCTGCAGCGCCGGATTCCTGTCACCGGCTGGCTACCTGCCTCTTAATAACGGCATGAAAATTGCTCCCTTGCCGGCATGCACAAACTGACCGCTCATTTTATAGAAGAAAAGATACTGTATATCCGCGGCCAAAAGGTTATGCTGGACGCCGATCTTGCCATCCTTTACGGGATAGGCACCAAACAGCTAAAAAGGGCGGTGAACAGGAATTCAGAGCGATTCCCTGCCGATTTCATGTTCTCTCTCACAAAGACCGAATACGAAGCTCTAAGGTACCATTTTGGCACCTTAGAGAAAGGCAATGGCAACAGGTAAATTTGGGTTCGTTTAAAGCAGGAAAGTTGGTTAGTTGGAAAGTCTGTTAGTTGGTTAGTTTGTTAGTTAGTTAGATAGCTTGATAATACTTGCTATATGATGCCGACCTGACCAACTAACAAACTTCTTCTCTTCCCTACTTCTGCTGCAGCGCCGGGTTCCTGCCCATATAATCAAGCTCCTGACCGAGTATGGTCTTCAGTTCTTTGTAAGCGTTAGAGATCTCCGCAGGCGCCTTGACTTCCATTCCTGCCGGATTGCAGACCCTGTCTACGGAAAGCCCCACGGCAAAGTTAGCTCCCTGAAACTGCAGAGGAACGGCCTGATGAACGTAGAAAGACTGCTTGAACTTATAGGTCTTATCGCCGAACGGTATCCCCTGGATCATTCCGTTTATCCCGTTAAGATTTGACCTTTTGTTATCCAAATATTCCTGCACCGCGCCGAACATCTTTCCGTAAAGCGATTCGAACAGTTCTCTGGTATAGGTCTTCTGATATCTCCATATCAGGAAAAATGAAAGTTCTTTCAGCGGGATGACCCTCTCGGAAGAAAGCAGGATCACGCTCTTGGAAGGCGTGGCGTCATTAAGAAAATAAACCTCGTTCTTGATGTCAACGCCCCTGGGCCTTTTCATCTGGTCCTGCCAGGAAGAAGGCACAAGGAACGATCCCGACTGTTTTGTCCCTGAAGGTATGTCAAAATAGAACATAGTTCAATTATACTCTCATTGGAGGCTATCTATGGGCTGGTTATGGTGGCTGCTGGTTGCTGCCGTATCAATGGCGGTCTTGTCCTGGTGGGGGGCTTCCGGACGGGACTAAGTGCTTGGATCATCTTGTCTTAACAGCTTTTCTTGTAATGCTCTTTCCGTCCGGCTCCACAATATTGACCAGATAACTGCCGGAAGGCACATCGACCCCATTGCTGTCCTTGCCGTCCCACTTTATGACCGATGTTGAGGAAGCCTCATATTCCCTGATCCTCCGGCCGAGAAGATCGGTTATCAGTATCCTGGCAGACCTTCCGTCATCATTTCTGGAAACAGAGATGCTCGCCCCGTCCCTGAAAGGGTTCGGAGAAATATCAACAGAAAGTGCTGCGGACACCGGAGCGTCCTCGAACGGACGGTCATGGGGGATATTATAGTCCCGCTTATCTCCCGGATAGAGATGCAGAACATCGTTGGGAGAATAGATCACATCTACCACTTTATTCTCTTTCATGACAAAGGACATGCCGTACGACGGCTCCTGGCTCCCGAACACATGGACCTTAAAGTCCGTGATGTAATGCAGGAACTCGATCAGATTGTCAATGTATTTCGGCCTGTCCTCCCCGGCATATGACCCTACGTCACAGGCTCGGGTGATCAGCATACCGCCGTCCTTGATGAAATCCTTCATACAAGAGCGGAGGAAATAGTCGTTGACGTCAAGCCTCCCGCCGATACCTTTCCCCGGGTCAAAAAGCATGCTCGTTTTCGTGCCATGTGCCCCGACGAACATCAATTCAGGCCTTCCAGAACTTTTGACCTCTTTGATGCTTTTCTCAAGGTCAGAATCTGATGTCAGTTCGTAATACACTACCTTGTAACCCTTAATAAGGTCAACGATATCATCACCGCCGTTCTTGAACGCACCGTTGTGATCATGCCATGCCAATGATGCATAGGCTAAAGGTCGCGGATCATTATCAAGGCCCTTGAAGAACTCATTTCCCAGAACTCTTTCCAGATATGACCTTTTATCCGCATCAACACAAACGGAATATCTGTTCCTCACTATCTCTTTCCAGCTGCTGCGGAACCTTTCATATAGCCTTATGCCGAGCACATCCGAAAAGACATGGTCTATAAGTCCTTTTACTCGCGGTCCGGAAGCATCGATGAGCCCCGTCTGGCGGTCAATAAGATCGAACATAACTTCAGGTTCGTTCCGTATCCTCTCCGATGCATACCAGATATTGTTCGAATTTGTCGAAACAGCTGCCTTGACCACGTCCATATCATCCTGCATCGAAGCTGACGCGTATTTCAGGCATTTTCCGTCCTTCAGGATGACATTTAGTACCGTCCTCTTGTCCCCTCTTACTCCTTCGGAGAACATTTTGAAACAATCTGCAATAGAGAACCTGTCCAGAACATCGAGCAGTTCGCTTAAATAATCTTTGTCGTTCTTCAGAGTCTCCGAAGCGAACTCCATTGCTGCCGGTTCGTTCTTGACAGCGGCTGTCACCACCTCTTTATCGTTTCGGAGCCGTTCGGAAGCGTTCTTGAGAAGATGCCCCTGGGGCAAAGGGGATCTGTTCGATACCCTTGTCAGGCTTACAGCCAACAACACCAGGGAACGGATATCTCCGCATATCTCCGGTCTGTTCTCAAGAAGGTCGGCGCATGCTTCCCTTACATTGTCGCTCGGTGCAGAGGTCTTGTTCCCCAGAACTGTTTCAAGAAAAGGAACATTGCCGGACCGGATGATCTCCTCCATGATATCTGCGACCACTTTTTTGTCAGGGACCCTGTTTAAGATGTACCCTACTTCAGCAGGATCCCTGCTCATTATCTGCCGTAGAAGTGCGGAGGCCTCGTCGTTCCTGCCTGTTGCAAACAGCATGTCGAGATAGAACGAGAGTTCTTGTGTGTTGAGCTTAAGAGCATCAGGGCCTCCTTCCCTGATGACAGGTGAACCAAGTTCAATACTGCCCGGAGTAGCGACCTGTTCCGCGAATATGGAAAGCCTGTCTATGCCGGCAGGGAAAAATACTGTTACAAAATTGCTGTTCTTTGGCACTGTCACCGTATAAACAGTATTTGTCTCGCCGCTTTTGAAGAAGGCCATCTTGAAATCCATACTGCTTGTATTAGTGAAGCTTGCGCTGCTTTCCTGAGCCAAGGCCCTGTCCAATGTCAGATCGACCCTGGCGGTAGGCTTGTAAACAGGATGAGCAGCCGGAACCAGCCTAAGGTCTTTGCCGTTTATGTTAAAAGTGGCATTACTGGCCTTCTGTGCTGACAAGTGCTCGGAAAGGTAATAGATATCCGACTTGGTCCCATTTTCAGGAACAAGGATCTCAGGACGCATCCCTTCAGCGGGCAGAGCCCTGCTTTTGCCTGATAAGTACGCTTCATCACGATGGTTCATGACGGCGTTATTCCGGTCGGATATCCTCATATTTCCCCCTTAATATCTATTCGTGTCTTTTAGGGCCAAACATGCATCTTTTTGAGGCTATTATGATATAATTTTGTCTGTGAATATCAAGGTCATCGTAAATCCGCGAGCCGGCGACGGGAAGGCCAGAGAGACAGGGTTCGAAGTAGAGAAATTCCTCCACAGCAAAGGGATCAGCTATAGTCTTGATTCCACCTACAGGCCTCTAGGCGCAACTTCACTGGCAAAAAAGGCAGTCAGTGACGGGTTTGATCTCGTGATAGCTGTCGGCGGTGACGGGACAGTAAATGAAGTATTGAACGGCATCGTTGGCTCAAACGCTACTCTAGCAGTGATCCCCGCAGGCAATGAGAACAATTTCTCGCTTTCAATAGGGCTTAACCCGGGCAATATACGGGAAGCCTGTGAAACGGCCCTTTCGTCTGGAACAAGGAAGGTCGATGTAGGCAAGGTCAATGATAAATACTTCATCAATTCCATCGGCTTCGGGCTGAAAGCTGACATCGCAAAGAGCGGTGGCAAGATACCATTTCTTAAAGGCAAGTTCGCTTTTGTCGCCAAACTGCTCAAAGCCCTGTTCAAGTACAAGTCACCAAAGCTCTCGATCAAGATCGGCGATGTTGACCTGATCTCGAACGTACTGATGACAAAAGTGTCTAACGGAAAGTTCTTCGGCTCAGGATTGACCCTTGCCCCAAGCGCCAGCATAACTGACGGGCTTTTCGATATAGCGGTATATAACGACACGGGAAAGATAAAGTTCCTAGCCGATCTCCCAAAGCTGGCGGCAGGGACCCACAATAAATCCTATCCCGTACAGCTGTTCAGGCACGACAGCGTGGTCATCGATTCACAGTTCCCGCTTAACGCCACCTGCGACGGAGAGCTCATCGACGGCCATTCCTCTTACAGGATCACCATGGCGCAGGACAAGATACCAGTAAAGAGCAAGTGAAACTTTTTGACAGCTTAAAAGATTCCCCCCTTTCCGTAAGGATGCGGCCGCGCAACCTTGATGAATTCGTAGGCCAGGAAGAGGTCGTGGGCAGTAATTCTCTCCTGAACAGAGCGATAACCGCGGACAAGATCTTTTCTCTGATACTATTCGGACCTCCCGGAACAGGCAAAACTGCTATCGCTCATATCATCGCTCAAAAGACAGGCGCCCATTTCGAAAAGATGAATGCCGTGACCGCGGGAGTGCCCGAACTGCGCAAGATAATCTCGGATGCCAAAGAAAGATGGGGCAGCACCGGAAAGAGGACTCTCGTTTTCATCGATGAGATACACAGGTTCAATAAGGTCCAGCAGGACGCTCTTCTTCCCGATGTCGAGGACGGCACGATAACCATGATCGGAGCGACAACTCACAACCCGTTCTTTTCGGTCATACCGGCCCTGGTTTCGCGCTCCCAGATATTCGAACTCAAGTCGCTTACGACCGGGGACCTGCGAAAGATACTTCATAACGCCTTGGCCGACAAGGAAAGAGGGCTCGGCAAGATAGATATCAAATTGGACAAAAAGGCCGAAGAGTATTTTCTTGAATATTCCAACGGAGACGCAAGAAGGCTTTTGAACGCCCTGGAGGTCGCGGCCCTGACCACGATGCCTGACAAGAGCGGCAGGATAAAGATCACTCTTGATACGGCAAAGGAATCCATTCAGAAAAGAAGCCTCGTCTATGACAGGAACGAAGATGAGCATTATGACACCATTTCAGCTTTCATAAAAAGCATGAGAGGCAGCGATCCTGATGCAGCCACATACTATCTCGCAAAGATGATATATGGAGGCGAAGACCCAAGATTCATCGCCAGAAGGATAGTGATCTGCGCAAGCGAAGATGTCGGAAATGCCGACCCTCTTGCCCTCGTCGTCGCAAATTCTGCCATGCAGGCGCTTGAGCTTGTCGGAATGCCGGAAGGACGCATAATCCTGTCTCAGGCGGCTATATATGTCGCGACTGCTCCAAAGAGCAATGCAAGCTATGTCGCCATAGATTCGGCTCTTGAGGACGTAAAGAACAAAGCAACGCTTCCTGTTCCGAAACATCTTAAGAACGCCAACTATGAAGGCGAAAAGAAGATGGGCAAGGGCAAAGGATATAAATACGCACATTCATTTGAAGGCGGCTACGTGGAACAGGAATATCTGGCGGAGAAAAAGACCTACTACACCCCCACCGACCGCGGCTACGAAAAGAAGATAAAAGCGAGGATCGAGGAGCTCAGAAAGAGCAGCGCATAGTCTTCAGCCGGTGCATTTCCGCACCGGCCGTATCGCACAGGACCGTTTACTTGATCAACAACATTTTATTTGCAGCAGATGCCTGATCTGATATTACCGTATATATGTATATCCCTTTGGAAAGGCCTGCGGCATCAAACTCCACTGAAGATGACCCTGCAGGGATAGTTAGCGTTTTCACTTCACGTCCAAGCAGATCAGATACTCTGACCGTTCTTACGATGCTCTTATCCGCCGAATTGCTTGTGGTGATCACAGTTGAACCTGAAAAAGGATTGGGATAATTTGAAACAATTATCGGAGAGTCTGCTATCGGAGCATCTGCATTTTCCGGTATTTCTACGCCCGGCAGCTCATCAATCTTCTTCTGTACACAACTAATAAATGATGTGTACATACTAAGATCGTCTTTTACGTTAACACAGCCCGCATCCGTTGTCAGATGCTTGATCACCAATTGAAGGCAGTTGTTGTATATGAGCAGGTCTTTTTTTGTACAACTTTTCGGGTCTATGGTAATTTCTTTGCCATTAGTGGCACCGGCCGCATATGCTTTCATTACACAAGTATCAAGATTAATTGAGATATCTTTGTTGTCCGGATAGTATCTCGCTATCAGTTTTATGTTGAGGACATACTGCCCTGCAGCATCTTTCTTTACGGAAAAATACCAGTCCCATGGCCAGCCTCCGGGATAATGGCCCGTCTGGACAGTTCTCTGGTCTTTTGACATAAGATCCCCGCAACCATTAAACAGGTCACACATATCACCGTTTTTGATAGGCTCTTCGGTTACGGTATCGGATCGCTTGATACAGATATCTGTCTTATGAGCTTTTGGACCAGGTACAGCAGATGGTCTTAACGAAACAATATTTGTGCTCATTGTCTAATGCCCCCCTTAGCATTATTTCAGAACCCGATTTTTGATACTGCCCTTGCCCCCCTCTACATATATATCGTCCGCCCGCCACGGAAATTTCATACACCTACCGACCGAGGTTATGAAAAGAAGATAAAAGCAAGGATGGAGGAGATAAGTTCAAAGCTCAGAGGTTCGCATACTGGCGCATAGAGTCATTCGCTTCTCATCTTCACCTTTGTTTCGGATCCTGAGATTATATCGACCTTGATCATAAGTGTTGCAGGGCTTTTCTTTGTCAGAGCATCAAAAGTGCTCTGTGCGTCATGGAGATGATTGACCCAGTATCCGTTGTCCTGATAAGTGTTGTTCCGAAGATATTCAAGTAACTGGCCGATCGTGAACGGCAGCGCTTTATATCCCGAGACTTTGTCCAGAAACTCGTTATCCTTGAGCTGTGTATCGTTGGACACATAATAGTCAAATTGAAGTTTTCCCGATCTGATAAGGCGCTTTATCTTCTCGTGATGGAAGTGGTCGTCGATCGGAGAGAAGTCATTCTGGTCCTTCCTGGAAAAGAACCGGTTGCCACCCTGTACCCCCAGGAACTTGATCCTTCCCGGCCCTTCCATGAAACCCAGGAGGTCATCAAGCAGCACTGAATTTCTCCACATCCTCTTTATCTCTACGATATGAAGCACCCCTTTTTGGCTGTACAACAGATCAAACTCCAGGGTTTTCTTTTCCACAGGATCAAAATAGCATCTGTTGGCGTAGAAGGTGGTGACATCGGCCAGTTTAGGGTCGTTCAGGAAACAATGGAAAGCCTCGAGCTCGAACATTTCGCCTGCCGCCAAAGATAAAGGATTAATGTTCTTTGATACAAAGTCAGGCTGGGAAGTGGAGGAATAATCATATCTTCTGTAATCTCCTTGTGCCACTACGCTCAACAGCTCCTCATGCGTAAGCCGGAACGGGTTCACCCCCGCAAGTTTAGCAAAAGAGGCGTTGTGGTCGATCCCCTCGAACTTTCCTGAGTTATGCAGTCTCGTGAATATCTCTACAGCATATTCAAAGACACCCTTAGGATAGAGATCTTTCAGGTTCCTCGCCGTACCTGAGGAGTATTCCGGATATATGCCTTCAGGCAACTGATCCAGCCTAAGGAGCTTGTCACAATTATGGAACGCCGAATTCACTATGTTAAAACTTATCCTGTCCTCGCTCGAAGACAGTCCTCCTATCTTCAGGAAGAGGGAAAGAGCTTTCTGGTCCCAAATATAGGTCTTACCGTTCCTATTGAAGAAAGTCCTTGCAAATGATGTGTTTTGATCGGTCTCGAACCTGCTCAGTACCCCGCTGATCCTGTTGAGGTATTCCGGTTCCTGGATCAAAGCTGATATCAGTTCATCTTTGTTTGAATACCTGGCAAAACCGTCGCTTACCAAGAGAGATCTGAATCCTTCAAGATAAGTCTTGAACTCGTTGGTCTTAGCTATCAACCGTTCCTGTGTGTCCGGCCCTAATAGCATAAAAGATCTTGTCATGACCATCCCAAGAGTTTCTTCAGGGGAATGACCGCCGAAAATGATCCTTACGATTTTTACGCTCAACCCTCTGAGATTTTTTTCGGAAAAGAAAGATGCAAGCATATCCGAGGTCACATAATATGACATTTTCTCAACGAACTCGGTTCTGCCTTCAACTGAAAGACCCCTGAATTCGTCAGATCTCAGTATATCGAACATAGCCGGAGCGTCTTTCGGGGAATTGTTGGCACAGGCAACTATGGTATTAATGCTTATCCTGTCGAGCCCGAAAAGTATTTTCCTGTTGTCCACGATCATCCTGATCAATTCGATCTTTTCCAGGATCTTCTGAAGCTCGGCAGCAAGCCTGCTTGACTTATAGGCAAGGCCCAGCGTCAGATCCTCTATTCTTGCCTTAAGGTCTTGTACGATGAAAGAGATCTCGGGATCGTCCGCGATGAGACACGTATTCTCGTAAACCTCCCTGAGCCTTTTCATCACGCTCTCTTTAAGCTCTTTTCCGCTTTTCGTTGTAAGGTTCCTGCTTCCGAGTATGCCATCGAGAGATGACACTTCCTGCTCGATCTTTTCTTTTTCCCTTGTATCCTTCCTGTTCTGCATACCTACGATGATATCTTCGGCTAGAGAGAACTCCCGATCCCTGATGTGCTTGCGAAGCATCGCCGGTTCGGCTTCATCAGCGTACACCATCAGATGCCCTGATGTCTGTTCGAGGTCCTCGGCAAGAAGACGGCTTATCGAATTGCTCCGCTGTGAGACCGACAGACCTTTTTCCTCCAACAAAGCAAGTATCCCCGCGTACGTATGAGGGCTTAACATGCTCTTGAGATCGTTGATCTCTTTAAGTAGTCCGTCGTCAATGAGCTGCCTGTTCCCGTTCCTGTTAAGATGGTCTGCGATCACTATCTTTAAGCACGCAACACGAAAGACGCCGACCTGTAGATCACTGATGTATAAAGGATCCCCGAGATTCTCGAACGCCCGGAGCACATCATACAGGTCCTCATAGAACAGTCTGTTCACTGCGAGTAGCCGGCCTGCCATTTCCGGACCTAAGGCCTGTACCAGATTAGGGCTGCTCAACTTGTCCTTGTTAAGCCTGTCGAATGAACCCAAAGGGGGCTTCTTGGTAACGACCTGTTTTAGAAGGCGGCCTATTGATACGGCCATGAGAAGCTCCGGAACGCCGATAGACAATAAAGGCGATGGAACGCTCCTGTTCTCCCAAAGGTTGACCCTTGCCCGGTCATAAAGCCTTACCGGAGAGAACGGACGGACCTCATGCTGCAGGGTCCTTGATACGGACCTTGAGAGCATGCGTGAGGGGTCTACGATCCTTGACCTTATACCTGTGCCCATCTTATTAAGTTATCGTAAGATTACTGGTATTATTTCAGCGGAAATGCGAACACCAATGTAAAGCGGCTATTATCTATCCCTTGCGATCTCGCTGAGTTTCAGAGAAAGCTGGGTCGCTTTTTTCCATTCTTCGCTGTTCGTATCCATAAGAGCAAGCATCTGCCTGGCATATTCGATCGCCGCTGCTTCATAAGGATTGACAGCTGCCTTGAAACTGTCCTTTTCTTCAGGAAGTTCAGTTCTTTTACCATCCTTGTGGACAGTTCTGTTATCCGAGCCTCTTGTTATCAGCAGTTCGTCCTTGGACTTACCGTTCTCTAATGACATCCTGATGCTTTCATTCTGAGCGGAAAGATCAAGCCTGTATTTCTTCTTGTTCTTTGTATCCTCGACCGAGACCGAGCTGCTGCTGACCGAGACCTTTATGTCTTTATCCGGGCCTCCCGCACTGATACCTGCTGTGATCATGTTCTTCCTCCTTTGTTCTTTCCGAACATACATCGGACAATATTTAGCGAAATTTCACAGATAACGCCATTCCAAAGGCTTGATTTATGCTCTCATTGGCTATAATCTATAACTATGGCCGCATCAAGAAAGAAAATTGAAGACATGGGATTTGCCAAGCTTGACCATCACAGGACGGCGCGTAAAGGCTATCCCGAGGTAATTTTCTGCCCCGGAAAGACCAACGACCAGATCGCAAGGATATTCAAACAGCTCCTGAAAAGGTCAAAGACCGTTATAGCGACAAGGGCTACCCCCGAAAATTTCAGGGCTGTATCCGGGATAGTCCCTGACGCTGTTTATCATCTTCCGTCCAGGATAATCTCATCCGGCAGCAAAAAGAATTCCTCCGGCCCTCTTATAAGCGTTATTACCGCAGGCACCTCCGATATCCCTGTCGCCGAAGAAGCGGCCGTCACGGCGGAACTGCTGGGCATGAAGGTGGACAGGATATTCGATGTGGGTGTCGCGGGGATACACAGGCTCATGAACAACCTCGGAAGGATAAAGAAAAGCAGGGTCGCCATAGTGGTGGCCGGAATGGAAGGGGCGCTTGCAAGCGTCGTAGGCGGGCTTATCGAACAGCCCATAATCGCCGTCCCCACCAGTATAGGCTACGGCGCGAACTTTAAAGGCCTCTCGGCTTTACTCACCATGCTCAATAGCTGTGCACCGGGGATCGCAACGGTAAATATCGATAACGGCTTCGGTGCGGCCTGCATGGCGAACGCAATAATCAGGCAGATAAAGAAATGAAGATCGCTTATTTCGACTGCTTTGCCGGGGCTTCAGGAAATATGATACTGGGGAGCCTTATTGACGCCGGAGCAGACTTTAATTCAATAAAAAGAAAGCTCGCGAAGCTTGGGCTCAAGTCAGTGCTTAAAGCTTCAAAGACAGTAAAGAAAGGCATAGCCTCAACTTTTTTTGACGTTTCTTTCCCGCATCAGCATGAACACAGGAACCTTCCTGTAATTAAAAAGCTGATAGACAGGGCAAAGCTGTCCCCTAAAGCGACAGCCCTGGCAAAGGACATTTTCAGAACTCTTGCAAGAGCAGAAGCAAAAGTGCACGGCATCTCCGTTAATAAAGTGCACTTTCATGAAGTCGGAGCAGTTGACTCTATCATGGACATCGTTGGCACGGCGATAGCTCTTGATGAACTTGGGATCGAGAAGATATTCTTCTCCCCTCTTCCGCTCAGCACAGGGACAGTTGAAACTGAACACGGCACTTTACCGATACCTGCACCGGCGACAACAGAAATGCTTAAGGGGTTAAAGACTTACAACACAGGGATCAAAGGAGAGCTTATCACACCGACCGGAGCAGCAATTCTTACATCTATCGGGATACAATCCGAAGAGATGCCTGATATGACGGTAAATATTTCCGGTTACGGATGCGGGTCAAAAGACTACGGCCTGCCTCCTGTGGTACGTGTTACGATCGGCGATACGGAAGGACCTTTGGGTATAGTTCTACTTGAAACCAATATCGACGACATGAACCCTCAGATATACGAATATCTTTTTGAAAGACTGTTAAAAGCCGGCGCGCTAGACGTGTATACGGAAAATATCAGGATGAAAAAGTCACGTCCCGCGCAAAAGCTGTGTGTCATGGTCAGGAAAAAAGACCTCAATAGGATCTCAAGGATAATATTTGAAGAAACCACATCCATAGGCCTTAGGTACAGCGATGCAAAAAGGATAGTCCTGGACAGGGAGATCAAGCAGGTAAAGACAAAGTTCGGGAAAATAAATGTTAAGGTCTCATCAAAAGGCGGGAAAGTCTATTCAATAACACCGGAATACGAGGATTGCAGGAAGGCGGCAAAGAAGTACAAAGTGCCTTTGAAAAGTGTTATTTTTGAAACCCAAAAACAAATCGGTGTTTATAGATAGCAGTTTACGTAGGGTCGTGGCATGCCACGACCCTAACAAATAAATGAGGGGATGAAATGTTAACAATTAATATTGACGGCGCGTCGCGCAACAATCCCGGAGAGGCCGGCATAGGCATAATTGCCAAAAAGGACGGACAGGTCGTTTTTGAGATATCAGAGTACATAGGAAAAGCGACCAACAATGTTGCCGAATATTCAGCACTTATCAGGGGCTTGGAAGAATCCCTTCTGAAAGGATACAAAGAAGCCGAGTTCGTTTCGGACAGCCAGCTGATAGTTGAGCAGATAAAAGGCAACTATCGGGTCAAGGACGCGAACCTTCAGAATTATTACCTTCATGCAAAGTCGCTGATAGCAAAGATGAAGAAGTTCTCTATCTCGCATGTCCTGCGCGAGAAGAATAAAGAGGCTGACGCGCTGGCTAACAAAGGGATAGACTCCCGCTCAAAGTGATATAATTACCCTCAGGGCAAGCCGGATGGCCGCTCTTCGTGAGAACGAAGGGAGGAAAGTCCGGGCTGCGCAAGGCAAGGGTGGCTGATAACGTCGGCCGGGGAAAACCCCAGGGAAAGTACCACAGAAATCACACGGCCCACTTCGACCCTAAAGGTCGGAAGGCAAAGTTGAAACTGTGAGGTAAGAGCTCACATACTTGCACCGAGAGGTGCATTTAGGAAAACCCCACCTGCAGCAAGGTCTAAAAGAGGAAAGTCCCGCCTTGGACGTTATGATCCTCGAAACGGCCGCAGTACTTAAGTGTACGAGGCATTCAGCAATGGATGTCACAGACAGATGGCCATACAAACACAGGACCCGGCTTACAGGCTTGCCCTGAACTGTTTTATGCTATTTCACTCGCAGCCTTTTTCTCAGCTGCATGAGATCATCATCTGTCAAATATTCATTGACGCCGTTATTGAGGCGGTGCATTATACCCTGCTGGTCCTCGACATGTTCCAGGCCCAGGGCATGACCAAGCTCATGGGCAAGCACCCTTGTAAGCTTTGTCCTGTCGGCGAACTGGTAAACGTTTATCCTTCGCCCTTCTTTATCCGAAATGAACTCCGCTTCCCTGAACTCCTCCCCCATCGAACGCCCGACGGCATTATGCTCTTCTACGGCGGAATTGATCGTGTCGACCTTTGAATTCAGGGCCGACGCGGAAGCGTTTATTTCCGCGACCATCCTGTCCAGCTCGCTCTTCATCCCGGAAATAACTGCAAGGTCCGCGTCAAGACGGGCCTTCTCTGACATGATAAGTTCCGCTTCGTCCTTAGGGGCCCCTCCACGGGAGTTCCAGTACGAGACCTTTGAATTATAGTCCTTTACGCCAGCCTCATATTCACTTAGGGCTTTATTGTAGCCTTCTTTTCTTCCTTCATAGATCTGCAGCGTTCTTTCATGCGCGTCTTTCTTGAACTGAAGGCTGATCCTGTCGTTTTCCGCCCTTTCGGCCAAGTCCTGCTGCTTTACCGTGGCGGCCTGCCTTTCATCATAGACAAGGTTGATCTTAAGGTCGCCGTCAGGTCTGTACTCGAACAGTTTCTTTGAGACCGGCTCTTCCCATATCCAGGCAGCGTCTTCAAGGCTCTTAATAAGCTCCTCCTGAGTTATGCCGAACCTCTGGTCAAAATCACCGATCCCGTAAGTTATAGGCCTCAGCCCCGGGAACAGCTTGCTTTCCAGCTGCTGGAAACCCGACGCGATCGGAGCTCTGAACGAAAATAGTTCATAGAACAGCACTCCCACAAGGATAAAGAAAAGAAGAACTCTGTTCATGTCTGGTACAATGATATCTCCACTTGTAACATTTCTCAAGCACCGCTTCATGCACATACCTTGACATTTTTTTGTCAAGTGTTATACTTTCTGTATGTAAGCTCGTTTGAAGGAGGTCTTGATGTTCTTCCATACCAAAGATAGCGGAGTATATACGATCTCGATCACAGCCGAGATGCTTGACTGCCATCCGAGGACACTGAGGATATATGACGAGGTCGGGTTCATCCAGCCAAAGAGAAAGAACAACATCCGATATTACTCGCAGGAAGACATAGAGACCCTGCATAAGATAATGGAGCTCATGGACAAATGGAACCTTAACATATACGGAGTTAGGGCCCTTCTGGAGATGGCAAAGCGCTTCGCCATCGACGAAGAGGACATGTTCCGCAAAATGATGAAGTAAGGAGGTGGGATAAAGACTTAAGACAGAAGACCGGTGACTGAAGACTGGAATAATAGTCATAAAGGAGGTATTTCACATGGCAGACATAATCAGATGGAACCCTGTACGGGATATCTTTAACTTGCAGGATGAGATAAATAAGCTATTCGGCAATTACGGCGGAAGGGACGACAGCCTTGGCTGGGCCCCTGCCGTTGATATACAGGAGACCGAAAGCGGCTATTCCATAAAAGTCGATCTGCCCGGCATCAAGAAAGAGGACATAAAGCTTTCAGTGGAGAACAATGTCATGTCCATATCGGGCGAGCGCAAGGACGAGAAAGAAGAAAAAGGAAAGAATTATCTTAGAAAAGAAAAGAGCTACGGGTCATTCTTCAGGAGCTTTGCCCTGCCACACGCCGTAGACTCAAAGAACATCAAGGCCTCTTACGCAGACGGGGTACTGTCCGTCGACATACCTAAAGCCGAAGAAGCAAAGCCGAAAGAGATAAAGATCGAAGTTAAGTAGAGCCGGCCCACTCACCGGAAGGGAGGGTAACATGCAATATCCGCAGGAAGAACAAATAAAGGAGCCGTTAAAGAAATACGGCAAGGACATAACCGAACTTGCAAGACAGGGCAAGATCGATCCGGTGATCGGGCGCGATGAGGAGATAAGAAGGATAATACAGGTTTTATCGAGGAAAACCAAGAACAATCCCGTCCTGATCGGGGACCCGGGAACAGGAAAGACGGCCATTGTCGAAGGACTTGCCATGAGGATAGCTCGGGGAGATGTCCCCTCCCTCATCAAGGACAAGCAGCTGATATCGCTTGACCTTGCCTCGCTGATAGCAGGCGCAAAGTTCAGAGGAGAGTTCGAGGACAGGCTGAAAGCAGTTCTTAAAGAAATAGCCGACAGCAACGGGAAAATAATCCTGTTCATCGACGAACTGCACACTTTGGTCGGTGCCGGTAGCGCGGAAGGCGCTATAGACGCTTCAAATATGCTAAAACCGATGCTTGCCAGAGGAGAACTGCGCTGTGTAGGCGCCACCACACTTGATGAATACAGGAAGTACATCGAAAAGGATAAAGCTCTTGAGCGCAGGTTCCAACAGCTCTTCGTAAAGGAGCCAAGCGTTGAAGAGACCATAGGCATCCTCAGAGGGCTTAAGGAAAGATATGAGGTGCACCACGGTGTAAGGATAAAGGACACCGCAATAGTAGCGGCCGCCACTCTGTCGAACAGGTACATCACCCAGCGCTTCCTGCCTGACAAAGCCATCGACCTTATAGACGAGGCTGCTTCAAAACTGAGGATAGAGATCGACTCCCTGCCGTCCGAAATAGACGAGATCGACAGGAAGATAATCCAGCTCCAGATAGAAGAACAGGCATTAAAGAAAGAAAAGGACGAGGCCAGCAAGGAGAGACTTAAGAAGCTGCTGGACGAAAAAAAGGACCTTGAGCATAAAAGCAAAGAGATGAAGGCCAAGTGGGAGGTCGAAAAGAAGCTGATCAATGATGTCAAAGACACAAAGCAGAGGATAGAGAACCTCCGTTTTGAGGAAGAACAGGCGGTGAAGAGCGGCAACCTGGAGAAAGCTGCCCAGATCAAGTACGAAAGCCTTCTTAAAGCGCAGAAGGAACTTGACGAAAAAGATAAGAAGCTCAGCAAGATGAAAGCTGAAGGTTCCATTCTCAAGGAAGAGATCGACGAAGAGGACATAGCCGAAGTAGTATCAAAATGGACAGGCATACCGCTCAGCAAGCTGATGAGCAGTGAAATTGAGAAGCTGGTCCAGATGGAAGATAAGCTCAAAGAAAGGGTCATCGGCCAGGACGAAGCCATCTCGGTGATCGCAAACGCCATAAGGAGGTCAAGGAGCGGCCTCGTGGACCCGAACAGGCCGACAGGCTCCTTTATGTTCGTAGGCCCTACCGGTGTCGGCAAGACCTATCTGGCAAAGACGCTTGCCTGGTTCCTTTTTGACGATGAGAACGCAACGGTCCGCATAGACATGTCGGAATACGGCGAGAAACACTCGGTCAGCCGGCTTATCGGCGCCCCTCCGGGATATGTCGGGTACGACGAAGGCGGCCAGCTCACCGAAAAAATAAGGAGACGCCCCTACTCTGTCGTTCTCTTCGACGAGATCGAAAAGGCGCACCCTGAAGTATTCAACGTCTTTCTGCAGATACTGGACGAAGGCCGCCTTACCGACGGCCAGGGCCACATAGTCGATTTCAAGAACACGGTAATAATAATGACCTCGAACATCGGCTCGGACGTCTATCTCGAAAAGCTGGATGCCTCGGGTGTCAAAGAAAAGATCACAGGGATCATAAAACAGAGCTTCAAGCCTGAGTTCCTGAACAGGCTCGACAATATCGTCTTCTTCAACAAGCTCACTGAAAAAGAGCTGTCAAAGATCGTCGACATCTCCCTGTCGGACCTCAAGGCCCGACTTGAACAGAGAAAGATATTCCTTGACATCACCCAGAAAGCGAAGTTCGAGCTTTCAAAAGAAGGCTTCGATCCCATTTACGGCGCGAGACCTTTAAAAAGGGTCATTGAGCAGAACATACAGGACAGGCTTGCCGTCCTTCTGCTAAAGGGAGAATACAAAGAAGGGGATCATGTGCTTGTCGACTTCGACCCGGAAAAGGGGCAGTTCACTTTCGGGAAGAAATAAAAGATCAGCGCGGGGTCTTTGACCTGAGTATCTGTGCCGGCTCGGTGATGCGTTTGCCGATGAACTTTTCTTTCTGCTGCTTCGCGGCCGCGAGCCCGTGGAAGTAGGACACTGATACGAATATTATCAGCAGAACAACGATAAGATGGTTCGTATTGTCCATAAAGGTCCTTGCCTTGTGCATGAACCTCAGGTGATCTCCGGCTACCATGTCCACTAGAAATACATGCTTTCTTCTCAGCCCTCCCTTGAACAGCGATGCCACAGGTACGCTCCATTCGATGTACATGAGAACAAGTATGAAACCAAGGAATATCCAGTACCTTTGGCCCGACGGTCCAAGGACAAAAGTGACGTAAGCCAGCGGAAACAGGAAGAAGAACGTCTTGAGCCATGCCCTTGCGATAGTCCTCTCAGCCACGGCCGAAGGCCTCAGGTACTTGAACAGGTAGGCAAAGGAGAACATTATGATCATGAGTATGAGGATATAGTAAATGACGGACGGAACGGTGATCTCGATGGTCCTTACCGGCAGCCCGAAATAAGTAAGAAAAGCTATTTCATAAAAGTAGCTGCAAACGAACCCTCCTGCTATGCACAGCGAGATGAGAAGAGTATTCGAAAAGCTGCTTTCCACCTTTTTTTTCATAGGCATTATTATAGCACTTCAGGTCAATATCACTGAAATTTCACGGATTTACGCCCGATGAGATATGCGGTAAGACTTAACACAACGGAATGAAAGGGAGATTAATATGAGCGGAGCATTATCGGCACCAAAGATGAGGATCACTCCATTTCTTGATCATTTAAGGGATAACAGACTGCGAGTCGGGATATTGCATTCCGGTGGCCCGGCCAATGGCGGGAATATCGTTATCGCTAATGCGGCAAGACCTTTCATCGATCGCGGGATAGATGTCGTCGGTTTCAGGAACGGATATAAATACCTCGTCGGAGGAAGAGACCCTAAGTCGCTTATAGAGAATGTGAACTATTATATGCTTACCCCTCAGCTCTGTGACAAAATGCTTCAGGAACCTGGCCTTCTGCTCGGTTCGGCAAGGGCCAACCCCGGAAAACCTATAAAGAGCGCTGCAGATCTTGAAGACCCTTCAAAGATGACCGAGGTCGAGTCTGTCCTTAATGCTTTCGAATATTTCCGTATCGGCGCGTTCATATCAGTCGGCGGCGACGACACTATGAGAACGGGGAACATTATTTATCGCACAGCTTCCGCGCTACACATCCTTGACCGTTCACGCCTGTTCGCAGGGAACATGGTCCACGTACCCAAGACCATCGACAACGACTACCACGGCATAGATTTCACCTTCGGATATGTCACCGCGTCCGATGTGGCATCGGATCAGATCAAAAGGTTCATAGACGATAGTATCGCGACATCAAGGATAAAGATAATCAAGGTCATGGGCAGGGCCGCTGGTTATATCGTCGCCCTAGCAGGGATGAAAGGCGGCGCCTTTAAGACCTTGATACCCGAAGAATTCACAAAACCGATCGACTACGACCTCATCGTTGACAAACTGGCCAGGGAGATAATCGGACGCGAGGACAACAACATCCCCAACGGCGCTATATGCTTCGGTGAAGGTTTTATTGAGATGCTCTCTGAAGAAAAACTCATTGAGGTCTGTAAAGCATCCGGTCTTCCGGAAGTACCGAGGGACAGTTTTGGCCATATTGAGTTCGGAAAGATCCCGTTCGAGAACATTTTTGCGGAAAGCATAAAGAAGAGATATGCAGAGCTCAAGAAAGAACACGGCGGGGAAAAGCTTGTCGACGGCACCCAGCCTCACTTTGTCGGATATGACATCAGACAGAACCCTGTAAACGCTTATGATTATCTGATCACAACCGGACTTGGTTATGGAGCATTCGAGCTTCTTGCCAACGGCCACAAAGGAGAAATGGTCACGATTCAAGGGGCCTTTAATCTCAGCAACATAGGCTTTGAGGACCTTATCGATCCGGTGACACTGAAAGTCAGGAACAGGAACGTCGCACAGGGTTCGTTCTTGTACAGAATACTGGCAGAAAAGAACCTTCTGCTGAATATGCCCTCAAGATAACCATATATTGACCGATACTATTAGCCCCCGCCACAGCGGGGGCTTTTCTTTGAGATCCTTGCCATTTTCTTACGATATATTAATGAGACCCATTATTGATGGCAGAAGGAGGATAAATGGCAGGCTTCACTTCATCAACTTCAAGACTAAGACAGCCGGCTTTCACATCAAGGCTCCCTAGGTCTTTTGTCGTAAGGGAGATCAACCGGCATTTATCCGGGAACGACCATTCTTCCGCAATGGAGATTTTCAGGCATTTGCCCCATACAAAGTCCATCCGGGTACTTGAGCATCCTAAACTGTCTTCAGGTTTCGGCACTGTGATAGGCAATGAGTTCATGGATGCGAAGAATATAGCAGGGCTGCTTCGTAACATACCATCGGATTGGCCTGTTCATAAACACGCTCCCGAGCTCGAGGATGCGGATATAGAGGCCTTTTACGCCTTTACTAACGCACTGTCGCTTTCAAGGCTTCCTCGCGAACTGTCGCCATCGAACAACATCCCTGTACTCATCCGTGCAGATGAAAAGACCATACCTTACGCACTGGCAGGAACGGCCATATCAGGGGCTTATTTAAATGCGGCAACTGAAGGGGAAAGGACCAGGATATTTGGAGCTATTGACCTCACCTTCAAACTGATGACGGGACCGGGGAGATCCTCTGCTTCATCTGTTGACAGGATAACCTCGTTAGCACGTATGCTTTCTGTGCTTAACGTGACAAAACCGGACCTGCAGGTAAAAGAGCAACTCCCGCTTCTTCGTCTGATACAAGGCGGCAAAGAGGATACGTCTGACTGAGCTTCTTGTGAGCCGCTTCCGCTATTCGGCCGTCAACAATGCCGAACACGGCAGAGCCGCTGCCTGTCATCATCGCAACTGAGCATCCTGCGTCCAAAAGGTCCTGTTTAGCTTTTACTATCTGCGGATAATGAGGAAGAACGACATCCTCAAGGTCATTCTCATATTGTAAGGCCGTTGCATGCAGCGGCCCTCCATCGACAGGCGTTTCGCATAGCAACCCCGTCACTTTTGATCCGATGCATTTGATCCCATCCTCTGCATCTAGGGCCCGTTGCTTCGCTCCGCTCGCAATGACCGCTCGCAATGACCCTCGCGATGACATATTGCTCTTGTCCCATTCCGCGTACGCCCATTTCGTCGGCACCGACACATCGGGTTTTATCACAATATACCTGTTCCCTGTTCCCTGTTCACCGTTCACCTTCTCAACTTTTTCTCCCCTTCCCTTGCACACTGCCCTTCCCCCCACAATAAAGAAGGGAACGTCACTGCCCAGTTTTGCGGCATACGATATCAATTGTTCTTGCGAAAGCCCCAGCTCCCACAGCTTGTCCAATGCAATGAGCGTAGCAGCACCATTTGAGCTTCCTCCGCCCATACCGGCCTCCATTGGGATATCTTTTTGAATTGTTATCCTGACGCCCTTATCGATCTTATGCTCATTGATAAGCAAACTGGCAGCTTTATGGCAGATATTCCTTGCATCATGAGGCATGTTCTTGCTGTTGGACCCAATTTCAATGCCCTTTTTGATCTCTTCGAACAGAAGCTCGTCATAAAGGGAAACATTCTGCATGAGTGTCTCAAGCTCGTGAAAACCGTCAGGGCGAAGACCTTTTATCTTCAGGTAAAGATTGATCTTTGCGTATGACCTTGCTTTGATCTGAGGCATGTATTGATTATATCAGCTGTCAGAAGTTGATCAGTGAAATAGCCCAGTAAGCGCCCATCGCGATAATGGCGGAGGCAGGTATAGTAAGAAGCCACGCCCATATTATGTTCCCGGCAACGCCCCAATGCACCGATGACGAGCCTCTGGTAAAGCCGACCCCGGTTATTGATCCGGTTATGGTATGCGTTGTACTGACAGGGATACCCATATGCGTCGACATGAACAGCGTTATTGCTCCGGCCGTCTCTGCACAGAAGCCTCCGACCGGTTTAAGCTTTGTTATTTTTGTGCCCATCGTCTTTACAATTCTCCAGCCGCCTGCCAGAGTTCCCAATGCGATCGCAATATAGCAGGAGAAGACTACCCACATGGGAATATAGAACTCGCCGCCCAGATGTCCGGTGGAGTAAAGCAGTACAGCTATGATCCCCATCGTTTTCTGCGCGTCATTGCCTCCATGCCCTAGACTGTAGGCGGCAGCAGAAACAAGCTGCATCTTGCGAAACCCGCTGTCAAGTTTTTGAGGGGATGCGTCCCGGAAGATCCAGAACACTATGACCATTATGATGTACCCGAGTATGAAACCCGTGATCGGAGATATGAAGATGAATGCGGCGATCTTGATCAGACCGGGTAAGATTATAGCGTCCATTCCCCCTTTTAAAAGGGCTGCTCCCGCGAAACCTCCGATAAGCGCGTGAGAAGAGCTTGTGGGAAGTCCGATATACCATGTAATGAGGTCCCAGATTATTGCGCCGATGAGCCCGGCAAGAATGACCCTTGTTGTGACCGCTGAAGGGTCGACAACGCCTTTGCCTATCGTAGTGGCTACCGCAAGTCCGAAAGTAAAAGCTGCGATGAAGTTGAAGAAAGCGGCCCACATCACGGCAAATTTTGGCGAAAGCACTTTGGTGGATACTACAGTTGCTATAGAATTAGCGGCATCGTGGAAGCCGTTTATAAAATCGAATATGAGCGCGACCGCAATGATCGCGATCACGACCATGAGACTAAGCATTTTTGGCTATTATCGCGATAATTGTATTGGCTATACTCTCGCACATGTCTATCGCGCTCTCAAGGTTCTCGTAGATCTCTTTCCACTTAATTACCTCGAGTGCGTTAGTGTTGTCGTCAAAAAGCTTGGCGATGGCGTTCTTAAGGATAGTGTCGCCTTCGTTCTCGAGGCTGTTGACCTCAATGCAGTACTCCTGTATCCTCTTGGAGTTCTTCATCTCTTTCAGGCTTTTTACGGCCTTCGAGGTCTCAAGTATAGTCTTTAGGAGGGTTTCGGAAAGCCTGATGACCTCGGTCGTCGGTTTCTTGATCTTATACAGGAGAAGACGGTCGGACGCGGCCTTGATAAAATCGAGAACATCGTCGATCTCCGAAGCAAGAGAATGGATATCTTCTCTGTCTATGGGAGTTATGAAGGTCCTGTTGAGCTTGTCAAAGATCTCGTGCGTGATGATGTCGCCTTCGTGCTCGAGGTCGTCTATCTTGGCCACCTTTTCCTCGACCTGGGTATAGTCTTTGAGCATGTTGTTGAACACCGTGCCCATCTCGATAGCGTTAACAAATGCCCTCTCGAACATATCAAAGAATTTCTCATCGCGGGGGATCAGGTTGAATTTCATGCTCAGGCCTTTCTAGTGATCTTATTTCTTCTTTTTGGACGCGAGCGACTTGACCAGCCTTGATTTCTTCCTTGCTGCCGTTTTCTTGTGGATTATCCCTTTTGACACTGCTTTATCGATCCTCTTCAGCGCTTCCCTCAGGGCCGCTTCTGCGTCCTTAGCCGGGGCTGAAACGAGGCTCTTTGCCTTATTGATAAGGGACTTAAGCGCGGATTTTACGGACTTGTTCCTTTGTTCGTTCCTTTTTGCGGTCCTGATCCTTTTGATCGCGGATTTAATGTTTGCCATTTACTGCTCCTGTGGATTTTTTCTACATGTTATAATAACACACTATATAAGGTCACGCAATATGGCGATATCAGACTGGATAACTAAAAAAAAGCAGGAAAAGAAGACCGAATACAAGAAAGAAAAACTTGATATTCCGGGCAATCTTTGGGTCAAATGCGTCAAGTGCAGCGAGACCCTTTTCCTTAAAGACCTTGAGAAGAACCTCAAGGTATGCCAGAAGTGCGGCTATCACTTTAAACTGACCGCCAAGGAACGCATTTCCCAGCTGCTTGACGAGGCCAGCTTCTCACCATACGACCTTTCGATGCGCTCGGTCGACCATCTTCATTTCGTCGACGAGATGCAGTACGAAAAACGCCTGCGCAGCTACGAGACAAAGGCAGGCATAAATGATGCTGTTGTGACAGGTGAAGGCACAATAAACGGAAAGCATGTGGTACTGTGCTGCATGGATTTCTCATTCATGGGCGGCAGCATGGGCTCCGTTGTCGGAGAAAAGATCGCCAGAGCGATCGAAAAGGCCACCGCACTTAAGCTCCCGGTCATCATCATAAACACATCCGGAGGCGCCAGGATGCAGGAAGGAATCATGAGCCTCATGCAGATGGCAAAGACCTCCGCTGCTCTCGGAAAGCACAATGAGGCAAGGCTCCCCTACATCAGCGTTCTGGCCGACCCCACGACCGGAGGGGTTTCGGCGAGTTTTGCCATGCTTGGCGACGTCAACATCGCGGAAACAGGCGCGCTCATCGGTTTTGCCGGTCCCAGGGTGATCGAGCAGACGATAAGGCAAAAGCTTCCGCCGGGCTTCCAGAGGGCCGAGTATCTCAAGGAGCACGGCATGGTCGACATAGTCGTGGAAAGGAAATACCTCAAGATGACCCTTGCAAAATGTCTTGACTGGTTCGGGCTTCAGTAATGCTCGACCCTAAATACCTGCTTCCTTTCGAAAAGCCCATCGCAGACCTATACAGGAAAGTGGATGAGCTGAAAAAGCTGGCAAAGACGGGCGACCTCGACATGAACGAGGAGGTCCGCTCGATGGAAGGCAGGATAGAATACCTGAAGAGGGAAATATTCTCCAACCTGACACCGAGCCAGATAGTGCTCATCTCTAGGCATATCATGCGTCCCACCAGCACCGACTATATCAGCATGATATTCGACGATTTTGTCGAGCTGCACGGGGACAGGCTGTACGGCGACGACCCGGCGATGGTGGGAGGTTTCGCAAAGCTTAACGGACGGCATGTTATGGTCATCGGACACCAAAAGGGCAGCAATACCAAGGAAAATATCAGCAGGAACTTCGGCATGGCCCATCCCGAAGGCTACCGCAAGGCCCTGCGCCTTATGAACATGGCCGAAAAGTTCAACAGGCCGATAATAACGCTTATCGACACGCCCGGAGCCTATTGCGGCATAGGGGCCGAAGAAAGAGGACAGGCCGAGGCGATAGCCAGGAACCTGAGAGAAATGGCTATGCTCAGAGTGCCGTTCATAGCAGTGATAACCGGTGAAGGCGGCTCGGGAGGAGCGCTCGGCATCGGTGTGGGGAACAAGGTCCTGATGTTCGAGTATTCGCAGTATTCCGTGATATCGCCGGAAGGATGCGCGGCAATTCTCTGGCATGACGCCAAGAAGGCGCCTGACGCTGCCGAGAACCTTAAGATAACGGCAAAAGACCTTTTGGAGATGAAGATAGTCGATGAGGTCATAAAAGAGCCTCTCGGAGGCGCGCACAACGACCCGAGAACGGCAGCAGACAGCCTCAAAGCCGCTCTTGAAAGGCATCTTCTCGAATTGCTAAAGCTTTCTCCCGATGATATCCTGAATAACAGGTACGAAAAGTTCAGGAAGATGGGCTGGTTCGAAGAAGCACATTAGTCGGACAGAATGACAAATGCCCAATGACCAATGACAAATGTTGTAACCGGATAATTTTGTGCCGGAGTGGTGGAATGGCATACACGTTCGACTCAAAATCGAATGAGCTTTACGCTCATGAGGGTTCAACTCCCTCCTCCGGTAGTTGATACTTTTGGTTCAGATTGTGCCGTTGTGGCGGAATTGGCATACGCGTACGACTCAGGATCGTATGGGGCAACCCTTAGGAGTTCGACTCTCCTCAACGGCAAATTTTAGACAATAATGGGATCTACACAAGAATTCATAGACTACATTGTTGACCAGATCGGCGACGCTAACGATATCACCTACAGAAAAATGTTCGGGGAATATGCCCTATACCTTGACGGCAAAGTGATCGCCCTCGTTTGCGACGACCAGCTCTATATCAAACCTACCGACGGCGGGCGCAAATTCATAAAAGACGCGAAGGAAGCTCCTCCCTATCCCGGGGCAAAGATGTACTTTTTGATCGAAGACCATGACAACAGGGAGTGGCTTTCGGAGCTTGCAAGGATAACAGCAAAAGAAGTCCCACTTACTGTGAAGAAAAAGAGAAAATAACATCTCAGGTTTTTAAAACCCCTCGTCCTGCCTTCACTGACGCTTGCACGAATGTATAACATCTACAATAAATATCTGATTTGCACAATCAACCCGTCCATTGAATAATCGCATACTTAAATATATAATCCTTGATACCAACAATTTATAGGAGAACTACAATGCCAGATGAAATACTAAACGGCTCAATATCAATGCTGCAAAATGATTTCAATCAAAGTTATGAACAATCCAGGCATTACGATAACCAAATTATCGATATATTTAAATATTTAGCTACTTTTTACACAACAATCATTGGGATTGCCGTTGGTATTGACAAATATGCATTAACTAAATTTATTGACTTAAGCAATTCAGTTATTTTAGGCCTCTCAGTGTCGCTACTTTTCGGAACAATAATGTATTACATGATTGTTCGAAACCGTATATATTTTGTTGTTTGCATGAGGTTCATCAACGAACAAAGGAACACTTATTTATCTTATAAACCACTTTCTTTTGAGAATAAAAGCGGAATGTATACGAATCACAACAAACCACCATTCTTTAATTTTTTTAGCTCTCAATCCTTTTTAATGTACCTAATAGCATTCATGAATTCCTGTTTGCTTTTTGCAATTTTATACTTTGCGAAAACAAGTTCACTTCTAAACACAGTATTTTCTTCCCTTTTCCTGTTAACACAATTATCAACAGCGATTATCTATTTAATGACTAGAGAAAACAAATCGGCCTCAAAAGCTGTATTTGGGAAATGATTTTATCATGGCTTATAAAGCACATTTTTTAGACGTTGGTTGTGCCGACTGCACTATTTTTGAAATGGGAGATGATCTTGTTCTGATAGATTGTGGATATAACAAATATTCAGACAAAGGTATATCAAAACCAACAAATATTGCTCATTATATCAACAATAATATTGGCAAATCATTAATAGACTTATTAATAATATCTCACCCGCATAGCGATCATTATTTAGGGATGGAAGACTTAATTAACAATTTTACTGTTGCAGAGTTTTGGGGGTCTCCATATAAAAGACGGCATGACGACAATTCGCTTTCTTTGGAAGATTACAACGAATATACAAATCTTAAAAATAAACTCGTGCCTGATTCAAGCAAACGATTCACATGCTCATCCGGAGTAAGAAAGAATTTCACTAACTGCAATTTTTTAGTATTAGGCCCTCGAACAAGTGTTAATGATAGCGACACCAGAGAATGTCACGATGCAAATTTAGTGATATGGGTCTCCACCCCAGCTAATAACTTTATTGTATGTGGAGATGCTTCTGATTCAGAACTTGATCTAATATTGGCTGACTGGAAACTGACAAATTGCAATGTGTTAAGGGCAAGTCATCACGGGTCTAAAAATGGTGCAAATCTAGAATTTATTAAAACCGCTTCTCCTAGGGATACAATAATATCAACAAAATCAGGGATATTTGATAATGTGCCTGATTCTAAAGCACTAAGAATATATGATACTTACTCAAGCAAAGTATTTCGTACTGATGTCGAAGGCCTATGCACAACACCTTTAATTGCGAACATACAATAAGGAGATTTAATGATGTCACCTTCTTGGCCAAAATCATTAAAGAGTCATATTTGGGTTTTTGACACAGGAAGAGGATTAAGTGTTTTTATTCGAACCGGATTAAATCAAGGAATAATGTACGATTTTGGTAGCACAGAAGATTTTAGCCCTTGCGAATTTCTTAAGAAGAATATCATTCCTTACCTTGATAAATATAAAGAATGCAAAGTAGCACAAACAATAATATCTCACCCTCATGCTGATCACATATCTGAAATAAAGCAATTATTACCTACCACTCAAGGAAAATCTGCGTTTTATTCATCCCTACATACTTGCCCACATGATAAAACTCCTGAAGGATCGACTTCTGAAAATCTTGACTGGGACAGAATAATTAATCCAGATGGAAGCGACGAATTAGTCACAGCATACAAAGAGATATATAAGGGGCGGTCATTACCACTACAAACAATCTGTTATGATTCAGCCAGATCAATACCTAATCTTGAATATGGGCTATATTATGTAAGGCCTCCCATCGTTGATAAAATCCATGAGAGCAATGATAATGATTACGGAAATGGAACCAGTTTAGTCATTTATTATAGACATGGAATTCATACATTGTTAATTCCGGGCGATATTACTCCTGACGCATTACAATGTATTCTTAATGAAGAAGAAGGTTCGGAAAAGCGATATACATGTTTCGAAAATACTAAAACAGCAAAAAATCCAAACTGGCATGTTGTCTCTAGCAACCAACCATCCTTAAAATCATTATTAAGCACATTTGGCCTTTCCATTTTAATTGCACCTCATCATGGGCTGGAATCAGGGTATTCCGAAGATTTATATAAAAGCATTAAGGGAGGAAAACCAGATATTGTAATAATTTCAGAAAAGAAACATGAAACCGAAAATGACGGAACAATAGATAGTAGATACCAGTCAGAAAAAGGAAGCACAGGAATTAACTTTAAAACAGATAAAGGCACAGAAAAGAGACATTCTTTAAACACCGCAAATTGTGGACACATACTTGTTGTTTTTGAAGGAACTGGAGGGTATCCCATGATTTCCACAAGTAGTGATCCGGAAGTGCTATTAAAGAAATTGGAGAAATAGTTTTGTCTACACCTAAAGAAATACTTGATTCAATCGAACGCTTTAATCGCCATAAAGATAAATATAAGTCTGGCAAATACAACGAGACTCAGTTGAGAGGAGAATTTATCGACCCTTTCTTTAAAGCACTTGGAGGGGGTGTTGATTGGGCTAGATACTTGTGAAATAAATATAATAGAGGAAAAATCGAATTGAGCATTGAGTTTATTACTAGCATTTATGCTTTCCTTACTTTCTTTATTCTTATTTCAAACATTTATACCGTTAGAGAAATGAGGAAGCAAAACGAATCTATTCTAAGGCCATATGTTTTAGTTAGTGCTTTTATACCTTCCGGATCAATAATTATCTATTTAAGAATTAAGAATCATGGGAAAAACTCTGCGAGCACTCTAAAATTAAGCGTTGACAGAGATTTCTTTCAGTATGGCGTAAATAATCCGGAAGACAACCTTAAATCGTTTCCTTGCTTTAACAACACCATCCCTGATTTTCCGGCAAATTCAGAAATTGTATTCGCGCTTGCCCAATCTTTTGTTATATTCGATAAAAAAGCTGATATATCCAAAACACCTAAATCTTTTGTTGTTACTGCCAAATATAATTGGGCCGGAAAACATTTCAACGAATCAACAACAATAGATTTGTCCTCTTACCTTGGAAGTCAGTCTGATCCAGATCCGATCCATGAGGAACTTAAAGGAATAAAATACTCCCTAACAAAGATTCAAGAATATATACGCAAATAAAAACACAAACATCTTACTCATAGTCTCTTTCAATAATTTAAAATACCCTCCTCTTAAATACTGCCCTCCTCACCATCTAATCGAATATCTCTCTATCCCCTCCCCGCCCTCACCACATAATGCTCATTATTAATGTCTTCCGAACGAAGAATTGACAGCCCGGATTTTTTGAACAAGTCCTCCGTCTCCGGTCTTCCTATCCTGTCTTTTATGTCCGGTCCTTTCTCCGTCTCTTTTTTCTGCCACTCGACGACAAGAACGCTTCCTTTGTCACGAAGGACACGTGATATCTCCGCAGCAATTCCCTGTTTGTCCGGTATCTCGTGAAGTACTGCCGAGAGAAGCACAAAATCAACGCTCTTGTCGGCAAGACCGATCTTTTTCCCGTCAAGCTGAAGAGGTTTAATGTTGCTTAAAGAAGCTTCTCCCGCCCTCCTCATCGTCTCGGCAAGCATTTCCTTTGAAATATCCGCGGCGATAACAGAGCCCTTTTGCCCCACTATCTCAGCAGCCGGAAGAGCAAAGAATCCCGTGCCGGCACCAATATCAAGAAATACATCCCCTTCTTTAAGATCGTTCGCAGTAAGGATCTCATGCGCGGGAAGCGCCTTCTTTCTTTCAGGCGAATCGAGCCTGGCCATATTTTGAGGATCGAATACATGATGCATTGCTGAGCTCCTTTATCTTATTATAAGTTATTTAAAGCATTCATGACCGCTTTGACAGAAGCCCTGCTGATATTGGCATCTACTCCCGCGCCGAAAGCTTTCACATCACCCTGCTTCAACCCGATATAAGCTGCAGCTTCGGCGTCAGCGCCTGCCGACAAAGCATGCTCCTCGTACATAACTATCTCTACTGGAGTTGAGAAGTGCCTGTTCAGGCCGTGCACGAAAGCCGCGACAGGTCCGTTGCCTTCCGCCTCGATGCTTATGTCAGAGCTCTCGTCGTTGATCACGGCTTTAACTACTGAACTCTCATTTCCGGTGCTCTCGGAGTACTCTTTCAGTTCGTATTTTCCTTTCACAGCCAGGAAACCGCGGCCAAAACAACCTCTTACCTCTTCGCTGGTCAGCTCCCTTCCCTTTTCTTCGGTCATCTTCTGCACGGCGGAACCAACGGACGGCTGCATGGCCTTAGGGATACGGAAGCCCCACTCCTTTTCCAGTATGAAAGCTGCCCCTCCCTTGCCCGACTGACTGTTGATACGTATCACTCCCTCATAGCTTCTCCCGACATCCTTCGGATCTATCGGCAAATACGGCACCTCCCAAAAAAGTGAAGAAGTTGAGAAGTCGGAAAGTTTGTTATCATTTGACCTCCCCTCTTCCCCTCTCTCCCCCTTCCCATCTAACCAACTAACCAACTTCCCCTCTTCCTCTCTCTCCCCCTTTCCCTCTAACC
>CAZHHM010000007.1:0-29956 GCA_964532225.1 uncultured bacterium | reverse complement strand
TCTAACCAACTAACCAACTTCCCCTCTTCCTCTCTCTCCCCCTTTCCCTCTAACCAACTAACCAACTTCCCCTCTTCCTCTCTTCCCCTCTTCTGCTCCATAAACCTCATCCCCTTATTTATCGCATCCTGATGCGACCCCGAGAACGCCGTATACACCAGCTCTCCCGCGTACGGCTGTCTCGGATGGACCTCCATGCCTGTCGTTTCTTTGTAGATCTCTACGACCTTATCGATATTTGAAAAGTCCAGTTCCGGACCCACACCTCGGCTGAACATATTCAGAGCCATAGTGATAATATCCATGTTGCCTGTGCGCTCTCCGTTGCCGAACAGAGAGCCTTCAACTCTCTCCGCTCCCGCCATCACGGCCAGCTCCCCTGTTGCAACTGCTGTTCCTCTGTCGTTGTGCGGATGAGCGCTCAGGATAACGCTTTCTTTGCCGGTAATGTTGCGAATGAACCACTCCACTCTGTCCGCAAAAACGTTCGGAGTGCTCATTTCTACCGTTGACGGCAGGTTCACTATCATTTTGTCTTCCACAGTCGGTTTCCAGACGGCTTTCACAGCTTCTACTATTTCCATAGCGTATTCAATTTCAGTTCCCGTGAAACTTTCGGGCGAATACTCGAAGCGGATGTTGGAACCGGCCATCCCTTTGCGTAATTCGACCATCAAAGCGGCAGCATCCACGGCGATCCTTGTAATGCCGGCTTTATCGGAATTAAAAACGATCTTCCTTTGTGCCGTTGATGTTGAATTGTACATATGGACGATAGCGTTCTTCACGCCTTTCAATGACTCAAATGTCCTGCGTATCAGATGTTCTCTTGCCTGTGTCAGGACCTGTATCGTCACGTCATCGGGTATATGCCCGCCCTCGATCAATGTTCTTACGAAGTCGAAATCGACCTGCGATGCCGACGGAAAAGCGACCTCTATCTCTTTAAATCCTATGTCCACCAGCATCTTGAACATCTTCAGCTTGTTCTCTACGTTCATGGGTGAAGGCAGTGCCTGGTTGCCGTCGCGCAGGTCGACGCTAACCCACACGGGAGCTTTGGAGATTACCTTGTCGGGCCAGGTGCGTCCGGGTATATCAACAGCCGGATAGGGACGGTATTTTGAGGCATCCATACTTTTCATTTTTGATCACCTTTCTGCCAGCGCTTCTTGTTTTGAGAAGTCCGGTGATCCTTAAAAATGAAAAAACCACCGGTCTTCCCTTGAAGCGGTGGCTTTGGACTGTTTCGTTAAGTTATTCCGGCTGAAAAAGCACTCCCGCTTAGGCCTTCCCCGTAAGGGAAAGGAGACTAAGGCTTAGGAGCAGTCCTTTGTTTGCGGAATAACTTGTCATGTTCTTATTATACCATTTCCTCCGCGGCCTATTTCCCGAATATCTCTTTCTTCTTTTCGTTAGTAAGGTCCGGGTACAGCCTGAGATTCATTTTTTTGAACATATCGGCTTCAGGTATCTTTTCCAGCCAAAGGTTCAGCTTTTCTGCGTCTTTTTTGCTGAAGGCCATCTCTTTTTCCTTTTCATAGTGGCCGGCAATATCCTGCAGCTTGAAAACATTTCTGTAAGCATTAATAATTTCATTCAGATTAAGGAATCTCCGGTTCGTTTCCCTGCATGCATTCAAAAGCCCTTCGTTATCGACCTTCATCTTTGACGCCTTAATGAGCGTTAGCCTGTATGCTTCCAGCTCGGAAAGAGCCTCTTCGGTATCATGAGAGATCTGTTTCAGCATGTTCATGTCCATCATTTTGGGATTGTCGGCTGCGATAACCGCAAGCAAATAGAACAAAGCCCCTGCCTTATCCTCTCTTCCCGAAAAATACTGCTTGAGATGCACCATTTCGTGGTAAAGCACGATATTCTTTATGATCTCCCTCATTTCAGGGCCTTGTTTCAGCCTGTCCATTACGGCCGGGCTTACAATGACAACACCATACTTCTTGCTGCCGTCAATTGTCGGACCGCCGAACTTTCCGTCAGAATAGGACAGGCCAACATGGCCGGCGGAACCGCCCATTCTTGCAAGATCCAAAATGTGTCCGGACAGCACAGCCTTCAGCTTTTGTGGAACTCTTTGCGCATCAACAAACATCAGAGGAATACCCTTTACCTTGCTTGTGCCGGTCTTTACAAGATCACTTAATACACCGTCAAGGTTCACCTTGTCGATACTCCCCAGTTTCGGGGAGGACATATAAGAAAGGATCTCTTTCTCCGAGAGCCCGTCCCTGTTCTTATCGATAGTCCGCAGCAAAGGTCTGTAACTGTCATCAATGGTCCTCTGTATCATCGCTCTGAGGCCTTCATCGGCGTATTTGTTCGGGATAAGTTCCTCTGTCTGTACCTTATTGTCCTTATTCGTATCCGCCCATTCAGATATCGGGAACATTGTCCGGACCAAAAGCTGTAATTTGACGGAGCTCATGCCTTTTCCTCCCTCATGTTCAGGGGACCCTTGTATATTTATCGTCCGGACAGGATAAAGATTTCACCGGCTTGCTCTGCTTTCCTACCATTGACAAAGCAAAACTGCCATAGTATTCTGATATTTGGATAGCCACACATCATGTGTCGCGACCAATTTTTCAAAGTTTTCCCAAAATGAGCTTTTCACACAAATACCATAGCAACAACTGAAAAAGCCCGAAAAGGAGGAGTTTAGATGGATATTTCCGAGCTTCAGAAAAAGACGATACCCGACCTGTTCGAGATCGCGAAGGAGCTGAAGATCCCCAATTACCGTACGTTCAGGAAGCATGACCTCATATTCAAGATCCTCGAGGCAAAGACAGAATCCAACGGCTTAATTTTCGCCAAAGGCGTTCTTGAGATACTTCCCGAAGGTTACGGCTTTTTAAGGACCGAGACATATCTGCCCAGCGCCGACGATATATATGTATCACAAACTCAGATCCGCAGGTTCGACCTTGCCAACGGTGACGCGGTACAGGGCCAGGTAAGGCCTCCGAAAGACGGAGAAAAGTATTTCTCTTTGTTAAAGATCGAAGCGGTCAACGGCTGCGACCCCGACAAGATAAGAGAAAGGGTCCCGTTCGAAGGCTTGACCCCGATATTCCCTGACCAGAGGCTTACGCTTGAATATCAGGGCTGTCCGATAGCCGCCAGACTTATCGACCTTATGTCCCCTATCGGCTGCGGTCAGAGGGGCATGATAGTCTCTCCCCCGAAAGCAGGAAAGACCACTATTCTTAAGAACATCGCCAACAGCGTCGCCGTAAATTTCCCGGAATACAAGATCAAGGTGCTGCTCATCGACGAAAGGCCTGAAGAGGTCACGGATATGGAAAGGTCCGTTAAGGGCGAAGTGATCAGCTCCACCTTCGACGAACCGCCTGAGAACCATATCAGGGTGGCCGAGCTTGTGCTTGAAAGCGCGAAAAGGCTTGTCGAGGCGGGCAACAACGTAGTCATCCTCCTTGATTCGATCACAAGGCTGGCAAGGGCCTACAACCTGGTAACGCCTCCTTCAGGAAGGACGCTGTCAGGAGGTCTTGACCCGACCTGTCTTCACAGGCCGAAAAGGTTCTTCGGAGCGGCAAGGAACATGGAAGGCGGAGGCTCTCTCACCATCCTTGCTACCGCACTAGTTGAGACAGGCAGCAGGATGGACGACGTCATATACGAAGAGTTCAAAGGCACAGGCAACATGGAGCTTCACCTCAACAGGAAGCTCGCAGACAGAAGGATATTCCCCGCCATGGACGTAAGGATGTCCGGAACGAGAAAAGAAGAGCTCCTTCTGGGAGACGACGAGCTCCGCAAGGTCTGGCTACTCAGGAAAGTCCTCGACAGCTTCGAAGGCAACGAGGCCACCGAACAGCTTATCGACAGGCTCAAAGAGTTCAAGTCGAACAAGCAGTTCCTTGACAGCTCCGACGTCAAGTAGGAAGAGATGCTAAAGCTTGACGAGGTGATCAAGGCCAGCGAAGGCGAGCTTATCAATAAAGCAGCCGAAGCGAAGTTCACCGGGATATGCACCGATTCCCGCAAGCTGAAAAAAGGCGAACTGTTCATAGCTCTTGTGGGCGTCAGGTTCGACGGACATGAGTTCCTGGACATGGCGCTTGAAAAAGGCGCCGCAGGGCTTGTCATCTCGAAAGACATAAGCATCAAAACAAAGGTCCCCGTCATACGCGTTTTCAACACTCTTAAGGCGATGCAGGATATTGCCGCGGCCTACAGGGTAAAGATCGACCCCAAGCTTGTCGGCGTGACCGGCAGCTCGGGCAAGACGACAACAAAGGACATGATAGCGGGGATCCTTTCGGAGGCCGGCAACACCCTTAAGACCGAAGAGAACTTCAACAACGAGATCGGCGTCCCCCTTACTCTGCTGAAACTCGAAAAGAAGCACGCTTTTGCCGTTATCGAGATGGGAATGCACGCCAAGGGAGAGATAGAACTGCTCTCCTTTATCGCAAGGCCTGATGTGGCCGTGATAACGAATACCGGTCTTGCGCATATCGAAAGGCTCAAGACAGAGGCCAATATCGCTCTGGCAAAATGCGAGATCCTCAAGTTCCTCAAGAGGAACGGCACCGCCGTCCTTAACGCCGACGATAAGCATTTTAAGCTGGCCGAGGCACTGTGCAAGACGGAGCGCCTTACCTTCGGCATCGATAACAAGGCCGATATTAAAGCGACAAAGATAACCGAAAGCGACGGAGGCATCTCTTTTGACCTCAGCTATAAAGGCAAGAAGACGAAGATAACCCTCCCGCTTCCGGGCAGGCACAATGTGTACAACGCTCTTGCCGCTGCGGGGGCCGCTCTCGCTCTGGGGATAAAGACAAAGGACATCGTAAAGGGCCTTTCAAAGTTCCGCCCGTCAAGCATGAGGATGAGCATAAGCACTGCCAACGGGATAAAGGTCATAAACGACGCGTACAACGCCAACCCTGACTCCATGAAAGCAGCTCTCATGGTCCTTGCCGGGATAAAGATGGATGACGGCAAACCGCCGAAAAGGCGCATAGCCGTGGTAGGCGATATGCTTGAGCTCGGCGCGCTTTCAAAAAAATACCATGACGAGATGGGCGAGTTCATAGCCGGCTCGTCGATAGACGCCGCCTTTTATATAGGCAAGTTCAGCAAAGGCTCTGCGGAGTCCTCCATGGCAAAAGACCCGCAAAAGAAGGCCTTTCATTTCTGGAACAACGCTAAGGCCATATCCGGCCTCAAGGACTTTCTCCTTCCCGGTGACGCCGTCCTGGTCAAGGCATCCAGAGGGCTCCGCCTCGAAGAGGTCGCCGCGGCCATACTTGGCGGCCCGTCCGTCTGATATAATAAAAACATCTGCCGCGGTGGTGGAATTGGTATACACGTACGTTTGAGGTGCGTATGCCTAACGGCTTGAGAGTTCGAGTCTCTCCCGCGGCATTTTTGTTATCCAGCTCTTTACGCGCAGATAGAGTTCGAGCCTGCCCGCCGATGTCACGAGCTTGGCGAGTGATCATGGCGGGTCTCTCCCGCGGCATTTTCTGCTTCTAGGGCCCAGATTGCCACGGTCGCTTCGCTCCCTCGCAATGACATACTGCTTTTATATTGATTTTTTTCGATACATGGTTTATAGTGGGCATACCGAATATCTAGTAGAGGGGAACAAATGAGCGATCCCGGCATTATTACAGACAAACCACTAGATCTTCAAAAGCTGAACAACCCTTCTTCACGCACTTCCGACGGAAAGACCTCTTCTGACGCCGAGTTCGAGAAAGAACTCAAGGATTCACAGGAAAAGCTCGAAGACAGGATGGTCCGGGGGGTCGGCGGCATGGTGCCTATGCTCGATATGTCAAAATTCTTCTTTTTCGGCGACAAATTATCATCTGACGTATCTTCCCCCGAAAAGATAAATGACAGACCTCGAGAGGTTGAAGCATCTTCTCCGTCCTCCGGCAGCGGCTCGCCTCTTAAAGAAGGCAAAAAAGACCATGCCGCAAAGAGCGAGGCGGGTACTCCGGGCGGCCAGGTAAAAGCAATGTCGGAGTCCGTGCAAAAGCCTGCGGACAAGGGCTCGGTCGCCTTTAATCTTGTCCCTATGTCGACCTTTTTGAGAGGTCTTGAAAAGGCCGGAAAAGCCGAGGCAAGGCTTATAGCCGAAAAGATAGTCGAGAGCGCCAAGCTGCTCGGCCCGAAGGACAAAAAAGAACTTGTCATAGAACTTAAACCTGACTGGCTCGGCTCAGTGACCATCAATCTGACCAATGAAAAAGGCGTGATCAATATCGCAATAACGGCTGCCCAGGACGCAAAACAGCTTATCGATGAACAGATGAACGAGCTCGAATCCGCGCTGAAGGCATCGAACCTTAATATCGGCAGCCTGAACGTATCCGTCAGCGGAGGCAGCAGCGGCGGCACAGGGGAGAGCGATGACAGCGACGGGATTATTCCTGCAGAAAACGCAAAAAACCTCTCGCCAAGCCCCGTATATATGGAGTACAATTTTGTTGATAGGGAAATGCTCGAGCGTTCGCTCGGTTTCCGCGACATGAACAGTACTTATACTGACGCATAAGGAGGAGAATATGACCGACCTTTCGGCGACTTCGGCGACAAGGGCGACAAGATCGACCCAGTTCAATCCGGTAACGGGACAGCCCATACTTACGAACACTGATTTTAACAAGATACTGATGGCGCAGATGGCAGTACCGGACCTTAGCGCGCTTTTCGACAGCGGCACAGGGACCGAAAGTACTTCGAACAACTCTCTGTTCGGCTCGAACGATTCGCTGCTCGGCAGCAGCTCGTCGCTTATCTCGAACCTCATGGGCTCATCCTCTTCAGCAATGTCGAACCTGACCTCGCTCAGCTCGACGGCATTCAGCATATCGATGCTAAGCAATCTCATCGCCAACACCGTAACGGCCATCGACCCTAAGACGGGAAAAAGGGTCTCGGGAAAGGTAAAAAGCGTTATTGTTGACGGTCTGACCCCTACCCTCCTTACCGAGGACGGCCAGACCATAGACCCGAACAATGTGACCGAGGTCTCATAAAAGGAGAAATACCATGCTTGACATAATGTCGCAGGCAAAAGGGGCCATAGACGCCTACAACGAGAAGCTCCGCGCCATATCATCGAACATTACCAATCTTTCGGTGACCGGATACAAAAGAACGGACGTCTCTTTTGAAACGATTTACAGCAAGCTCATTCAATCAGGTACATCCGGCTCCAATTCCGGCGGCGACGGCGGCACCGACCCGCTCCAGATCGGCGGCACGGTAGGGGTATCTTCAGCTACGGTCGATTTTACCCAGGGCGATATTTCAAGCGGCGGGAACCTTGACCTTGCGGTCAACGGCAACGGATTGTTCATCGTGAGCGACGACGGAGTGAACTATAAGTATTCAAGGACAGGAGAGTTCCAGGTGATCGGAAACAAGCTGCTCACCAAGTCCGGCAAACAGGTGTACGGTTTCCGCAGGGTTAACGGCTCCACAGTTTATGCTCTGGTGCCTATCGACCTTTCGTCCGTAACATATGACCCCACTACAATAACTTTCGACCAGAACGGCGTTCTCAGGGCAAGCTATGACCCGGACACCGAGACCTACGGGGCCGAAATAGGCTATCAGGTCGCTCTTACAAGCTTTAACAATCCGTCAGGGCTTGAATACTCGGACGGGTCGACCTTCACCGAGACGCTGGCATCGGGAACGCCTTCGAACCCATTTGCCGGAACGGGCGGACTGCTGGTCGCAAGGAGCAGGGAAAGCTCGAACGTGGAATATACAAGCGAGATAGTCGACTCTCTTGAGATACAGCGCGCTATGAACGCCGCGCTCACGGCCGTCAGGCTCGTGAACCAGGTCATAAGCGATTTTATCAGCAAGTTAGGGTAGAATAGGATAAATGCCGCCAGCAGCAAAGAAAAATAAGATAGGTTTCACTCTTCAGCCGCTTGTAGGGGACTGGATCACCTATAAGCCCAAGGTCAGGCCGGCCCAAAGCCCCAGGACCCCTTTCAAACCAAAAGTCTCCCTCAGCGAACAGGACCTGATAACGGTAAACCAGATGCTCCTGAACACGGCGGAGAAGTTCCTCGCCGCTGTCCAGCGGGATTTCGAGCTCCCGTGCACCGTGAACTCGGTATCTTTTGAGGTCCTGAACTATGTCGACATCCTGAAAGACCTTACAATGCCGCTGGTCCAGTTCAAGATATCAGCGAGCGGCTACGAAGAATACCTCTGCCTGGATATGAACCTTTCTGCAGCTCTCATCAGCTCGGCCGTTGGCGCCGGCATCGAGATAGTCCCCATCAAAGGACTTACGGAGATCGAAGAAGAGGTCCTTGAGACAGCGGTCAAGGGAACGGCGCAAAGACTTTCGCTGACCCAGGGCGATGCCGAGGTCAGGTTCCTTAATTTCCCTAAGCTCTATTTTGAACAGGCCATCCTTTCGAACCAGTCTTTCGCGCTCGCGGAGATAGAGGTCGGTTTCGGCAAGGACACGAGCGCCAGGATGTACAGGGTCATCCCCTCCGGCGCGGTACTCGGGCTCCTTGAGTCAAAAGAACGCTCCAGAAGACCGGTGAAGGTGGAAAAGCTGCCTCCGGCCATAACCAACAAGGTATTTGCCGATATAACTGCCGAGCTTGGCACCACTTTGATCTCGGCAAAAGAGCTTTATGACCTCCAGCCGGGAGATGTTCTCGTCCTAGATAATACTTTAAATAACCTTGTAATGGTAAATATTGGCAAACACTTGCAACTTTTTGGCCAACCTGGTATAAAAGAGAATAGACTTTCGCTCCAATTGACAAGCAAACCGAGCGGAAAGGTCGAAAAGATCAAATCAAGCCCCGTTTCTTTCGAGACCTTTCTGCAGGAACAGCCGGCAGTGACCGAGAGCCCCGACACCGGCGCAGAATTCTCTGAGAGCGCGGGGACAGAAGAGATGCCCGATATGACCGATCTTGTTTCCGAGGAGGGACAAAATGCCTGACGCTGAAACATACGGGATCGAGAAGATAAGGTTCAACGAGATAGCGGAGGCCCAGCCGGGGCCTAAGATCGACCAGAGGATGCTGGCCGAGATCCCCATTGAAGCAAGCGTCGAGCTTGGCAAGACAAAAATGACGCTTCGCGAAGTGCTTGAGCTATCCGAAGGCTCGGTGATCAGCCTTGACAGGCTCGCGGGCGACCCTCTCGACATAAAAGTGGGCGGGCAGACGGTCGCTGTGGGCGAAGTGGTGGCGGTCGACGACAATTACGGAATAAGGATCACAAGGGTTACCATAAAGTGACCAGGTATGTCCTCCAGATAGTTTCAGCTCTGCTGGTAACGGGCACATCCGTTGCCGCCGATTACTCGTTCTTTTCGACCATGGAAGCCGCAGGCAAGGCCTCATCCTCCCCTATCATTTCTATCGGGTACATCATGCAGCTTTTCTTTTCGCTGCTCGTCGTTTTCGGGCTGATATATGTTTCGGCAAAGTTCGTTATGCCAAAGCTCCAGACACCCACAAGCACCTCTAACATGAAGGTGCTGGACAGGATAATGCTTGAGCCGCAGGTGACCGCGTACATCCTGAAAGCAGGCAAGTCTTCATACCTGATCGTCGCAAGCAACAAATCGGCCTCGCTCATATCGAAACTAGAAGAGGACCTTGGACAAAAGTGATGAAAAAACGGCTCGCTTCCGGCATCCTGCTCCTCATGCTGCAGGCTGCTTCATACGCCCAGACAAATCCGCTGCCCGGGCTTGACCTTAACAATGTCGTGTCCCCCGCGAGGCTTAGCAGCAGCATAGAGCTCTTGCTCGCGCTCTCGCTTATTACGCTCATCCCGTTCTTCATGATATCAGTAACGTCCTTCCTCCGGATCGTCATAGTCCTCGGACTTGTAAGGGTCGCCATAGGCACCCAGCAGGTACCTCCGAACGCCGTGATAATCGGCCTTGCCATATTCATGACAGTGTTCATCATGACCCCGGTCTGGCAGGAGATTGACGCAAAAGCGCTCACCCCCTATAACCAGAAGAAGATATCGCAGAACCAGGCTTTCGAGAGAGGCATGGAGCCTCTCAGACGGTTCATGTTCAGGCAGACAAGAGAGACGGACCTCTCCCTGTTCATACAGTTCTCAAGGATAGAAAGGCCCACAAAGTTCGAACAGGTGCCGACATACGTCCTGATACCGGCGTACATGATAAGCGAGCTTAAGACCGCTTTCCAGATAGGGTTCCTGATCTTCATACCTTTCATTGTGATCGACCTGGTCGTTGCCAATGTCCTTCTTTCTCTTGGTATGTTCATGCTGTCCCCTGTCATGGTCTCTTTGCCGTTCAAGATACTTCTGTTCGTCCTTTCTGACGGCTGGAACCTGATAACCAGAGGGCTCATGATGAGCTTCAGGTAGGTGCCGGATGAGCCAAGACACAGTAACACAGATAATGTACAACGGGGTGATGCTGATCCTCATGCTGTCGCTGCCGGCCGTAGGGTCCGGGCTTCTTGTGGGCTTCATGATAAGCCTTTTCCAGGCGGTCACGCAGATACAGGAACAGACGCTCACCTTCGTCCCCAAAATGATAGTCGTGCTCCTTGTGATAGCGCTGACGGCTCCCTGGATGATGTCCCTGCTTACGGATTTTGTGACCACGCTATGGGCCACAATACCTAACATGGTGCGATGACATGGTCCTTACGCTTCCTCAGCTGGAAGTGTTCCTGCTGGTCCTTGCAAGAGTAGCAGGGATATTCATCGAGACCCCGGTCCTCAACGCAAGGACCATCCCTGCCACCGCCAAGACCATCCTTGCCATATGGATATCGGTGATACTCTGGTTCGTCGTTCCGTTCTCGGGCGTCGTGCCCGGGAACCCTGTCTTCTTTGTCCTTCTCATAGCCAATGAGGTAGTACTGGGATTCCTTATCGGTTTCGTATGCCAGATACTTTTTGCGGCCATCCAGGCAGCGGGTGACATAATCGACCTTCAGATGGGGCTCAGCATCGCGACCGCTTTTGATCCGAGCACGGGCGCCGCGACCTCGATAGTAGGAAAACTGGTGTTCTATATGGCGATGGTGGTCTTTCTGATACTCAACGGCCATCATATGGTGCTTTCGGCCCTTCACCAGAGCTTCAAGGCCATTCCGGCGGGCACGCTTATCAACCTGTCGGGCAATTTCGTCTCTCAGCTCATAAACCTGGGCTCCACGATGCTGCTTGTCGCGGTCCAGCTGGCGGCACCGGCTCTGCTGCTTATCTTCCTTCTCGACTTTTCCTTCGGCATTGTCTCCAGAGTAGCTCCTCAGGTCAACGTTTTCATGCTCGGCTTCCAGATCAAGCCGACATTAGGCCTGATAGCTATCCTTTTCACAATGCCGTTGATGATAAAGCATATCGGCTCCATCATCGAAGAGATGATGCTGGAGCTTGTCAAACTGATGTCCAATATAAAACCGGGCTAGAAAGCGGGCAATGGGAGAACAAAGCGGAGATAAGACCGAGGAACCTACTCCTCATAAACTGCAGGAGGCGCATAAAAAGGGACAGATAGCCAAGAGCAAGGAAATAACCACGGCTTTCCTGCTGCTTGCCTCATATCTTGTGCTGCGTTTCACGGCGACCACAATATGGGACGAGCTGTCAGGGATGACAAGGCAGATATTCAACCTGATCCCCAATGTGTCCGATTTCGGGCCCGGTTTCGTCGGCGCGATCCTGACAATAGCCCTCAGGGCCTTTGCTATCGCCGTACTGCCGATATTCGCCGTAACTTTCCTGCTCTCTATCATTGTGGAGTTCCTCCAGACCGGGGGCATGGCCTCTACCGAGCCGTTGTCGCCTAAACTGGAGAGGATAAATCCTCTTGAGGGTTTTAAGCGGATGTTCTCGATAAGAGGTTTTATTGAACTTATCAAATCGTTCCTGAAGATACTGATAGTTTTCTGGATAACGTGGGCGGTCATCCGCGACAACCTTACCGCCCTGATAAACATCATGGACGCACAGCCCTGGGATGCCATGGTCCTTGGCGGGTCCATAGCTTTCACGATAGCTATAAGGGTCGGGATATTCTATATTTTCGTTGCCATTCTAGACTATCTCTATCAGAGATGGGAATTCATGCGTAATATGCGCATGACCAAACAGGAGATAAAAGAAGAATACAAACGCCTTGAAGGCGACCCGCAGATAAAACAGAGGATAAGGGACCTCCAGAGGCAGATGGCCAACCAGCGCATGATGTCTTCAGTGCCGGGAGCTGATGTCGTCGTGACAAACCCCATCCACCTTGCCTGCGCCCTCCAGTATGACGCATCAAAGATGAAGGCCCCCACCCTTCTGGCCAAAGGGAGGTATCTCATAGCCGAAGAGATCAAGAAGATCGCCGACAGCTACAATATCCCGATCATCGAGAACGAGGAGCTGGCCAGGCAGATATACAAGACCACCAAGGTAGGCAAAGAGGTGAGCAATGAGCTGTACCAGGCAGTTGCAGAAATACTGGCTTTCGTGTATAAGATAAAAAAAGACAGAGCAAAGAATAAAAAAGAATGGCTGGGCCCTTTGAAGGGTACAAGGTACGGGGACCGGCCGTCAGCGGGGAGACAGTAATTGGCATCAGTTAACATGAAGTCGCTCAGGGAGATGTTCTCGCTGAACGATTTTATCGTCGCGGGACTGCTTATCATCATCATAGCCCTGATGATAGTCCCTCTCCCTTCTTTCATCCTTGACATCCTTATGACGCTGAACATCGCGGTATCCCTTGTGATCCTGCTTGTCGCGATATATCTCAAGGAACCTCTGGAGTTTGCGGCATTCCCTTCCCTGCTGCTTTTCGTCACCGTTTACAGGGTAGCTATCAATATCGCCGCCTCGAGGCTGATCCTTGTCAACGCTTACGCCGGAGAGGTCGTTGCTTCGTTCGGCAATTTCGTCGTTGCCGGGAATTATGTCGTCGGCGCCATAGTATTCATCATCATAACGATAGTGCAGTTCGTCGTTATCACAAAGGGCTCCGAAAGGGTCGCCGAGGTCGCGGCCAGGTTCACTCTTGACGCCATGCCGGGCAAACAGATGTCCATCGACGCCGACCTGAACGCCGGGCTCATAGACGCCAACGAGGCGAAGAACCGCAGGAAGAAGATCGAAAGGGAATCGAACTTCTTCGGAGCCATGGACGGTTCCAATAAGTTCGTAAGAGGCGACTCAATAGCCAGCATAATCATTACCCTCGTGAACATAATCGGCGGGATACTTGTCGGGTTCCTGATGCAGGGGCTGGGAATAATGGAAGCCGTACAGGTCTACGCTCTTCTTACGATAGGTATAGGTCTTGTGAACCAGATCTCGGCCCTGCTGATATCTATTGCAACGGGCCTGGTAATAACAAAGACCGCAAGCGAGGCCAGCATCGGCACGGACATCGCCCAGCAGATCTTCGCCCAGCCGAGAGCTTTTGCTTTTGTTGCCATCATACTCTTCATTTTCGGTCTGGTACCCGGACTGCCTACAGTCTCTTTCATGCTTCTTGCCCTTGGTTCCGCAATAGTGGCCATCGTGCTCATCCAGACCCAGTCAAAGCAGGAAGAGATGTCGATGGTAAGCGAGGAATCGACCCAAAAGGAGATACTCAAGAAACCTGAGAGCATCATCTCGACACTGGGACTTGACCCTCTCAGCCTTAAGACCGGAAGGAACCTGATCCCGCTAATAGACCCTGCTCAGAAAGGTCCTCTGCTCGAGAGGATAACGCTTATCAGGTACAACATCGGGCAGGAGCTCGGGTTCGTTATCCCCGGCGTCAGGGTCATGGACGATCTTTCTCTGCCCCCGAACCAGTATGTTATCGAAATTAGAGGGACCAAGGTCGCTTCGGGAGAGGTACTGCTCGATAATGTTAAGGTCGACATGCCGCTTGCCGAACTGAAAGCAAAGAACATCACAGGGACCGAAGGAAAGGACCCTACCACTCTTGACCCATGCGTCTGGGTCCCGTCATCAGAATCGGCAAAACTCACTGAAGCAGGGATAATCGGCTCTGATACCGTCGAAGTGGTCGCCACGCATTTTACCGAGACCGTCAAGAGGTTCGCTGATGAGATAATAACCAGGCAGAACGTCCAGTCGCTCATTGAGCTTGTCAAGAACACCAATGCCGCTATAGTCAGGGAGCTTATCCCCGACATGCTGTCTCTCGGCCAGGTGCACAAGGTGCTCCAGCTGCTTGTTAGAGAAAGGGTGTCCATCAGGGACCTGTCCACCATACTTGAAAGGCTTGCCGATTACGCCCATCTGAGCAGGGACATCAACATCCTTGCAGAATACGTCAGGCAGTCGCTGGCCAGGCAGATATGCGAAGGCTACAGCAACAAGGACGCTGTTATCACCGTGGTGACGATAGATCCGAGCCTTGAGGAGACCATGATAGGAGCTGTCCACCAGAGCGAGTACGGCTCATTCCTCGCTCTTGACCCGAACATCGGGGAGAGGATACTTAACCAGATCGCCAACCAGACGCAGCAGTTCAGGAAGATGAAGCTGTCAGCGATCATCCTTTGCTCTCCGCGTCTCCGCCCCCATTTAAAGCGTTTCATCGAAAGGAGCTTCCCTGACACGGCAGTCCTTTCGTACAACGAGGTCGTGCCTCAGGTAAAGGTCCAGTCGATCGGCATGATATCTTTGGACTGAACCGTCGATAAATAAACACAATGGAAAACCTTAATAAGGACTTTAACAGGACAAGGACAACTCCTGATCAGCTGCTCAGGGCCTCGATAAACATCGACGGGATGGAAAAAAGGCCCGTCCCCGGCGACAGGATAGTCCCTAACCTGCTTTCGGATGACGAAGGCGTCTCCGCCTTCAGGGAAGAGCTTAAAGCCCGGCTTACCCCGAACCTGCCCGCAAAGGAGCTGATCGGCCTGATAGTGCGGACGGCCCTCGAAGTGGAGTTCGGCAAATCCTTTACAAGCATTGGGGGCTTTGATAAAATGGTGAAAAAGATAGCCGACGCCATGATGCTGAGCTCCGAGATGAGGCGCCAGGCTCTTACCGTAGTAAGCGCGATACTTGACGAGAAACTTGGAGAGGAACGGAAGAACTGACAATGGCAGGGACCGAAAGGATATCCTCCTCGACCTCAAAGACTAAAACGACCGGGGTCCTTATGGGATCTGCGGTAATGAACATAGCCCCTTCCCTCCGAAGGTTCTGGGACTTCACCAAGGACATGGCCCAGCAGTTCAACAGGCACCTTATGAAGGACAGGACCAAGGAATTCCTCGACCAGATCAACAAGGACTTCAAGAATGAGTGATAAGGACGCGAAGGACAAGATAGTACATCTCCTTAGGCTGCACTTCCTGAAATATTCCGACGAGGTCATCGAAAAGTACAAGAACCAGATAGACGCCACGATAAAGTGGTACATAAACAACCTTCCGGCCAATGTCGCAAAAAGCGAGACCGAAGACCTCAAATCGGAGGCGAAGATGGCCTTCCTTGAAGCTCTCAAGACCTGGGACCCCAGAAAAGGGGACCTGTGGAACTACGTCAGCATCAGGCTTAAAGGCTCGATGCAGGACTATCTCAGGAAGCGCGGCTCTGATCCTGTTACCGGGATTTATGACTGGGTGACCCAAGCCGCGAACGTATATCTTGCCTTCAACAAAGAAGTGGCACACGTCGAGACGACAGAGGCCGCTACACAGATAGATTCGGCTCTCAACGGGCTTGCGGAGAACGAAAGGGTCGTGATCACCGGATACTATCAGGACGATAAGACCTTTAAGGAGATAGGGACCGAGATAGGCCTGTCAGAGTCCCAGGTAAGCCGCATCTGCAAAGGCGCCACGCAGAAGCTGAAGAGGATGCTGTTTAAATAAAGCGCAAAAGGGTGAATCACTCACCCTTTTGCATTAGTTCCGATTTATTACATTCTTGACATTATTCCGCCCAAATAAGCCTCAAGGTCATCGAGAATGTCACCTCCAACCATACCCATTAACTTGATATTTGACATCTCGAGTAATTCCTTATCAGTCAGCCCGTTCAACATTTTCGGATTATTTTCAAGCGATGTAATCAACCCACTCAGTTTTTCCCGAATTGCTTTGAATCTTTCTACTTGATCAGAACGCGGGATACTTCTATTAAGAAACTTAAGTGTTTCCTTCAGGTTGTCCATAATTTTTTTTGTCAGCTCTTCCCTTATCAGATTATTCATTGAATCCTTGAACCCAAATGACTCTGACTCATTCCAGACGGTCTCTCTGTTAAACCTACCGCTTCTTATCGGCTCTTTACCGCCTGTCATCTGAACATAAACCGGGCTTGTCGATAATGCCATGCTTTTCTCCTCCTGTCTTGATTTTCGTCTCTACTATATTTATCGTAAGTTCAAGGGGGGATACTTGTATGGTTTTCTCGTCCTTCATAGACCGAGAGGTGCAAACAGCAGACAATGATATTCCCTGTCATTGGTGCTTGGAATTTGTTTGGATATTTTGATTTGGCACTATTAATAAACGGGCGATGGGATTCGGCCTCCACGGTCGCTTGGGCGATCGGTTCCGGGCCATGGCATTTCCCCTTCCGCTCTCTCATCCCGGTTGGCCGGGATGTCGTTCGCTTTTCCTCACATCCGTTCGGCGGGTAAATGCCTTTCGAATCCCATCGAATGGGTCAAGTGATCTGCCTGTACGGCAGTACGATTATTGGGGTTATTGACGAAAGTGAAATCAAATAAGCGGGCGATGGGATTCGAACCCACGACCCTCTGCTTGGGAAGCAGATATTCTACCACTGAACTACACCCGCTTGATCGTAAGTCCTATTTTACACTATTTTCCATTTGTCGTGAACTTGTTAGCTTTTCTACCTGTGTTCTCCCCTTTAAATCTCTTGAAAAGAGATCATGAGAGGTTATAATAACCTAAACATGATAAAGGAGAATTCAAATGGAAAATAACACTGCATATCCCGTTCATATAAAAGGCGAGCTATCCTCCCCGCCGAGCCGCGGGCTATGGCTTATCAAGTGGCTGCTTGTGGTCCCGCACTTATTCATCCTTGTATTCCTGTGGCTCGCAGCATTGACGGTGACCCTGATAGCTTTCTTTGCTATCCTCATAACTGGAAAATACCCCAAAAGCCTGTTCGTATTTAATGAAGGTGTAATGCGCTGGTCATGGAGAGTAGGCTTCTATGCATACAACGCGCTGGGAACTGACAAATACCCTCCGTTCACTCTGGCTTCTGTAAATGACTATCCTGCTGACCTGACCGTAGAGTATCCGGAGCGGCTGTCCCGCGGACTCGTGCTGGTCAAATGGTGGCTACTGGCGATCCCTCAATACTTCGTCATATGCGCCTTTTCAGGATGCAACGGGATAGGGCTGATAAATCTGCTCACAATAATTGCCGCGATAGGCCTGCTCTTTAAGGGGCTGTATTCCAGGGATATCTTCAAGTTCGTTATCGGCATGAACCGATGGGCTATCCGTGTCTTTGCCTATGCGGCATTAATGACCGACAAGTACCCGCCGTTCCGGCTTTGGGATGACCAGTAACTGGATCCTGAGCGGTTAACGAGAATTCATTCCCGGTTTATTGCGTTCGAGTGAAATCCGCGGCTGACCTCACCGATAACATGGTATGGGACCGAATACCAACAATACCAGAGCTTACAGCAGATCGGGACGTTTAGACCGCATCGCAGTCGGTGAATATACAAGACAGATAGTCGACCACAATCGTCTAAGACCAAATCCCGACTACCCCGTGATACCAAGACCAGACCTCAGGGTGGGACGCCAGAGATTCGAGCTGGACAGATATGTAATGAACAGGGATTCTATATGCGAATTCTGGGAACACAAGCATGAAGAACATCCTGAATACTGGGAGTCAGACCTTATCAGGATGAACGATCTTATTCTTATTACGGACTTGATGACCGACAAATTCGAGACCCGGTTCTTTAGGCATATCGAGGAAAACACGATTGTAATACCTTCCCTGCTTAACTCATTTGCAACGCATAAAGCCCTTTCGGATTTCTCGTTCGCGGCCATGGCCCTGCTGTACAATATCGACCTCAAAGGCAAAAGAGTGATAGACCTTGGCTCGGGGGACGGGCTGCTGTCCCTGGCAGCGCTTAAGCTTGGGGCGGACCAGGCGGTGATGTTCGAGATAAACGAAAAGCTCATGGCTACCGCGGCCGTTAATATGGAAGCTAACAGGTATGTAGAAGACTTCGACTTCTTTATCTCAGACCATGACATATCGGACCGTGCCGCAGTGGCCTCTTTCATGTCAAGATTTGAAGAAGACCCGAAGGATGCCGTTGTCATCTCCAACCTTGGCAACTGGTCAAATTACAACGTCACCAACAGGACCTCGATGGGGCTGATAAAGCCTTTGGAAGAAGTGATGAACGCTGATGTTTATGCGTTTATCGGCGGCGGCTACACAAGCGAGCAGGAGCGCGTAAGCTACGCAAGGTCTGACATGGAAGCCTTGAAAAAGGAGAAATTCCTCATATACCCTGACATTTCCAGGTTCGGCACCGATATGTTCTACAAGTTCGCCTGGCTGGGGGTGAGAAGGTCAGGGACCGACTCAAGGACTATTGACTACATCTACAGCAACAAGCCCTCTTTCTGATCAAAGCCTGCCGAATTCTTCGGTATACTCAAGAATGCAGTTCATCATTTTGACCGTTTCGGCCGGATATTTCCCAACCGCGGTCTCGCCGGAAAGCATGACCATGGTAGTGCCGTCAAGAACGGCATTTGCCACGTCCGACACCTCAGCCCTCGTGGGGAGCCTGTGCTCCGTCATGCTCTCGAGCATCTGAGTGGCCGTTATGACCGGTTTCCCCGCCGTTCTGCATTTCCGGATGATCATCTTCTGCATTACAGGGACCTGATATACGGGAAGGGATACTCCCATGTCCCCTCTTGCCACCATTATCCCGTCGGAGACCCTGATTATGGCATCAATGTTCTTTATGCCCTCAATGCTCTCAATCTTGGCGAAAACTTTGCAGCCTGATCCGTCCCCCAGGACCTTTCTGACCTCGATGATATCTCCGGGCGTCCTTACGAACGACTGCGCAATAAAGTCGATGCCGTTCTCTTTGCAGAAGCGGATGTCTTCTCTGTCCTTTTGGGACATCGCTCCGAACTCCAGCTTTGCGCCGGGCATGTTTATGCCCTTGTTTGGTTTCAGGGTCCCGCCGACGATCACTTTTGCCTTAAGGCTGTCCTTTGAAACACCTGTGACCTCAAGCGCGATGTTACCGTCATCAATGAATATGCTTTGCCCCTTCTTGATATAACGCAAAGGCCCCATGTAGTCGAACGGGATATCCTGACGGGATAAAGATCTTTTGTTCCTTACAAGCCTGACAGAAGTGTTCTTCTTCAGCTCCATAGGGGAAGAAAGCCTGCCGACCCGTATCCTGTGTCCCTGAAGGTCCCCGAGGAAACGGATATGCCTTCCCATGCTCTTGTTTAGCGACCTTACGGTCTTGATCCTATCAAGGAGCTCTTCCTTTTTACCGTGCGAGAAGTTCAGCCTGGCCACATCCATGCCGTTCCTTATCATTTTGCGCAGAACGGCGGCTTTAGCAGATGCGGGACCCAGAGTACAAACTATCTTGGTCTTGACCATATGCTTAGTTTAACCTAAATATCTCTCGAACGTCTCCTTGTCCCAGTTCATCTCTACAGCCGCGGACTGTACGGCCCCTATCAGGAGAGCTTCAGTTATTTCTTCTTTCGTAGCTCCTGCCGCCAAAGCCACCTTTATGTGGCTTGTAGTGCAGTGGTCGCACCTTTTCACCGAAGCGACTACGACCTTTATCAGTTCCTTGGTCTTAAGGTCAAGTACACTTTCGGCTGAACTGGCATCTTTGAAGGTTTCGAGTGCTTCCGCTATCCTGGAGCCCTTTGCATACCATGGTTTGTTAACTGGCATGATTGATCCTCCCTTCTTTATTTCCTTGCAGAAACGGATATGCTGGTGACATATTCCTCCATATCAGCATACTCCGTCTCCTTGACCAGCTCAACATCCTTGAACCCTGCCGCGGACATGAGAGCTAGATATTCATCTTTTTGCACGGCCCCTGATACGCAGGAGGCATAGAGCTCCGGCGAACGCTTTACGTCTTCAGGAAGCGCTTTCTTCAGGACAAGGTCAGACACCATGAGCCTTCCGCCCGTTCTTAGCGCCCTGTAAGCCTCGGCAAAGACCTTTTCCTTTTCAGGCGAAAGGTTTATGACGCAATTCGATATGATCAGGTCTGCGGTCCCGTCCTCTACCGGGAGCTTCTCGATCTCTCCCTGCCGGAACTCGACATTTTCATAGCCGCCCTCTATTGCGTTCTTTTTGGCGATATCGATCATTTCCGGTGTCATGTCCACGCCTATCACTTTACCGGAGGGCCCTACCTTTCCAGCCGCGAGGAAAGCGTCAAGTCCGGCTCCGCTCCCCAGATCGATCACGGTCTCCCCTTCTTTGATTGAAGCTATCGCTGTAGGATTCCCGCATCCAAAGCCCAGGTTAGCTTTGTCCGGCGCGGTCTCAAGCTCTTGCTCGCTGTATCCGACGGCCTTGCTTGTTTCTTTGGCAGAAGGGGCCCCGCCGCAGCAGCACCCCGATGAACAGCAGGATGAAGATGACTTAACGGCTTTTGCATAGCTGTCCTTTACCATGTCCTTTATCGACCTGGGATCGTTCTTCATCAATAGAACCTCCTTTGCAAGTATAAAGATACGTTCACAAGACCTATCAGCACGGGGACCTCAACTAACGGCCCGATCACCGCCGCGAAAGCCACCCCGGAATTGATGCCGAACACCGCGATAGCCACTGCTATGGCCAATTCAAAGTTGTTGCTTGCCGCCGTGAAGGAGAGCGTAGCCGATTTCCCGTACTCTGCGCCCGCTTTTTTAGCCATGAAAAAGGAGATCAGGAACATCAGGACAAAATAGATCAACAAGGGCACCGCTATGCGGATGACATCGAACGGGATCTTGACTATGTATTCGCCTTTGAGCGAGAACATCACAAAAATGGTAAAAAGAAGGGCAATAAGAGTTAACGGGCTTATTTTTGGGATGAACCTGCCGTGGTACCACTCTTTTCCTTTGGCCTTTACAAGCGCATATCTGGTCAGCATCCCGGCAATGAACGGTATGCCGAGATAGATGAACACGCTTTGTGCTATCTGGGCAATCGTAACGTCGACAACTACCCCCTTGAGTCCGAACCACTGCGGAAGAACGGTAACGAATATCCAGGCATATACCGAATACAGGAATACCTGGAAGATAGAATTAAAAGCCACGAGACCCGCGCAATACTCCGTATCTCCTTTTGCAAGGTCGTTCCAGACGATCACCATCGCGATACATCTGGCAAGACCGATCATTATCAGCCCTATCATATATTCCGGATAACCTCTTAAGAAAACGATGGCAAGGATGAACATCAGCACAGGCCCGATAAGCCAGTTCTGGACCAATGACAGTAAAAGCACTTTTTTATTGCCGAAGACATCAAAGAGCTCTTCATACTTCACCTTTGCCAGAGGCGGGTACATCATGAGAATAAGGCCTATTGCTATAGGTATATTCGTCGTGCCTGCCGATAACCCGTCCCAGAAAGAGACCATTCCCGGGTAAAGATATCCTGAAAGCACGCCGACGGCCATTGCAAGGAATATCCACACCGTGAGATACCTGTCAAGGAACGAAAGTCTTTTTATAATGTTCTCAGCCATTCTGTTACCTTCCTTTCGATCTCATCCCTTATCGCTCTTGTCCCTGTGAGCTTTTCCTCATCCGAGCCTTTCAATGCGGACGGGTCCTCAAAGCCCCAGTGCAGCCTTCCGGTTATCCCGGGAAATACCGGACAGGCCTCGCCGCTGGTCTCATCACAGACAGTTATCACATAGTCATATTTTTTTCCTTCTTTAAAGAAGTCGAAGACGCTCTTCGTTTTGTTGCCGGAAATATCTATCCCGATTTCCTGCATTGCCTTAACGACCACAGGATTCAGCTTTCCCGGCTCAAGACCTGCGCTCTCAGCCTTGATCTTCCCCTCCCCGTGCTTATTAACGAACGCTTCGGCCATCTGGCTTCTGGCTGAATTGTGGATACAGACGAACAGGATTTCTTTCATGACAGTTATTTAAACACCCAGTTGAAAAAATACCCTACTATCACGATCCCCGTAGCAACGACACCGAAATACGTCAACAACAATCTCGGCCGAATGACTTTGCTGAGGATCAGGTATTCCGGAAGCGAAAGAGCGGTCACGCCCATAAGGAATGCCAGGGTCGTCCCCAGCTGCATCCCTTTCCCCATCAGGGCCTGAATGACAGGGATGGCCCCCGCGCAGTTGGCGTATATCGGGACACCCATCGCGACAGCAATAACTACGGCAAAAGGATTTTCCTTGCCGGCCAATTTCACCAGGAGTTCCTGCGGGACATACCCGTGAATGAAAGCTCCGATGCCTATGCCTATCAGCACGTAAAGCCATATATACCGGAACACATCCAAGCTGTAATCATAAGCGTACCTGAACCTGTCCTTCCAGGAGCTGAACACGATCCCCTTCTCCCCGGCAAGCGAGAGCTCCGACATCCTGTTGATATACTTTTCCATATTGAGCCTGCCAATGATGTAACCGGCAGTTACGGCTATCACCATACCGCTCGCGATGTATAATGCCGCGACCTTCCAGCCGAACAAGCCCCAAAGAAGCACTGCGGCCATTTCGTTTATCATCGGCGAGGCGATAAGGAAAGACATTGTAACGCCCAAAGGCACTCCGGACTCTATCATGCCCAGGAACATTGGGACAGCGCTGCAGGTGCAGAAAGGCATGAATACGCCGAGGACTGCCGCGAGAATATTGCCTACTATGAGCTTTTTATGACCAAGGATCGCCCTTATCTTCTCAGGAGGGAAAAAGCTCCTTACTATGGCCACAACGAACATCACGCTTAACAGCAGAATATAGATCTTTGGCACGTCATAGACGAAGAAATTCAGGCTGTCTGCCAGCGGCGTCCCCTTTTGGAGGCCGAGCAGGTCATAGGTCACTGTATCAGCAAACCACTTTATCATTGCTCCTCGCTTTCTTGTTCTTTCTGAACAGCACGTCAAGTTCTTTCAGGAACATTTTCCATTCCTTCTCTTTTATGCTGTAATAAGAGAACCTGTTCTTCTTTACTGATGTCACAAGCCCCGCTTTTACCAGTTTCTTGAGGTGATGCAGGAGAAGATTGTGAGGCATTGAAAGAGCGGCCTGAAGCTGGCATACGCACAAAGGGCCTTCCTTCAGAAGACAGATCACGCGCAGTCTTGTGTCCTCGGCAATAGTGTTAAGCGTCAAGGCCGTCCTTGAATGGTCGATACCGCAGCATTTTTCCTTCATGCCATGATTATAGGACGCGGGGGGACATCATGTCAACCTATATTGACATATTGCCGTTCATCTCCTGACGACGGCGCCGATAAGAACATATCCCTGGAACAGCGCGAAGGGAATATAGGTCCACCTGTAGAACTCAAGCTCTTTCTTTACCTTTTCCGTATCTGCCCTGTAAGGCCTTACAACGGTCACTTCCTCGGTCACAGAGGAGATCCGGTCGGCTTTTATCCTGAGACCTTCAGCGGCCGCAGCTACAGTCGAAAAAAGTAGCGAAATTATGACAAGACCCGACACAAATGCGTTCTTCATCACCTGCTCCTTACCGAATTGCCAAGAAGTATGGTCGCAGCGGTCCAGAAGAGGGCCTGCTGAAACGTAAAGGCCCTTACCTCGTCTTCGAGCATGTTTGTAGGATATTCATATTTTTCAACAAGGACGTTCCTGACCGATCCCGGAAGATGTATCACGGTATTGCCGATGGTCACTTCCCTTCCGGCTGAAAGATCGGCAAAAGATATCACAGCAGGGCCTTCAATAAGCGTATAGCCGAAAGCGGCCGGCATGAAAGCCAGCAGGACCAGAGTTGCAAGCAGCCTGTTAACGGTGCGAGACCGCATATATCAAAGCGCCTCCCAAAATGACCCAGATCAATGCGTACTGGAACTTGAACGAGGCGAATTCATCTCTCAGTATCTTCGTGTCCACCTCGTAAGGGACTATCTGTATCACCTTCGTCTTATTGTCCACGGGCAGGCTCTGGAAGTTCTTGCCGGTAAATTCCCTGTCGTCCATCCTGAGCGTGCCGAAGACCATAAGATCAGGCACCGAGCCGTCCGGCTTCTTGTCATATGTGATGACAGTCCCGTTCTTTACGGTAAGTGTCATTCCCTTAGGCACTATGACATCACCGGTGACCTTGACCTGACCTTCCCATATCTCGTCCGTTTTTAGCATCCCTCTTTTTTCGGCAACGACAGAAGCAAAGGCCGGAACCGCACAATTAAGGGCCATAACTGCCGCCACCAATAATGCTGTCTTTCTTATCATGGTCATCTCCTTGTTTCAAAATATGCGGCCATTCCCAGCACTATACCCGCCCACAAGAACCCGTACTGAACTCTTCCTTTTTTAAAATCCCCTGACTCATCCTTAAAGTCTATCCGCTTTGCAGTTATTACTACGTTCTCAACACCCTCTTCTATGTAAACATGCTTCACCGGTATCGGCATTGCTTCGGATGTAGAGGCATAAGCGCTTAATGGCATGGCAAAAATGCATGCCGACAATATCAGGCTGACTAATTGGCTGAAAGGAGCAGGACGCACGCTCAGAACCCGAAATGCGCGGAGTCGTATATACCCAGACCGTAGACCTTATTGGTGGAGGTAGCTATCTCAAGGTACATGTTCCTTGTATTGTAGTAATACTTGAGCAGACTGGTATCGGCAGTATCCGTATGAGAAGGAGTGCCAAGAAGATCGTTTATCGCCGAAAGAGGGAAATTGATGTTTATAGTGCTGAGGGCCGTGGTCAGCTTGGTCGACTGCACATAGACCATTATCACCCTGTCGGATGAGTTGAACCTGATATTAAGGTATGAGCTCGCCAGCGAATAGACAAAGGTCTTGGTGGTAAGGTTCTCGTAATTTGGCGTCCCTTTTGAAGAAAGGACCGAGGCCTTTGTCGCCCCAAGAGATATGCTCTGATAGCTTGTATGTTTGACTACCGGAGGAGGTGTTGTAGGGATAACCGGTGTCTCATCGTCAGGCGGGTCATCATCGTCGGGAGGCGTTGTGGTAGCGACCGGGCTTCTGCCGCATCCGCTAATAAAAGGAAGCGTGAGCACAAGCGATACTCCCAAGAACACGGCCAACAGGACGAACAGCGTCTTTCTCATTTGTATAAATTATACCTAATGTGCGACAGCGGTCAAGATTAAAAGGCCGCTTGAGCGTGTTATCATATTTGTGATGTTACGTTCACTCTCAGCCATACTGCTGATCGCCATGACGGTATCCTTTGCCTGTCCGGCAATAGCGGCCAATAACGACTGCAAGCCTGCATCTGTACTGAACATATCAGATCTTAAGAACAGGTTCCCCGCGCCAAAGAAAGAGGTCAAACAGTCCCCTATCATCGACCTTAGCAAGCTAAACCCGCTAAAGACCAAGATAAAACCGGCCAAGGATGTGGAGATAAATCTTTTTTCCTCTCTTGAGGACCTGCTCTCCGTCTCCATCATAGGTATATTCGGCCTTGTGGGGATAAGCGGCACGTACGCACTAAGAAAAGCTTTAAAAGCCAAGAAATACCCGAAGATCCGCACCTAGGTCATTTATGCAGAGCAGGCAGCCCTGACCGCCTTGATGGCATCCACAGCGGAACTTGTGATCCCTCCCGCATGACCAGACCCCTCGCCTATAGGAAATGTTCCACGAATACCTGAAGCTTCATACTTCTCGTTCCGGATGAACCTGACCGGACAGGCGGCCCTTGTTTCCGCACCGACCAGTAGTGCCTTGTCACTTACAAAGTCAGGGTATCCCTCTTTCCAGGTCAGGAACGCCTTTTTCAGATATAAAGAGATGAAACCGGGGAACAGCTTGTTCAGGTCAAAAGGGCTCACCCCTGTCTTGAGGGAATTCTCCGTCAATGCCCCGGATACCCTTCCGCACAGGAAATCCTCCATGTTCTGGGCCGGAGCCTTCCAGGACGAGCCTCCCGCTATGAACGCACTTTTTTCTATGCCGCGCTGGAATTCAATCCCCGCGAGCGGATGGTCCGAGCCGTAATCTGAGGTCTTGCAGGTCACGACAACAGCAGAATTGGAGTATCGGGAGTTCCTTGCGGAATAGCTCATCCCGTTAAGGACAAGATGCCCGTTCTCCGAAGAGGCGTTCACGATCTCCCCTCCGGGGCACATGCAAAATGTCATGACCCTCCGCCCTTCAGCCCTGTCGTTAAAAAGGAATGAATAGGTCGAAGAGGGCTCTCCCCTCATTTTATCTATCACTTCCCTCGGATGTTCTATCCTGAGCCCGACCATTATAGGTTTCTGCTCCATTCTTATCTGTCTGGAGTACAGCATATCGAAAGAATCCCTTGCCGAATGTCCTAAAGCGAGGAAGACCTTGTCAGAAAGGAATTCCTTACCGTTACCGATCACGACCCCGGCGGCCCTGCCCTCCGACACGATGATATCGGTCATCTGCGAGGAGAAGCTTATCTCCCCGCCTTTTGAAAGGATATATTCCCTGATATTCCTGACGATACAGCAAAGCACATCGGTGCCGAGATGCGGCTTTTTTCTTGACGCGATGTCAGGGGGCGCGCCGAACTTAATGAGAGTGTCGAGCACCTTTGAAGCTTCTGGTGAATTTTCGGGTCTTGAAAATATCTTCCCGTCAGAATATGCGCCTGCCCCGCCTTCGCCGAACTGGATATTTGAGAAAGGATCAAGCACAGCGCTCCTGATGAAAGTGAGGATATCATTTGACCGCTCATCGAGCCGCCTGCCGCGTTCAAAGACCTTAGGCCTATAACCGAGCTCGATCAGCTCGAGCGCTGCGAACATTCCGGCGGGTCCGAAACCAATGACGACAGGGTCTTTGCAGGTTCCCATTTAGTTCAATTCAGGCCGTCGAGCTCAGCAATGCATTGCTCAAGCTCTTTGTACCCGCGGTCGATATTGGCCTGATGTTCCTGAGCGGCAAGCTTGAGCCTTTTTATCTCCTCTCCGTCCTTACCCTGAAGGTTGGAGAGTTCAATCGTCACGGACTCAAAGGCCGCTTCTTCTTCGTCTATCATCTTTTCTATGTCCTTTGTCATGACAAGGACGGCCTTTTTCTTTTTGTTGAGTTCTTTGAGTTTTTCTTTTTCCGGCCTTTTGGGCGCTGCGGCCGTCTTTTTGGGCTTTTTTGCCTCCGGCTCCCATCCCACATTATCAAGGAATTCCTGATACGTTCCGTTGAACACCGAACATTTCCCCTCATTGAAGACAATGAGCTTTGTCGCGATGTGGTGAAGGAACATCTCGCTGTGCGTGACTATGATGACCGCTCCGGGGAACTCGTCCAGGGCCTCAATCATCGAGTCACACGATTCGACATCAAGATGGTTGGTCGGCTCATCGAGCAAAAGCATGTTCGAGGGCGCCAGAAGTATCTTTGCGAGGGAAACTCGGCTTTTCTCGCCTCCGGACAGGACCGATATCTTTTTTTCCGCAAGGTCGCCGCTGAACATCATGATACCGCAAATGCGCCTTATCTCGGTCTTGCTCATGTCAGGCCGAAGGTGCCACAGCTCTTCTTCTATCGAAAGCTCCGGATCGAGCCTTTCGATGTTGGTCTGGCCGAAATATCCCATTTTGAGATGGGGGCTGTGCTCCACTTTTCCCCTGTCGGGGATAAGCTCTTTGGCGATAAGCCGGAGAAGTGTTGATTTGCCCTTCCCGTTCTTGCCGACAACGCATATCCTGTCCTTGCTTCCTATAGACAGATCAAGACCTTTTATAAGAGGGCGCTCAGGGTCGTAGCCGAAGGCGACTTCTTCCATATTTATAAGATACGCCGCGTGGGTGCTTTCACCATTGAACCGGAAGCCGAGCTCGGCTTCTTTAGATAGTTCTTCCTTTTTACCCATCTTCTCGAGGGCTTTTATCCTTGACTGCACCAGGCTGGCCCTTGCGGCAAGCGCCCTGAACCTGTTGATGAACTCCATCGCCTCTTCCCTCTTCTTGTCCTCTTTCTGACGAGTCCTTTCATAGACCTCTTCCTCGGTAGCGATCTGCTCAAAGAGCTTTACGGTATCCCCTTCGATCTTTTTTATCTTTTTGCGGTGTATGCCAATAGTATGGGTCGTCACGCTGTTCATAAAATCCCTGTCATGGGTTATTATGATGAGCTCGTTCTCCCATTTCCGCAGGAATTTGGTGAGCCAGCGTATGGATATGATATCAAGGTAGTTGGTCGGCTCGTCCAGCAGCAGCAAATGAGGCTCCGAAAGGAGCACTTTTGCCAGGTTAAGCCTGACCTGGAAGCCTCCTGAGAACTCAAGAGGTGACTTGTAGAGCTCTTCCTCCGAAAAACCCAGCCCGAAAAGTATCTTTTCCGCTTTCCAGACCTGGTCGCTCTCCTCCGGCTTAAGGCCGAGACAGGCTTCCTGGATAAGTGTCGGCTCGGTAAATGTAAGATGCTGCTTAAGGTAGCCTACCGTGTAGTTCTTCGGCAGGGAGATAGTCCCGTCATCAGGCTGTATCTCTCCGCATATCAGCTTGAAAAGAGTGGTCTTGCCGGAACCGTTCCTGCCGACAAGGCCTATCCTTTCGCCGCTGTGGACATTGAAGCTGATACCGTCGAACAGCTCCTGCCCTCCCAGCCTTAGTGATAGATTATTTACCTGGAGCATATATATTCAATATAGCATTTAGGTTATATTCTGGTGTTGATAATACAAGGCACGTCTTTGAAAGCCCGCTAATATGTGCGCTTTAGTGCTCGTTCAGCACAAAATAATTAACAACCTTAATTTTTATTCATGATCCAAGATTAATCATAGTGGACCCCTACTATGGTTATAGTCGTTTTAGACAATAACCGGTTGTTGTCGAGACTGCATAATTTCAAATGAGGAAGCAACACCCTGCTCCCCTAAACGACCCCTACGGGTCACTGGAACTATTGCTAGCCCCGTCGAGCAGCTCCTGCCCTCAGACTTAGTGATAGATCGTTCACTTAAACTATAATGATTGATATAACATTTAGGTTATATTCCGAAGTTGAAAATATAACCTATAGGTTATATTGAGGATATTTCGTTCTAATCAGCTGTTTTAAGGTTCTAAAATCGTGCTATTTGAGGCAAAGTCAGTATTTCTCTATAACAACAGCCGGAACAGTTTTATCCCCGTAGTTTTTTGTAGTGTATTTAAATGTTCCTCTTTGCCTTGCACATTTACCAACAGGAATTTTTATTTTTTGATCGTCATAATAATGTTTTCCATCATAATTAATAAGTAATACAGTTAACTTTTCTTCAAATGAGTCCCCAATTTGTGCCAACGCCATGCTCGGCCTCAATACTTGAAACACCTCTATTTTGCCTCTGGTTGCTATGCATTCACCTTTTTCAGGATACATCGTAAGCCCAGGCAAGCCAGTACTAGATTGATCTCCAGCACTGATCAATACACCAATGAATATTATTGCAATAATTCCCGTAACAACTCCACTGATAAATACTGCTATTTTCATATTCGTTGATATTCTAAAGTAAGCAATAGTGATTGTCAATTTAAATGTGCTCTATGTGCAAGTGACTAGTAAATATCCTGCCCTTCCCACATTTTCCAACCACTTCACAGCAATGGACTGTAATGCTCATTAAATAATAATGCGTCTCATACTCAAGTTCAGAATACACACCCTAATAAACACACATCTATCAGCCCATGTGAATAAAGGAGAACTTCTAAATGCTAAAATACTTCCAAGGA
>CAZHHM010000006.1:0-77303 GCA_964532225.1 uncultured bacterium | reverse complement strand
TTCCGGACCCGCGTTTTAGTTCGGCTTTTCTGATATTCGCTGCCCCGTCCTTCAGGTATCCTGACAGCGATATTTCCGAAAGGTCCATGTCCGAGAACTTTACGTTCTTCGCGTTCACGTCGACCTTGGCGCTGATATCCTTGCCGTTCACTTTGACCTCAACATCAAAGCCTGTCCTTCCGGAGGCATCGATCTCGACCGGTCTTTGCGTCATCGACAGTTCTTTCGCACTGTCGGATATCTTCTTCCAAAGCGCAAGGAAGCCGTTCTGTTGAGTTACAAGTCTGTATCTGCCACCGTCGTAAAAGGAACCGATCATCGGAATGTCAGGACCCTTTTGAGTTATCGCCACCATCTTGGAGCTTCCGGAAGCGTATGAAGCTCTCTGCATACCTTCGATATAAAGCATCTGCCCAAGTTCGATGATATCCTTAAGGCCGGCGCTTTCGGCGGTAGCCCTTACATCAAATAACGGCAATGCCCGACCCAAGTCCGCGGACACTGTCAGGCCAATGCGGCTTTCGTTCTTTTCCAGAACGACGGGGCCGTAAATTTGATAAGAACCGTTCACGGCCTTTATCTTCCCCTTTACCCTGTCAAGTTTGACGGAATTGAACTCAAATCCCTGCCAGTCAATATCCGCATCCAATACAGGCGATACCATTGAGCCGCTTACTTTTCCCGATATATTCACCCTGCCAAGTATATTTGCGATGTCCTGAGTGAGCGGTTTAAGCCTGACCATGTTCAGATATCCTTTGACCGTTGCGTCAAGTCCGTTGATCTGATCGGAACGGCCTTCGACAGATATTCCCGAATCTCCCGACTTGATCCCTGTTTTTATTCTGCTCAGCAACCCGTTCTCCCAGAGAACACTGATATCCGCTGCATCAAGGACCTCGCCCGCGACCAGGATCTCCTTTGCGGTTGCCTCAGCTGAGACGTTGACCCCCCTGAACATTCTTTCGAGAGTCGCAGTCTCATCCTTTGGCAGCATACCCGTGGCAACGACCCTGATATCGGCCTTTCCGGATATGCCCCGGAACCTTTGCGGCAGGAACGGGTCCGCGATAGTAATGTCCGAAAGCATGACGCCGGTGCCCAGAAGCTCTATCCTCGAAGGCTTTCCGAACCCGGCATTACCGTTCAGCAAAAGCCTCGTACCGTTATTGACCGCATTGAAGTTGCCGACCGAGATAACACCTTCTTTAAGGGAGAACGAGCCTGAGGCCTGGTCGATCTTCTGTGCGCCTATCCTTGCCTTTGACAGTGCGATCTCTCCTGATATTTGCAGGTTTAGCATAGGATGGGCCAGAAGCTCCTTGCCTATGGTACCCGAGACCTTTCCGCTGAACTTGTCCAGCTTTCCGAATATCCCTCCCAGAAAATCCGTATTGTACATATCAAGACCGTCGGCAGAAGCGGTAATATCGAATTTCTTGCCCTTCTCAAGCACACCGGCCATAACGGCCTTGGAGCGCCCCGAAGCTATTTCAAGTGTCTCCAGATGAAGATTGCCGGAGGACACCTTAAGTCTTGCTGAAGCCGACGACACTGATTGTCCCACAAGCTTACCTTTATCAACGGTCAATGCCGTTCTGACGGAGAGGTCCGATGCCGAACCGCTAAGTTCCAGTCCGCCGGATATCTTTCCGGCGACTCCCGCGATCCCCCCCGAAAGCAATGCCAGGTCGTTGCCCGCAAGCATCATCCTGCCGGAGATCGGGACCTTTCCGCCGAAACCTATATCGACCGAACCCCTGAGAGCTCCGCCGGAAACGAGCATATCATCAAAGGAGATCTTGGCTTTTTTGTCATTGACATCTATTCCCATCGGCCCGGAAACGTCGCGGCCGTAAAGCATTGAATTGCGGAAAACTATCTTTCCTTTTGCAGATGCTGCCGGAGGAGTTGATGCTGCAAGTTCCATATCGAACAGGCCTTTTAGGTCCTGGTCCTTCACGAAGGGGATGCCCAGATATCTGTTCCACTCCTCAAGATCAAAACCTTTTGCCGATACTTTTGTTTTGAGCGAACCCTTGTTCAGGTCCACATCGCCGGTTATCTTCACCGAGCCTTTTGAGGTCCGGGCGGAGACATCCAGAAGTATATGGCCTTTCTTGCCGAAATCCGCAAGTCCGTTCAATCCTGAGAACACCGCCGAGAAATCTTTCTTTAACGGTTCGGCAGAGAACCCCAGCTTATCCGTGAAGATGAGCCTGCCACCTCTTAAAAAGATCTTTGCCGTGAACTGAGGAGCCTCGCCTCCGCCGTCCCCGGACTTCATAAGCTTTGCAAGGTTCCACGAGCCGTCCCTTTCATGCTCCAGATATACGTCCGGGCCCGCTATCTCTATCTTGCTAATAGCCGCTACAAAATCCTTTTTGACCGCTGCCTTTACCAGGTTGTAGTGGACCGTGGCCTTTTTTATGCTGATGACCGCTCCGTCCGAGAGTTTTTTGTGCTTTGCCACCCTTATATCGTTTATCGTGACGCTGCCGACAAGTCCTCCGCCCACGGACCCGACCTTGACCTCGCGGTCCATCATAGCGGAAGCTTGTTTCTCCACCTCGTCCTTGATGGTCGACATGACAGGGTTCTGAAAGTTGATATTGAACAGAGCGGCATCGGATGAAGAGCACATCAATAGAACGGTCATGACCGCCAGGATAGTTTTTCTCACTCTTACCATTAAGGAAATTATATCACTGAGAATAAATAATGATCAGTTATTTATTTGCGGGGTGTCCTGCTCGGTCCGCTGCTTGAGCTCCGATTCGAGCCTGTATATCCTTATCCCGTCCTTTACTTTCTGGTAAAGTCCGAGTATGCCTGCGAAAATGATCCCGGACAAGACGGAAACAAGGATGACTATCGCCAGGGAAACATCTTTCACCTGATAGAACACAAGGCTGACCGTGACCGGACCTGAATTGGATATCGCGAAAGTCGATATAAGTATGGCCATTATGACTATGACAGCAAGATTGAAGACCATTACATAAGCCTCATCTGGTCCGATCCGTTGCCATTTTTTGACGAAGGAGGCTTCAGTCCGACATGTTCATACGCGCTTTGTGTGAGCGCCCTGCCCTTTGGCGTCCTGTCAAGAAAACCTATCTGAAGAAGATAGGGTTCATAAACATCTTCCACTGTCCCCGGGTCTTCGCTTATAGTAGCTGCTATCGTTTCAAGTCCTACGGGCCCTCCTGAGAACTTTTCTGCCATGACCTTAATGATGCGTCTATCGATATTGTCCAGGCCCAGATCATCCACTTCCATGTGTGAAAGCGCCGACATTGCGACATCCTTGGTTATTTTCCCGCCGGCCTTCACCTGACACCAGTCGCGGACCCTTCGCAGAAGCCTGTTCGCAATTCTGGGGGTTCCTCTGGACCTTTTTGCTATGGCTATGGCCCCCTGGTCATCTATATGGACGCCAAGCACTTCAGCAGAGTTGGTTATGATGATCTTCAGCTCATCCGGGTTGTAGAACTCAAGCCTGCTGATAAGTCCGAACCTGTCGCGCAGCGGTCCAGTTAATAGTCCCGCTCTGGTCGTTGCGCCGATCAGTGTGAATTTAGGAAGGTCAAGCCTTATTGAACGCGCGCTGGGGCCTTTGCCGATTATTATGTCCAGCCCATAATCCTCCATAGCGGGATAAAGAATCTCTTCCACGACCCGATTAAGCCGGTGTATCTCGTCAATAAAAAGTATCTCGTTCTGTTGAAGGTTGGTAAGTATCGCGGCAAGATCCCCGGGACGCTCGATGCTGGGGCCCGATGTAACCTTTATGCCGACGCCCATCTCATTGGCGATGATATTTGAAAGAGTTGTCTTGCCTAGTCCCGGAGGCCCGTACAGAAGGATATGTTCAAGGGCTTCGTTACGGTGTTTCGCGGCCTCGATCAGGATCTTGACGCTTTCTTTTACTTTTTCCTGGCCGATGTAATTATCAAGCCGTTTCGGTCGGAGACCGTTAAAAGCGCTGTCCTCATCCTTGCGCTCTACGGTTACTACCCTGTCTTCTTCGTTCGGCATGGGGAAATTTTAGCACAAAGAGGGAAAGTTGGTTAGTTAGTTGGTTGGGAACATGTATTCTAACAAACTAACCAACTAACAAACTTCTTCACGATCTGCAAGCGACGAGCTGCGATCTGCTATTCATACAGATCTTTGTAAATCCAGTAATTCTGCATCACCCGTTTAACATAGTCCCTTGTCTCCGAGAAAGGTATGGATTCCACGAATTCATCTATGTCCTCATATCCTTTCTTCAGCCATTTGGAAACATTGCCCGGCCCTCCGTTATACGCCGCGAGAGCGAGATAGGGATTGTTGTCAAATCGCTTGAGCATGAGATAAAGATAGTACGTTCCCATAAGGACGTTATAGTCTGGATTGTAGAGATGGTAAGTATCGTATCTCGGGAATTTCAGGTCCTTTGCTATGCCTCTTCCCGTACGCGGCATTATCTGGGCAAGCCCCACGGCGCCGGACCGCGAGACATCATCGGCATCGAACCTGCTCTCCTGGCGGATGAGCCCGTAGATCAGGTACGGGTCCAGATAATAATGCGCTGTCCATTTTTCCACGAAGTCCTTGTAACCGAGAGGGAACGAGACCTGGAGAGAGGTAAGGCCCGACCTTTCGTCCTTTGACCGCAGGATATCATAGGCCATTCTTTGCGCGACGCGTATTGAGGCCTTGTATCTGCCCTGAAGATGGTCCACATATGCCATACACAGTCTTGCAGCATCCAGCTCTTTTATGTTCTTTGCGTCCGAAATAAGTTTCCCTGCCTCGATCTTGGCATAATCGTATGCTCCGGAGGCAACAAGCATCAGATACTTTTCGTAGTGTATCCCCCCGGAAATACTGCCGGGATCAAAGACCGCGCCTCTGATGGTTCCCGGGAAAATATCTGTCTTTATACCCAGCAGCGCCCCCGCCCTCTTGCCGTAGTAAGTGAACGGGTATCTTTCCGCGGTATCTTTGAGCAGGTCCCCTGCTTCCATCTTCTTGCCCTGCTTAAGCAGCCCCTTTACCGCCCATATCATGCATTTTGCGGCTTCGTCCTCGTCAGCTGATCCCTGAGCCCTGAGAAGCGTCTTTACCGCTCCGTCATAGTCTCCCGAATCGTACAATGCTTTGCCAAGCTCCCATGCCGACCAGGCTGCAGGTTCAGTACCAGAGAACTTGTCGAGTATCTCCGTGTAAGCGGACTTTGCGTATTCAAGGAGCCCTTCCGAAAAATAGTATTTGGCTATCTGGTACTGCGCTTTAGCCGCGGAGACCTTGTCGCTTTGACCGGACACGGACTGTTTAAAGGCTGCAAATGCGGCCCCGACCTTTCCCTGCCTCAGATTTGCCAGCCCAAGGTAATAAGCCGCCTCTCCGTCGGTCTCTTTAAGCCGGTTAAGCGTTGACGAGGCAAGCAGGAGATCGCCGTTCTTGTAGTGGCTTATGCCAAGAAGCTTGGCGCCCTTATCCGCGGACCTGTGCTCGGGGAAATACTGCAGATATGACTGAAGTATTTCCGCGGCCTCCCTGAATTTCCCCGAAGAGTACATTGCCGAGCCTTGTTCGAAAAGCATCTCCGGGCCTGCCGGTTTCGGCTTATAGCCGAGCTTTTCCAGTGAGGCCATGGCCTCCTTGAGGAAATCGCTTCCCGGGAAAAGCATGATAAGGTCGAAATAGTCCTTTGCGGCCTCTTTGTATTTGCCGAGCCTTTCTGCTACCTTGGCAGACCTGAACAATACCCTGTCCTTTTCGATAAGAGAGCCTTCCAGCGCAAGAAGGCGCCTGAAATACTGGTTGGCTGTATCAAGGTCGCCCTTTGACACGTTCAGTTCGGCAAGTTTGTAGAGGGCTTTGCCTCTAAGCACTGTTTTTTCTTTGGTCCCTGCCAGCCTGGAATATATTCCCTCGGCATCTTCGTGTCTTTCCATCCTTTCATAGCAGATGGCAAGGTTCAGCAGGGAATAATCGTTCAACATGAAAGAAGTGTCGTTTGCCAGCTTTTCAAATATTTCAGAGGCTTCCGCCGCTTTCCCGCTGTCCATCTCGTATGAGGCCCTTTGGAAGGCTTCCCGGCTGGACATCTGGGCCGAAGCGGGAACGGCACAAAGAAGTACCGCAGCGATAATGAAAGCGGACCTGGCGGATTTAATTCTCTTTTTGTATAGGTGCATATTTCACCAATAGCGTCTTTTTGCCGTGAGCGAAGAAAAGCACGTCTATCATGGTCTCTTCCGATTCGCCCTCTATCTTGACTATCTCCCCCGAGCCCCATTTCGGATGGCGCACCATCTCTCCCAGGCTGTAATCGCAGGTGAACGGGGCCCTCTCTCCCTGGTCATCGGGTCTTTCCTCGCCGTTCATCTCTGAGAGAAGCTCTTTCGGTATCTCTTCAAGGAACCTGGAAGGCCCGTTGCAGAAATACTCTCCGAACAGCATCCTTTCGGAAGCCCTGCAAAGGTACAGTTTTTCCTTTGCCCTGGTGATGCCCACGTAACAAAGCCTTCTTTCCTCTTCCATCTCGGCAGGCTCGAACATAGACCTGAAATGAGGAAAAATGCCTTCTTCAAGCCCTATCATGAAAAGCACGGGAAACTCTGTCCCTTTTGCCGCGTGGAAGGTCATCAGGGTAACGAACGGCTTTGTTGCGTCCACATAATCCTGGTCGGTGACGAGCGCGATCTGCTGAAGAAAGGCCTCAAGCGTTATCTCTTCCGAGTTCTTCTCGAACTCCATCGCGACAGATATGAACTCTTTCAGGTTCTCGGCGCGGACCGATGCGTCGTCCGTACCCTCTGCCTCAAGCTCGGACATCATTCCCGACTGGTCGATCACAAGACGGACCATCTCCGAGGCCGACAGGTCCTTTGCCGACTCCTTGAACGAGTTGACCTTTTCAAATATCCTTGCCAGCTCGTTCCTTGCTTTGGCAGGCAGGTCAGATGTCTGGATATACTGCAGGCTGTTGAACATGGACAGGGACTTGTCCCTGGCAAATGTCTCGAGCTTAAGTATCGATGCGGTACCGACCCCTTCTGCCATGACCTGGATCACCCTCAGGAAGCTCAGGTCGTCCGCCGCATTATAGATAAGGCGCAGAAGAGAAAGGACGTCCTTGATCTCTTTCCTTTCGTAAAAACGGAACCCGCTGAAGATCTTGTAAGGCATTCCGTTCTGAAGCAGCATTTCCTCCATCACCCTTGACTGTGCGTTGGTCCTGTAGAGAATGGCTACCTTGTTCAGCTCCTGCATCCCGACCGTCCTCTTTATCTCTTCCACGACGAACCGGGCCTCGCCCCTTTCGTCAAGCGCCTCGTACGATGCTATCTTCGTGCCCTGGTCGTTGTTGGTCCAGAGCTGTTTGGGCTTTCTTCTTTCGTTGTGCGATATCACGTTGTTGGCTGCCTCGAGAATGTTCTTGGTGGACCTGTAGTTCTCCTCGAGCTTTATGACCCTGGCGCTGCCGAAATCGCTCTCAAAGTCAAGTATGTTCTCGATGTCCGCGCCCCTGAACCCGTAAATGCTCTGGTCGTCATCGCCTACCACGCAGATGTTCTTGTGCATATCGGCCAGATATTTGGTTATCATGTACTGCGCGTGGTTGGTGTCCTGGTATTCGTCCACGCTCAGATACCTGAACCTTCTTTGGTAGTACTCCCTGACACTTGAAACGCTCTCGAACAGCTGAACTGTCAGCATAAGCATGTCGTCAAAGTCTATAGCATTGTTGTCCCTGAGCTTTTTCTGGTAAAGCTCATAGCACTGAGAGACCCTCTCCTCCCAGATATCCGCTGCCCTTTTTGCGTACTCCTCCACGGTCACGAGCTGGTTCTTCGCTCGGCTTATGGATTCGAGCATCCCGGAAGGCTTGTATCTTTTCTCGTCCAGGTCCAGCTCTCGTATTACCTTTTTCATGAGGGCTTTCTGGTCGTCGGTGTCGTATATGACAAAGTTCTTGTCCCAGCCGAGCTTATCGATATGTCTTCGCAGTATCCTTCCGCATATTGAATGAAAGGTCCCGACCCACATGTCCTTGTATGTCTCGCCTACCAGCTTCTTAAGGCGGTGCTTCATTTCATCTGCCGCTTTGTTGGTGAAAGTTACGGCAAGTATCGAATGCGAAGGGACGTTCTTTTCTTTTATTAGAAATGCGATCCTGTGCGTTATAACGCGGGTTTTTCCCGAACCGGCGCCTGCGATTATCAAAAGAGGACCTTCGGTGCAAAGCACCGCTTCCTTTTGCTTGTCGTTAAGGGATTTGAGGATGGCCATGGATTTATTATATAATTTTTGAACATGAAAAAACGCCTTGATCAGGTTCTTGTTGAAAAAGGATTATTTGAAAGCCGGACAAAAGCACAGGCCGAGATAATGGCAGGGAATATCCTTGTCAAAGAACAGAAAATAGATAAAGCAGGAACTCTTATCGACGAAGACTCCCCTATCCGCCTGCTTGGCGAAAGGCTGAAATATGTCAGCCGGGGGGGATTGAAGCTTGAAGGAGCTCTCGATGATTTTAAAGTCGACCCGAAAGGAAAGATATGTCTTGATATCGGCGCATCGACGGGAGGATTTACCGATTGTCTTTTGCAAAGAGGCGCCGCGAAAGTATACGCCGTTGATGTCGGTTACGGCCAACTTGACCTGAAGATAAGAAATAATAAAAAGGTCGTTGTTATAGAAAAGACCAACGCCAGAGGACTGACGACCGAGGACATTAAAGATAATATCTCCCTTTGTGTGATGGACGTTTCATTCATCTCTATCCTAAAGGTCCTGCCGGCTTTAAAAGAACTCCTTTCGGATGACGGTGAGATCGTTTCTCTTGTAAAGCCCCAGTTCGAGGCGGAAAAAGGTCAGGTCGGCAAAGGCGGGGTAATCAGGGATGACAGCATCAGAGAAACGATCGTTGAAAAGGTGATCAACGGTTCAAAGGAACTTGGCTTCACTGTTATTGGAAAGACCGACTCCCCCATCACCGGCGCGGACGGGAACAAGGAGCTCTTTGTCCATCTAAAGCTGTGAGTTCGTTGCCTTACCCTCGATCATCTTATCGATAAAAGCCGTAAGGACGTTGCAATGCAACGTCCCTCCAATATCTAAAAAAGTAAGGGCCCCGAAGAGCTCGGGACCCCTACAATTATCTATTTGGACTATATCTTCGCGCTGTAACCAAGAGAGATCTGAGTAGCTGTTGTTGCAGCTGCTCCGCCCCAGGTCGTTGACTGAAGGTCGATCTCGCCGATGATAGCCGATGATGCTGAAAGCAACATCTGCGTACCGACCGCAAGCTCGAGCTTTGAACCTGTTGCCGCTCCGGTGTTCATATTCAGGCTGTGATAGGCGACCGCAGCATAAGGCACCCAAGGCACCATGATCTTGCTGGCCACCAACCCCAGACCGAGGTCTCCCTCAACTGAATGGGACACGACCGCTCCGCCGAAAGACGCCGATGTGGTCGTTGTCTTGAACGTTGCCCCGAGAGCTAAGCTGAAAGGAGCGTCCATGCCTGAGATCAGGGAATACTTAACGCTCAATCCCTGATTTATCCCGTTCACGGTCACGCCCGCTGCAGGATTTGCCCCGATACCATAGCCGAGTTTGGCATAGATATCAAGGTTGTCCAGTATTCCGTATCCGATGTATCCGCCGATACCATAGGAATTAGAATTTGCCACAGTCGTGGATGTATACTGCCCTGCGCCCAACCATCCCCAGCTGCCGGCTCCCAAGGTATTAGCGGTCGAGAGCACTTCCGCACTTGCGGCCGTAGCGACCGCCAACACTAATACTATTGCGACTAAAACTTTCTTCATTATTTCACCCCCTTCGAGTTTTGTCTGGATAGAATTTTAACATTAAGTTCACATTTTGCAAGTGTTTTCCTATACGGGATGAAGGGTTATAATATCCCCATGGACACCTTTGTAGTAGTTATCAAGGACAACAGTCCTTTCGTCGCTCAAGAGACGAAAAAGATCTTAAGAACCTTACCTAAAGGCAGATACAGGGTCCTTGCCGGTAAAGAGCATGCGAGCGCGCTTGGGCTCCCTTCCTCATCGGTGACAAAAGACTATTCGCAGGCAAGTTTTATTCTTTCTGTCGGGGGCGACGGGACCATACTCCGCAGCGCTCGGCTTTTTTCTCAGATGGGGAAACCCATTCTCGGAATTAATCTCGGGAGACGCGGGTTTCTAACGGAAGGAAGCCCAAAGAAGGCCGCAGCCCTGATAGCCGCAGCATCTGCGGGCAAACTTGTGATTGACGAACGGATGATGCTCAATATTGTCATCAGGAGAGGGAAAAGACTGATCGGTTCCCTTTACGCGCTCAACGATATCGTTATCGGAAAAAGCGGCATCGCAAGGGTCATAAAGCTGGACACCTATATGAACGGGGAGCTCATGACCAACTACAGCGGGGACGGGCTGATAGTCTCCACCCCGACCGGTTCGACCGGGCACAATCTTTCGGCCGGAGGGCCCATAGTGGACCCCAGGCTTTGCGCCATGGTCATTACCGCGATATGCTCCCTGTCCATAAGCAACAGGTCCATCGTGATCGGCTCGGAAGAGGAGTTGAGGATAAATATTTCTAAGGCGCCGGAAGGCGTCCTTGCCATAGCGACCGTCGACGGCCAGCAGGTCGTTAAGCTGAAGACCGGGGACGACATCTTCATTACAAGGGCGGCGTTCAACACAAAACTATTGAGGGTGAAAGATTTCGGTTTCTTCGGCGTACTGAAAGAAAAGCTCGGCTGGGGAGGCTAGTTCCTGAAAGTGCTGGCCTTGAGCTCGCACCATTTTGCTGCGTTCTCGACCATAAGGAATTCATTTATCTGAGGCAGCTCGCCTTCTTCGAACCTCATGTTAACGAGCTTTATGCTCTTGGGCCGGACCATCTTTATGTCGGACAGATATCTCTTGAACATGATATCGGCGATCACCATTATCATTTTGCTGTCTTTCATTGTTCTACTTCCAGTAGCTGACGCTCTTGCCCGGCGCTTTTCCGGTGGACAGGCTGTTGGCAAGTATGTTTATAAAGCTCCCGGGCTTGTTCTTGAGGATATCTTCAAATGTCTCCGCGGAGGGCTTTTTGATATAGCCCTTACCGTTCACGGTGACCTTTTCGGCCGTCAGGAACTCTCTTGTTATCGTGTCCGCCATCTTATTGCCCTCATATATATATCGTCAGATCTTCCGGCGGATTTCAGGTTTCAGATGCCGTATTCCTCTTCTGGTCCCATACGGAGAAGTCTTGTGCCAGGGTCAAACTCATATTCTGTGCTGTATTGGTATTGCTTAAAACGGCCGTATTCTGATTTTATCAGCCGGATCGTTTCAATGCTGAACAATACCAATGTACCGCCCACTAAAGTCAGTACTAGCGCTGCATCGTCGGATATTTTTGCGTTAGTGTTCAAAAAGAAAGCTGATGCGATCAATCCTGCGCCTGCGGTCCCGATGAAAGGGGTCGCCATGGTCCTCGCGCTGGACCTTAACAGATGCAGGGAAAAATCGGAGAATTTCCCCCATCTTGTCTTTAGGAATTCCGCTCCGGTGAAATCTATCTCGACCCCTTCTTGCTGCAGGGCTGACTTCGCCGCGAGATATTCCCCGTATCTGCCTTTTTGAAGAAGTCCGACAGCATTAAGGACTTGTTCCTTATGATCCCCGTATTTCTCTACCCTGGCCTCCGGGCAAAGAAGGCCCGCTATCCCCTGTGCGACGTCATTACATTCGAGACCCTTAGGCAGTCCCAGACGATAAAAACTATCCCAGATGCCGTTTTTGCCGAACTCCACACATTCTTCTTTAAAGACATTGAAGTTGGTTTCAGCCTGGGCTAATTTCTTAAGCCCCTCGATGTCCAGAAAATATTCAGGGCGTATCGTACCTTTATTGGTCTGTTCCGTCCTTATGAGACCATGATAATTCAGGCCCTCCATAACATGGAAATTCCTGAAAGTGACACTGACAGGAAGTTGCTGTCTGGACATGTCTACCGTATGCGTCCTGAAGTCCCTTATCTTCATCGGTGCTATCCTCATCCCTGTTCCGCTCATGCAAGTTCTCCTTTGTTGTCGGTGACGGTCAAATATCGACCCGGTTTTTGGCGGATTTCACTTCTTTTTCCCTCCTGTTGGATTTTTACACGCGCCATCTGTTATCTGCCAACTGCTATAATATATTCAATGAACGCAATATTGATGCTTGAGGACGGAACATATTTCGAAGGCCTCGGGTTCGGGGCCGAGGGCGAGACGTTCGGGGAGGTCTGCTTCAACACCTCTATGACAGGTTATCAGGAAATACTCACCGATCCGTCCTATAAATACCAGATAATCACCATGACCTATCCGGAGATAGGCAATTACGGGGCCAACAAGGACGATGTCGAATCTTTCAAGACACACTGTTCAGGGTTTGTTGTAAGGGAAACGAGCAATATTCACAGCAACTGGCGCGCCGACTTCTCTCTTGACGACTACATGAAGAAACAGGGCGTCATAGGAATATCCGAGATCGACACCAGGGCCCTGACCCGCCATATCAGGACAAAAGGCGCGATGCGCGGGATCATATCCACGACAGACAAGGATATCCGTTCATTGCTGAAAAAGGTACTTGCTTCCCCCTCCATAGTCGGTATCGACCTGGTAAAGGATGTCAGCTGCAGCAAAGGATATGACTGGAATGAAGGCAGCCGAGACCTTCTGGCAAAGAACGGCTCTGCCAAAAAGGCCCAGTTCAATGTAGTCGTATTCGATTACGGGGTCAAATACAATATACTGCGAAAGCTGCATTCGTTCGGATGCAATATCAAGGTGGTCCCCGCCGACACTACGGCTGAAGAGGTCGTCAAGATGAAGCCTGACGGGGTAATGCTGAGCAACGGCCCGGGAGACCCTGAGGCAGTGGACTATGCTGTGCATAATGTACAGAAACTTTCCGGAAAGATGCCGATATTCGGCATCTGCCTGGGACACCAGATACTTTCTCTGGCGTTCGGCGGAAAGACCTTCAAGCTCAAGTTCGGGCACAGGGGGGCGAACCACCCGGTAAAGAACCTTAAGACCGGCAAGGTCGAGATAACTTCCCAGAACCACGGTTTCGCCGTCGACCCTGATTCTTTCAAGAACTCGAACATAGAGATCACTCACCTCAACCTGAACGACGGCACCTGCGAGGGGCTCTCGCACAAGTTCCTGCCGATATTCTCGGTGCAATACCACCCTGAAGCGTCCCCCGGTCCGCATGACAGCGATTATCTTTTCGAGAGGTTCGTCGGTTCAATGAAAAAAGGCTCTTAAGATAATGGAGCGGATCCTAAAAAGCAAATACAAGACCGCCGCGAAGATCGCGGAGACCACCTCGCATATAACCTACAAGGGCGTCCTTGTGGACACGAACAAGCCGATAATCGTAAAGATATACAAACGCGAATTCCTCAACAGCCCTCTTATCAAGAGGATCAAAAAGGACACTACGGCGCTCACCCGCCTTGAGCACCCCTCTATACCGAGATTGATGGACGGTGATTACGGGTGGCAGGGCTATTACTTTGTAAGGGAAATGGTCGACGGGAGAAGCGTATCCGAAATGGAGCTTCCCCTTGACCATGAGACCGTAACCGAGGTCGCTGTCGCCGTATGCGATATCCTTAGCTACGCCCACGGCCAGGGCATAGTACACGGAGGCATATCCCCGAACAATATATTCGCGACAAAAGGAAGGGGCATATCTTTGTCCGATTTTTGCATCAAGTATATGGTCGCCGGCCCGCTTGAAGAAAGAGCAAAACTTCTTCTTGACAGCAGCGCCGTGTATACCGCCCCTGAGGTCATCCTCGGGTCGGACCCGACCGTGCTGTCCGATATCTACCAGCTTGGGCTGGTAATGTACCTTATGTGCACGGGAGAACTGCCGTTCAGCGCGGGCGCATCAGGGATAGCCGGAGCTTCAAGCGCGCTGACCGCCGAGATAAAGCCGCCATCATCCAGGAACAACAAAGTGCCCAGATACATGGACGACATAATCATGACATGCCTGAACAAAGACCCTCTGCTTCGCTTTAAGTCCGCCGACCAGCTGAAAGAAAGCCTGAACAGCAAGGTGCTTCTCCTCGAGAAGATGGAGGTCTTCGAGATGCCCGCAATGCCTTCAATATCCGAAGAGCCGGAAATCAGACAGGAGGTCCCTGAACCCGTACGCGGAGCGGAGCTGCCCAAAAAACGGTCCGGCATCATGAAATGGATCATGTTTGCCCTTTGGATTGCTATAATATCTGGCATAGTCTATTCGCTGGTCAATTTCTTTATGTTTGGAGACTAAATGGACGCAAGCGTACTGTATTTCGCGGCTGCGGGCCTGACATTGCTGATCCTTGGCTATGCCATAGGCAGGGACCTTCTTCCGTTCAACATCTGGACCTTCCTTTCCATCTTGTTCCTTCTGTTCATGCCCGCCATAGTTTCAGGCGTGATCTATTTTGCTTCCGGCGTGACCCCGGAGGTAGACGTGCCGAGCGTTCTTGGGATGATGAGGGAGGAAGCAGAAAAGGAACTGTCGATCGCCGGACTGAGCGCTGAGGTGTCGGGAGTAGCTTTTTCGAACAGGCATCAGGGAGAAGTAGTTTCCCAGCAGCCTGAAGCCGGGAAAAGGGTCAAATCAGGACGTACCGTGAAGATCATAATCAGCGCCAGGGAAAAACCATCTGTCGTCCCGGATCTGACCGGCAGAATGAGCGATGAGGCAAAGGCACTTCTCGAAAAGGAAGGCCTGTACCTTGCGGGTTCAAGCTGGGTTGCTACAGGAGAGGCCTCCGGCATGGTCATAGGCCAGACCCCGGAACCCGGGGCCAAGGTGCCTCCCGGAGCAGGGGTCTCGGTTACAATATCTTTAGGGAGCCAAAGCGATGATTAAAATTGCGCCTTCAATACTTTCTGCCGACTTTTCAAAGCTCGGCCTGGAGATCGCTGAGGCCGAAAGGTCCGGCGCGGACCTTATACACATTGACGTTATGGACGGACATTTCGTGCCGAACATAACAATGGGCCCCCTTATCGTAAAAGCAGTAAGAAAAATGACAAAGCTCCCTCTCGATGTGCATCTGATGATCTCCGACCCCGAAAAGTATATCAAGGCTTTTGCCGATGCGGGAAGCGACATCATTTCGTTCCATGCCGAAGCCGTGCCTGATGCGGCCAAAGTGGCCGGACTTATAGCGTCTGCCGGAAAGGTCCCGGCGCTTGCCGTTAATCCCGACGGCGATTGCCTTAAGGACCCTTCCCTTCTGAAAAAGGTCAGGATGGTGCTTCTGATGACCGTATTTCCGGGGTTCGAGGGCCAGAAGTTCATCCCGTCCGTTCTTCCCAACATCGAAAAGCTCAGGAAGTATTCCGACACGCACGGCCTAGGTCTTGATATCGAGGTCGACGGCGGCATAAATGCGGAGACGGCAAAACAGGTCGTGAAGGCCGGAGCCAATGTTCTGGTCGCCGGTTCTTACGTATTCTATTCAGGCGACTACAAAAAGGCGATCGATTCCTTAAGGAGCTGAAATGCCTTCTCAAGCTGCCGATAAGAAGTTCATGAAAAAGGCCCTTAAACTGGCTTCGTCCGTGCACGGACTTACCTCGCCCGACCCTGCAGTAGGCGCTGTTATCGTAAAAGGCGGCAAGGTCATCAGCACAGGATATCACGACCGTTTTACCGCCCCACACGCGGAGGAGTTCGCAATAAAAAAAGCCGGAAAAAAAGCTAAAGGCGCCACGATTTATGTCAATCTTGAGCCGTGCTGCCATTTCGGCAACAATCCTCCTTGTGCCGACAATATCATCAGGGCAGGGATCAAACGCGTTGTGGCCGCAATGAAAGACCCGAACCCGCTTGTCTGCGGAAAAGGCTTCAGCAGGCTGAGAAAAGCTGGGGTCGAGGTGGTCACCGGCGTCCTTGAGGACGAAGCAAGAAAACTGAACGAGCATTTCGTAAAACATATCACCACTAAGGACCCTTTCGTTACCCTTAAAGCGGCCGTTACATTGGACGGGAAAATAGCTACAAGGACGGGCAGCAGTTTCTGGATATCCGGGGAACAGGCCAGAAAATACTCATACAAGAAAAGAGGCACTTTCGACGCAGTTCTTGTCGGCGTCGGGACCGTCCTTGCGGACGACCCTTTGCTCACATCTCACGGGGCGGCATCCAGAGAGCCTTTGCGTGTTATCGCGGACTCATCGGCCAAGACCCCGGTCGGAGCAAAAGTTATAAAGGACAGGTCTGCAAGGACGATCATCGCCGTCACCTCTAAAGCAAGGCCTTCGGCCGTTTCTAAGCTCGAAAAAGCAGGCGCTTCTGTTATCAGGGTACCGGGGCACAACGGCAGGGTGGACCTTAAGGCGCTGTTAAAAGCCCTTGGCAAGATGGGCATTACCAGCGTGCTCATTGAAGGAGGAGGGGAAATTTCCGGAAGCGCGATAGAAAAAGGCCTTGTGGACAAGGTGTTCTTTGTCATCGCACCGAAGATCGTAGGCGGCAAGGACGCGAAAACCGCAGTGGAAGGCACCGGAATTGACTTGATGAAAAATGCTGTTAACATAAAGGATGTGTCCGTCAGGAAATTAGGCTCCGATGTGGTCATCGAAGGCTATATTGAGAGGAAAAAATAATGAAAATACTTGAACTGGTGTTCCTTAGCATGAAGCCTCAGCGCATGATGCGCGCTCTGATGATATTCGCGCCGGTGTTGTTCGCCGGAGGGTCCGGAAATCCCATCCTCTGGCTCAAGCTGGTGGTCGCTTTCTTCATATTCGCCCTGCTTACCGGAACGATATGCATAATCGACGACATAGCCGACTATGAGTCGGACAAGAAGAATTCCGGAAAAAAAGAATCCCCCATAACAACCGGTGAGCTCAGTATAAACAAAGCGGAGTTCGCGGTGGGCTCTATCCTTGTGGCCTGTTTTGTTTCCGCCTTTTTTATCGGACCGGCCTTCGGAGCGGCTACAATGGGCTATTTTTTCGTCGAGATGTGCTATTACCTTCTTCTGAAGGACATCCCCATAGTTGACGCGATGACGGTCGCCGTGGAAACTTCCCTTACCGTGATCGCCGGCGCTGTAGCACTTGGCCTTGCCTTGCCGTCATGGCTCCTGGTGTTCACTTTGTCTTTTGCCACCCTTGTCAATTTTGCCGACAAGAAAAGGTCTTTCCTTTCTTACAGGAGATCAATGACCGGTCTGGTCCTTTCAAGATATGACAAAAAGACCCTTGAACAGCTAGTGTCGGTGAACGCTTCCGTCGCGATAATGCTTTATATTTTCATCTGCGTTCTTATGCCCGGAGCGAACCCGCTCCTCTGGCTGACCCTGCCACTTGTGATGTATATAGTTTACAAAGTAGTGGTTCTCAGCAATGCCACGAGCGAAGTATCGATCGAAAAAGCTATGATAAAGGACCGTTCCATCTGGCTGTCGCTGTTCATCTGGGCAGTGTTCTTGCTGGTATTCCCGTCTAGGTTTGTTTAAGCAGAAGGAACAATACCGCCATCCTTACGGCGACCCCGTTAGTCACCTGGTCAAGAATGACGTTCCTCGGCCCATCCGCGACCTCGCTTGATATCTCAACCCCTCTGTTTATGGGACCGGGATGCATTACCGTCACGTCTTTTTTCGCCAGCTTAAGTCTTTCTTCGGTTATGCCGAAGAGCTTGTGATACTCGAGTATCGAGGGGAAAAGACCCTTTTGCTGCCTCTCAAGCTGTATCCTAAGGACGTTTATGAAGTCGGCATCCTTGACCGCTTCATCAAGGTCGTATGAGACCTTCACCCCTGTGTCCTCAATGCCTTTGGGCATCAGCGTCGGCGGGCCCGCAAGGGTCACCGATGCGCCCAGTTTAAGCAGTCCCCAGGTATTGGACCTGGCCACTCTGCTGTGTAGAATGTCCCCTACTATGACCACCTTCTTACCTTTTAGTGACCCCTTTTTTTCTCTCATAGTGAACATGTCAAGCAGTGCCTGTGTAGGATGCTCGTTATACCCGTCCCCGGCGTTTATCACCGACCCCTTTATGTTCTTGGCTATGAGATGAGGCGCGCCGGCCATGTTATGTCTGATGATAATGGCGTTCACCCCTATCGCTTCCAGGTTCTTTACGGTGTCTATCAGCGTCTCTCCTTTGACTATGGATGAGGCCTGGGTGGTGACGCTGTTGGTAGAGGCGGACAGCATCTTTGCTGCCGTCTCGAACGAGCTCCTTGTGCGCGTGCTGGGCTCATAGAAAAGCGTGGTTATCATCTTGCCCTGGAGCGCCGGTACGCTCCTGATCGGACGCGACAGGACCTCCTTCATTGATTCGGCTGTATCAAGTATCAAATTGATCTCGGCAGCGGTTAGCTCTTTGAGGCCCAGAAGGTGCTTGGATCTTAGAGTCATGTTTGATTTTTGCCCTGGGATATTATATCATGGACAGGTACGTTCATGAAAATCCTAGCTCTCAACTGCGGAAGTTCTTCCGTCAAATATCAGCTCTATGACTGGGCAGAAAAAGCGGTCCTTTGCAAAGGCAATGTCGACCGTATCGGACAGCAGACAGGGCAGCTCACTCACGAGGCAAGCGGCAAGGCCAAGGTCTCGGTGGACGGCTCCTTTCCCGACCACTCAACGGCCCTTTCCTGCATAATCGATTCGCTCATCGACAAGAACATCGGGGTGCTCGGCGATCTTAAGGAGATCTCTGCGGTAGGCCACAGGGTCCTTCACGGAGGCTCAAAGTTCAACAGGTCAATGCTTATCACTCCTGAAGTCCTTCAAGCCATTAAGGACCTTAAGGACCTGGGCCCTCTGCACATACCAGCAAATGTCCAGGGAATAGAAGCCAGCCAGACGATACTTCCCGGGGTCCCAAACATTGCCGTCTTTGATACGGCGTTCCACCAGACCATGGCGCCGGAATCATATTTGTACGCAGTCCCTTACGAATGGTATGAGATGTATGGTGTAAGGAAATACGGTTTCCACGGTTCATCCCACCTTTATGTGTCAAAAAGGGCCTCCGTCCTTCTCGGAAAAGAACCAAAGGACACGAACATCATCACCATGCATATCGGCAACGGTGTCTCCTGCGCCGCGATCAAGAACGGACAGTGCGTCGATACAACTATGGGCCTGACACCTCTTGCCGGCGCGATAATGGGGACCAGAAGCGGCGACCTCGACCCTGCGATAATCATCTTCATGATCGAGAAAGAAGGCTTCTACGCGAAAGAGCTTGACAAGATACTTAACAACAAGAGCGGGCTTCTCGGCATAACCGGCAAGTACGCCGACAGACGCGATATCGAAAAGGCCGCTGCCTCAGGAGATACAAGATGCAAGATGGCCATCGAGATGGAAGCTTACCGGCTTAAGAAGTATATCGGTTCCTATACTGCCGCGCTTGGCAACGTTGACGCCGTCGTGCTTACGGCAGGAGCCGGAGAAATGGACTGCGGTCTGAGGGAAAGGCTTCTTTCCGGTCTTGAGAACATCGGGATCAAGCTGGACCACGAAAAGAACAAAGCGGCCAGGACCAGGAGCAAAGAATCGGTCATCTCCTCCGATGATTCCAGGATAAAAGTGCTTGTCATCCCGACCAATGAAGAGATAGTCTTCATCGAGGATGTTGTGGCTATACTCGAAGACAGGTATGATACTCACATGAACTTTAAGTATTCTTTCGAAAGCCCGGATTACAGGATATCCTGATATGGCGGAATATAAGTTCTTCAGCGATAACAGGGAAAGCAACCTGCGGCCTCTCACCATTCTGAAAAAATCGCAGGAACTGCGCTGCGGCATGCTCACTCTGGAGGAAAAAGCCTCTGTCCGTTTCGCCGGTCTCCGCTCCCCCTATACCTATCTTCTTAACAGCAGGGTGATAATTGACGACGACCTTTTTAAAGCGATCTCTTCCACGGCCTGCGAATGCGCGTTCGTACAGGGTGATGCTGTCGTTGCCGCGGCCGTTTCAAAGACAAAGGCCAGGATAATGGCGGCGCAGGCAGACCTAACCTCTTCTTCTTTAAAAGAGTTCGATCTCCCCGTCAGGAAAGTATCTGCTAACATGGTTGACGATCTTTGGGACCTAGTATATTCGAATTGCCGCGAGATCCAATATGACATAAGAGCGTTAGGTCTCAAACCTTTCACAGGGTCAATGCCCGGTGTTTTCTGCCTTAACAAAAAGGATATCTTCATCGCGAAAGATGCGGTCATTAAACCCTCTGTCGTGATCGACGCCGAGACCGGTCCGGTAGTCATTGATGAAGGAGCAAAGGTCCTGCCAAACTCTACCATCATGGGGCCCGTGTACATAGGCAAGGGCTCGATCGTAAAGGCAGGATCAAAATTGTACCAGGGGGTTAGCATAGGCCCTATGTGCAAGGTCGGCGGAGAGCTTGAAGAAACGGTCTTTTCTGGATACTCCAACAAACAGCATGAAGGTTTCATCGGCCATTCATACATAGGCCAGTGGATCAACCTGGGAGCGAACACGAACAATTCCGACCTTAAGAACAATTACAAACCCGTAAAACTGTATGTCAACGGCAAGCTCGTTGACAGCGGAAAGACTTTTCTCGGGACTTTCATCGGGGACCATACAAAGGTCGGGATCAACACCATGTTCAACACGGGAACGGTGGTCGGGGCCTGCTCAAATGTTTACGGGAGCGGCTTCCAGCCTAAGTTCATCCCCTCTTTTGCCTGGGGAGGCGGAGACAGTTTCGTGGAACACAATGTCGAAAAGGCCGTGGAGACCGCCAAGGCCGTCATGAAAAGACGCAAGATAACACTCTCAAAGGATGAAGAAAAGAAGATACGGCAGGCTTTCACTTCCACCGCAAAAGAGCGGAAAGACCTTATAAGCTGATGACGATCAATAATGACACACTGAACACCATAGACCAGCGCCATAGCACAAGGATGTTCTCCGACGAACCGGTGACAGACGAGCAGCTCCATGCCATTCTTGACGCGGCCAACAAGGCCCCTTCCGCACATAATCAGCAGTCCTGGCGGTTCGTTATCGTTAAAGGCGAAAAGAAAAAAGAGCTGGCTGATCTTATTCAGTCCCACGCAGGCAGTTTTCCGAGGGCTTCCTCAGCACTGCTACGAATGGCATCCCGAAGCATAACCAGCGCTCCGGTCGTTATCGCCATCATGAACACGGGAGAGCTTATTAAGCACGGCAGCGAGATGTTCCAGATAGACGAGAAGCTGTCCCAGGATTTTTTCAGGACCATGGAGATACAGAGCTCCTCCGCAGCAGTTGAAAATCTGCTTCTGGCCGCAACCTCCCTCGGGCTTGCTTCCGTCTGGCTGGGAATTATGTTCCTCATCAAGAACGAGGTCATGGAATTCCTGGGAGAACCCAAGGGCGAGTTCATGGCGATCATCCCCGTAGGTCACCCGGAAAAAGAAGGGCACTCCCCTAAGAAAGTGCCGCTTGAGCTTATCGTCAAGGAGCTTGGCTAAGATCTTTTTTCTGGGGGACAGGGACTCGGCCTCCATGCTGCCCTAGGCAGCAGTTCCGGACAGGAAAGATAATAGATAGTTGATAGTAGAAAGTAGATATTAGTTGCTGCGTTAATTATAATCTCTCTACTATCTACTCTCTATTATCTAATCCCTGCTATCTATCTGGGGGACAGGGACTCGAACCCCGATTCTCGCCTCCAAAGGGCGGTGTCCTACCATTAGACGATCCCCCAATGCAACTCGCTTCGCTCGTTGAAATTACAAATTACAAAATCCAAATGACAAACGAGTCAAACAATTCAATAATTATTGATCAGTAATTCTCCTATGTAAGTACGCCCTACCAAACCCGGTCTTTAATTGCTTTTCTCGATTTATTGCGTCCTGCCTATTATTACAAGCTTCATAGTAGATCAACTCTAATGGAACTCTTCTTTTTGTCGCCTCGACCAACCCATTGTTATGTCTTTCAACTCTCGCCTCAACATCTTCAGTATACCCAACATATAGTTTATTGTCTTTCAAGCTCTTTAAAACGTAAGTAAAATACATGTTCCTCATTATGTCCTACCGCGCCCGCATCGCTACGCGAAGCGTTGCGGGCGGGCCATTAGACGATCCCCCAACGCACCGGTAGATAAAAGACCTCTTAATTATAGCAAGTCCGTGAAATTATCGTTATTACCGGTCGATATTGGTGCAAGGGAAAAATGAGCTCATACCGCGTACCTAACAGCTTAAAAACATTGAACAGGTGCATACAGAACCGGACGTTCACTTCAAGGGACATGTCATATATAAAGCCCGCGATCGTGAGCGAGATAATACCATGGGCGAATGCAAGACTTTCATTACAAACAGGCCGGCTTTGCGACCCGCACATTCACAGCAACCTGTCTGACGGAGCTTTCACTCCTATGCAGATATTCAAGATCGCAAACGAGAGCAATGTCGGCACCCTTGTAATAACAGACCATAACAAATACGGGGATATCCTTCACGATATAAGTGCAGCCATGGACATGGGAATAGACTATACTTTCGGAGGGATCGAGCTGTCTATGTTCATCAACAAAAAGCCCGCACACATAAAGGTCTATTTTGACCCGTTTTTAAAGGGTAATTATGCTGTTTTTGATGATATGATAGCGAACCGCTGCGGTATAGCAGTCCAGGAGATGGCAGCATTAAGCTGGTTCCCTATTGAAAAGGCCCTTTTATTGGCCGATCAAAGCATGGAAAGAGTATTCTGGGACCTGCTTAAAGACGGGAAATCCCGTGTCTGGATACGCGATACGATAGGCAGTACTATAAGGGATTTCAGGGAAATGAAGATATGGAAAATGGCGGAGATCTTCAAATTGGCATCAAAAGGCATGGGGTTGCCCGAGGCATTGTCGAACAGGAAGATAGGGATAATCGATAAGGGTACGTCATGGCGCGAGACAAGCGAAGTCTTCCGGCGTTTTTTACGGAGCGTGCTCGTCCCCTCGCTTGATATAATCGAGACCAGTGATCACAGGATGAACGGCTTTCTTGAAAGGCTGCACGAACTGGGGTCATGGATAGTTTTCGCCCATCCCGCGAAAAGCGACCCATCTGTTAACGGTTGGAGAGAGGTTGAAGGCCAGATCCGTTCTCTGGCAAGCCGTGGGCTGCTTAACGGGATAGAGGCCAGGCACAGCGCGCACTCCACGTTCCAGGAATACAGGTATACTATGCTCGCCGAAGAGCTGAACCTGAGCATTGACGGCGGTTCAGACTATCACTCGATCTTCCCGTATGAAAAGCGAATGGGCGCAGGTCTAGACATGAATAGTGATGCAGGCATGGCGCTTTTTAGACAGGTAAGACGTCATCTCACCGATAAAAAATACGCTGAGTTCATAAGGTCCAGAGATAATGGCTCGTGGTGGGACGCGCTTGAAACGGCTAGACATATATACACTATCGACCCTTACCACAAAAAGATCTATCACAAGATAGACAGACTTCTCGGCAGGTTCTAGAATAATCCTGCCTGTACAGGCACCCTTTTCTTCACCGGCTCCTCGAACACTTTCACCGTTCCGTACTGTCCGTCATAACCGGGTATGATCTTTATCCTGCCATCCCTTACCCTTCCTACGGCCTCTGCTACCTCTGATGACGAATAGGCTTTAAGGTCTTTCAAAGGTATTTCATTGAGTATCTTCATCTCGTTCCCGAAAGTGGAGACAAGCCTTGTGTACTCGTTCTTCACGGCCATGGTGTCTATGCCCTTTTCGATCACTTCCGAAATGATCTCCGTTAATGGGATAAGGCTCCTGAACGGGATGGCGTTCTCCGGCGTATATCCGTCCGGCCTGTCTGCAAGCTGGTCGATGCGGTTGAGCACTCCTATCGTCAGCTGTTTTTTGCATACGGGACATTTACCTTTTTTCTTTTTTGTTTCTTCCGGGGACATCATGACATTGCAGCCGCTGTGGCCGTCATGATGGTACTTCCCTTCTTCAGGATAGAACTCTATTGTCGACACGAGCTTTGTTCCGTCCTTTTTCCTTAACGCTTCGTATATAGCCGAATAGCTCATATCCGTATTGAAAATGTTCGCTTCCCTGCCGATCTTGGCCGGGGAATGCGCGTCGGAATTTGATATCAGGCAGATACGGTCCAGCTTGCTTACCCTCCAGTTCATTGACGGGTCCGATGAAAGGCCGGTCTCTGCCGCAAAGATGTTCCTGGAGTATTCTTCGAAACATTCAGGGATGCTGTCAAAACCGGAATTTGAGCCGAACATCGAGAACCAGGGGGTCCAGATATGTGCAGGCACTATCATGCATTCCCTTGAGGCAGAAAGCACTATCTCCGCCAGCTTCTTTGAGCTGATGGTGAAGACGGGGCGCCCGTCGGACATTAGGTCCGCAAGTCTGGTAAGCTCCTTGTTTATCCTGTCAACGGCCTCGAACGAAGGGGCAAATATCATAGTGTGCACTTTTCTGAGCTTCTCGTCCTTGTGGAAGATATTGCATACTTCGGTCGTCAGCATGAATCTGGTCTTGCCGAACGAGAACAGCCCGTTGCCTTCATCCTTGAGCTTCTTTTTCAGCTCCGCGTACCAGAACGGATGAGTAAAGTCGCCCGTGCCGACAAGGTCGATGCCTTTGTATCCCGCCCATTCGCTGATGTGCTCAAGGTCCATGTCCTTTGACGTGGCGCGGCTGTATTTTGAATGTATATGCAGATCAGCCGTGAATCTCATGCCTTATGCTTTCCATCAGCTTCATGAAATGGCGGATGTTATGTATCGTCATAAGAGTAATTGCCAGTATCTCTTTTGCCATGAACAGATGCCGTACATAGGCCTTGGTGTAATTCCTGCATGCGTAACAGTCGCAGGAGGCATCGATCGGAGAGAAGTCCTTCTCGTACTGCGCGTTCTTGATCGAGACCCTCCCTGCTGAGGTAAGCAGCGTGCCGTGCCTGGCGACACGTGTAGGGATGGTGCAGTCAAAAAGGTCTATTCCCCTTTCAACGGCTTCTCTGATATTCTCGGGAAATCCGACACCCAAAAGATGTTTTGGCGAATCCTCCGGAAGGAGCGGCATCTGAACATCAAGCATCTCGTACATCTTTTTGGCCGGCTCGTTAACAGACAGCCCGCCTATGCCATAGCCTGGGAAACCCAGCTCTCTTATTTCTTTCGCGCTTTGCATCCTAAGCTCCGGGAACGTACTCCCCTGCACGATCCCGAATAACGTCGAACTTTCCAACTGTCTGACTTTCAAACTTCTTTGCGCCCACCTCGTAGTTCTTTCAACTGCTTCCTTTGCATCTTTTTCTGAACACGGATATTCTACGCAGACATCCAGCGGCATGAACATATCGGAACCGAATGCCTGCTGCATCTCCACAACATTCTCAGGAGTGAACATGTGCTTTGAGCCGTCCTTGTGTGAGGTGAACTCGACCCCTTCCTCGCTAACCTTGCGGATATCCGAAAGACTGAAGACCTGGAACCCTCCGCTGTCGGTGAGTATCGGCTTGTCCCAGCTTATGAACTTATGGAGCCCTCCGGCCTGCCTGATAACCTCAATTCCGGGACGGATATAGAGATGATATGTGTTGGAAAGAAGTATCTGAGAGCCGCATTCTTTCAGCTGGTCGTGTGTAAGACCCTTTGCTGCTCCCTGGGTCCCCACGGGCATGAAATTGGGCGTTTCTATTACGCCGTGGGAAGTATGTATCCTGCCCGCTCTTGCCCGTGAGTTCTTTTTTTTCGCGAGGATCTCGAATTTGAACACAAGGCTAATTATACTACGCTTGATACACCGGATTTTACGTGAAATATCCTGGATTTACACCCGATATAGATGTGTCGTCCTTTTTGGCGCACAAAAACAGCAAGGAGCTTTTTATAATGACTTCCGTTAGGACCGTTGATGCTTTGAACATTGCAAGGGGCCGCGGTTTCGGGGTCCCGTTCTTTAAGGTCGGGCCGATGTTCCCCATGAGAGAAAGGGAAGGCGCCGCCCTGCACGGCCCCTCGATAACCCGTTCCCTGGCCATTGCCGCCGAAGAGACCAAGGGTGTGTTTGGAGTCGAGTTCTCGTCAGGCATGATCTCTCATCTTATCCGTGACCATCATGTGGAACATGAAGAGATAGAACAGCACTTGCACGAATATGTAAAAGGCCCTATGCTCCTGCACTTGGATAACATGCATAGCGGTATATTTTTCGAAAGGGTCTCATCTGTCTCGCTGGACATGAGAAAATTTGGCGGTTTTCAGGAATACTGGGAGGCGACGAGAAGGCTGATGGACAAGGCATATACTGTCGAGGTAAATATGTTCGTTCCTCCTTCTCAGGAATTTTTAAATTTCGACGAAAGATACTTAAGTCAGAGCCCGCATTATCTTTTCCAGTACCTTGATGACAGGCTTGAGCTTTTTAATGTCAGCCCTTACATACTTGAACATATGCCGCCTCACTCGAATTCGATGAGCATAAGGGAGATCTCATTGGCTCTTGAAGAGATCCGTAACGGCAAATATGACATGCTTTTTTCTCTGAATTACGGTGACGGGCTGACCCCAAGGATGCTGGGCTTGCTCCTTGATCAGGCAAACATATCTAAGTTCACCTACCGAGGGACGGATATTTATCTTAAAATGCTAGAAGATACTCCTTACCATGCCATGCTGCTCAATATGGGATATAGAGAGCTTGGGTCCGTAAAACGTAATGAAGCCGCCATTAACGTGCTCTCTCACACTGAAGAATGGGTCAATATGTCTCAAGAGGACCAGATTGGGCTTGAGATCAGGCTGGCGGAAGAGATAGTGACGATCTTTAGGGCGTTGAAGAACGAGGGCACCCTGAAGTATTTCGAAGCTAAATAGCGGTCGTGACGCCTAACTTCACGGGTCCTCATGGGCCTTCTTTGTCGACTTTTTAAACTATCATCATCGCGTCGCCGAAGCTGTAGAAGCGGTAGCTTTGCTTGACTGCCTCTTTGTACGCCTTAAAGATATTTTCTTTACCGGCAAAAGCACTGACCATCATCAGAAGTGTTGACTTTGGAAAATGAAAATTCGTTATCATCGCATCAACGACATTGAACTTGTACGGCGGGTAGATAAATATATCCGCTTCTTCCCTGCATGCAACTATCTTTCCGTGCTTTTTGAAACAATCCTCCAGTGTCCTTACCGTCGTCGTTCCCACCGCGATGATGCGGCGATCGGGGGCATTTTGCGTACGGGCGTCGCATTGCGGCGCCACTACGGATTTGATTCTATTGATCTTCTCCGCCGCATCCCCGCTGATCTCATACTGCTCCTTGAACATCTTATGCTGCTCAACGAACTCTGCCGTCACCGGCTTGAACGTCCCCACACCTGTGTGCAGGGTCACATGTGCGATCTCGATGCCTTTTTCTTTTGCTTTTGTTAAAAGATCCGGTGTGAAGTGAAGCCCTGCCGTCGGCGCCGCACTGGCGCCTTCTTTTGACGCATATACAGTTTGATAACGGGATAGCAGCTCCGGGTCGGTGCGTTCCTTCTCGCTTAATTGTTTTGAAATATACGGAGGCAGAGGAAGCCGTCCTATCTCATGCGCAATATCCTTTATGTCACGTTCTGAAATGAACCTTACTGTTTTTAAAGGCCCCTCTATCCATTCAACTATCTCCGCCTCGCATTTACCAAGGTCGACCCTCGCGCCAGGTTTCAGTCTGCCTGAAGGATTCACCATGCACTCCCACAGGTTCTTTTCTCTTTCTTTTAAAAGTAAAAGCTCCGCCTTTCCCCCTGTCCCCCGTACCCCGTCCCCTATTCCCTTCTTCTTTCCCGTCAACCTCGCCGGCAACACCTTTGTATCGTTCAACACGAGCAGGTCGCCCGGCAGTAAATATTCAATGATGTCGTAGAAATGGCGGTGTTCGAGCTCTCCGGAGTCTTTGTGAAGGATGAGTAGCCTTGAATTCTCGCGCTTATCCGAAGGATGAGAGGCTATGAGCTCCTCAGGGAGGTCGTAGTTGAAGTCGTCGGTTCTCAGCAAGCTATCAGGAATTAAGCTGGAATTTCACCGGGACCTTGAAATAGGCCTCGGTCGGTTCCTTGCCCATGAGAGCCGGCTCAAATACCCACTGTGATACGGCTGCTACCGCGCTTTTATCAAGCATCTCATGACCGGAAGTGCCGATCACCGATGCTTCTCCCACTCTTCCGTTCTTAAGGATATATACCTGTACTATAGCGGTCCCTGTATAGGAGGCTTCGATGGCTTTTACCGGGTAATCCGGCATGGTCTTGTATAGGACCTTTGGCGCGTAAAGTTTCGCGGCCGGTGCAGAACCGGATTCAATGACGATCTTTTTTGAGATATCAGCGTTCGACATCTCCTTTACGGCCGTTGCCGCCTGGCTTTTCGCAAGGCTCATGAACTTGCCCACCTTCATTGCATCTTTGCTGGCTTTAGGCTCGATGACGGGGGATACCGTTATTTCTGCGGCCACGGCAAAAACAGGGGTCTCGGGGGCTGATGCCACGAACACTCTGTCTAGTTTTGAAACACCCCATGCCATTACCATAAGGGCGAACATTGCCACTAAGATCGAAAGGTCGATCGATGGAACCCTTGAAAGCCCGAAACCTGATATCCTGTCCCTGTACATTATTGATTCTCCTTAAGTAAATTCTACTCAAACTAAGGGGCGCGGTCAATCATCAATTCTTGTCAATGGTCTGAAAGGGTCCGGACCAAAAGATCAATATCCTCTTCGGTGTTCTTTTCGGTGAAGGCAAGCAGCATTGCTCCTTCAAGTTCCGGATAGTATTTACCCAGGTCTATCCCGCCTCTGATCCCTTTCTTTTTAAGCGTCTCATACGCTTTCTTATGATCTGATTGGAGCTTGACCGCGAATTCATTGTACGTAGGCGAGTTGAACATCACTTCCAGCCCTTTTTGCCGGCTGATCAGCTGTTTCGCGTACTGCGCCCTTTCATGACAGGTCTCAGATATCCTTTTAAATCCGTTCCTGCCCACGGAGCTCATATATACCGCCGCCGCCAGAGCGCATAGCGCCTGGTTGCTGCAGATATTCGATGTGGCCTTTTCCCTTTTGATGTGCTGCTCCCTGGTCTGCAAAGTGAGCACATAGCCTTCTTTACCGTTCTTGTCCACGGTCTTTCCTACTATCCTGCCCGGCATATATCTTGCCAGCTCTTTTTTCGCAGAAAATATCCCCAGATAAGGACCACCATAGTTGAGCGGATTGCCAAGGCACTGGCCCTCTCCGGTAACTATGGACGCACCGTATTCAGCAGGAGACTTTAGCACACCGAGCGAGATCGGATAGACGCTGGCAATGAGCAGCGAGCCCTTCCCTTTTGCAGCAGCCGAGATGGCATTCACGTCCTCAAGGCACCCTAGAAAATTGGGCTGCTGGACTATCACTGCCGCGGTAGCTTCGTCGATATTTTTGATGATCCATTCGGTATCGGCAAGGCCGTTCTTCATCGGCGCCTCAACGACCTGATATACATCGGAGGAATACGTCTTAAGGACCTGCCTGTAATGCGGGTTAACGCTTGCCGGAACGAGGACCTTTTTCCTTCGGGTGAAGTTCACCGCCATATATGACGCTTCGGCGATCGCGCTTGCTCCGTCATATACTGAAGCGTTTGATACGTCCATGCCTGTCAGGGCGCAGACCATGCTCTGATACTCGTAGATAGCCCTGAGCATACCCTGGCTTATTTCAGGCTGGTACGGCGTGTAGGCAGTATAGAATTCCGATCTGGACAGTATGGCATTCACTACTGACGGGATGAAATGGTCATAAGCTCCGCCGCCCATGAATGTCGTCCTTGGCGCGGTATTTTTCGATGCTCTTTCCGTCAGCTCTCTAACAAGAGACAGCTCGTCCTCGGGGCCCGGGACAACGGTCATCGGGGAGGCCACTTTGTCCTTTGGTATGTCCCTGAAGAGCTCGGCTATGTCTTTTATGCCAACGGTAGTGAACAGTTGCTTGATATCGGCTTCAGTGTGTGGAATGTAGTCCATCGATATACTTCTTGTAGTCATCCGGACCCATGAGCCCGGTAAGTTCGCTCTTGTCCGAAGGTGCTATCCTGGCTATCCAACCTTCAGAATAAGGGGCTTTGTTCACCAGCTCAGGAGCGTCTGAAAGCTTTGAATTTATCTCTTCTATCTTTCCGGAAACAGGGCTGTATACATTGGATACTGCCTTAACGCTTTCAAGAACGCATATTTCCTGACCCTTTTTTACCTCGCGGCCTGCCTTCGGAAGCTCAACGAACACTACATCGCCCAGCTCATGCTGCGCGTAATCGCTTACTCCCACCTTGCCGTCCGGAGATACCCATTCGTGGTCTTTTGTGAATTTAAGTGAGGTCGGTGTTTCCATGTTTTTCGCCTTGCTATGATTTTATCACAATTTTTTCCGCTTATAAAACGGCAATCCCGACCGGACAAGCGGGTATTCGGTCCCCCTGATATCAACGGTCATCCCGTCAGCCGTTACTTCTGTCCCGGCCTCCGTTTTTGCGGAAAAGGTCTTGTATCCTAGGCCGATCGGGATCCCCAGCGTAGGTGACAGTGTCCCGCTTGTAACATAGCCGCATTGCCTGCTGCCTTCCTTTAGCTGGTATCCTTGCCTTGGAATGCCTTTACCGTCTACTTTGAACCCGAAAAGCTTCTTTGTTATCCCTCCGGAGATCTGCGCGGACAAGGCCGCAGAGCCTTTGAAGCTTCCCTTCCCTGGAGCTACGAACCTGGCGAACCCTGCTTCGACAGGTGTAGTATCAAGCGTAAGTTCATGTCCGTAAAGCGGCAGCCCCGCCTCTATCCTGAGCGTATCCCTGGCCCCAAGCCCGCAGGCTACGGCTCCGTTCTCCAGAAGAGCCGTCCAGACCATAGGTCCGTGCTCCTCCTTGAGGAACAGCTCGAACCCGTCCTCGCCGCTGTATCCGGACCTTGAAACAAGACATGTCTTGCCCGATACCTTTATCTCCGCAATGTTCCTGAACTTGAGCAGGCCAAGGTCATGGTCAGTGATCCTTGAAAGTACTTTCTGCGCGTCCGGACCCTGCAGAGCGACCGCGGTCCTTTCGCCGTAAAACAGTCTGGCGTCAGGTGCGGCTTCGCGCACGCGCTCGTAGACATTTAAGGAATTCGCGCCGTTGGACACTATCATAAGCCGGCCGTTCATCCTGTAGATAATGAGGTCGTCCACGATGCCCCCGTCGTCTTCGCACATGAAAGTGTATTGGGCTTTGCCTTCGGGGATATTTGAGATATCGTTGGTGGTAAGACTTTGAACGGCCTCTTCATTGTCGGTCTCGATCTGCCCCATATGACCGATATCAAAGAGCCCTGCGCTTTGCCTTACGGCATTGTGTTCTTCTTTTATGCCGGAATACTGGACAGGCAGCTGCCATGACGCGAACTCGACCATCCTTGCACCTGCCTTTGAGTGCAGGTCAAAAAAAGGGGTTTTGTTCATCAGGACAGGACTTCTTTCAAAGCTGCGAGGAATCTTTCATTCTGGTAAGGAGTACCCACCGAGACCCTTATCCCGTTCTTAAGCCCGAAAGAAGCAAGAGGCCGGACAATGACACCTTTCTTCATAAGACCTATGAAGATCTCATCCGCATCCCTTTTAAGGTCAATATATATAAAATTGGCCTGGCTTTTTTTAAAGTCCAGACCCATTTCCGACAGCCCGGAATACAGCTTCTCTTTCTGCTCGATATTGTTCATGTAGCTCTTGGTGAAGAAATCCTTATCTTCCAGAGCAGCCAAGGCCGCGGCCTGCCCGGTCCTGTTCACGTTGAACGGCAGCTTTGCCGTGGACAGGTTCTTGATGACCTGTTTTGACGCGACCCCGTACCCCACCCTAAGCCCCGCGATCCCGTAGATCTTAGAGAAAGTCCTGAGAACAAGCACGTTAAGGAGCCCGTTCCTTACATAGTCGATCCCTTTCGGAAAGTCCTCCGAATCAGCGAAATCTCCGTATGCCTCATCTATTACGACCACAGCGGAAGCGGGCACTTCAGACATCAGTCTATCCATTTCTTTGCGAGTAAGATATGTCCCGGTAGGATTGTTCGGGTTGCATATGAACACAAGCTTTGTATCTTTTGAAACAGCGCCTATGATCGCATCAGCATCGTACTTTGAGCCTTTGAGGTCCACATATTTGACTGTGCCGTCCATTAACTTTACCGAGAAGTCATAAACGCTGAAAGTGTTCCTTGAAATTACTGCTTCCTGTCCGGCCCCCATATAAACGGCCGAGGCAAGCAGCATTATCTCGTCCGAGCCGTTCCCAATTATGAAGTTCTCTTTTTCAAGGCCCCATGCCTTGGCCAGTCCTTCTTTCAGAAGTATGTGGTTCTGGTCGGGATATATGTTCGAACTTGCAAGGGAGGCCTCGGCTGCCTTTACGGCTTTAGGCGACGGACCGAAGGGATTCTCGTTTGAAGCGAGCTTTATGACCTCTTTCAGTCCGAACTCCTTGATCACCTCATCAGCTTGCCTGCCCGGGATATATTCGGGAAGAGAACTAATGGCATCTCTTGGCGTCGCATCTTTCATGGATAGATTATACCTAAGTCAAAAGGCAAAGGTCAAAAGGCAAAAGTAAAAGTTACATGTGTTAAGTTCCGGAGGATCGGCAATTTTTATCACTTTTGACTTGAACCTTTGATTTTTTGCCTTTTGACTTTTGACCTGTTATCTCGGTTCTTTTCTTCGGATCTTTACGTTCTCGTTGTCGCCGTGCATCTTGTAGTAGCTCTTTATCTTTTCCTTTTTAATTATCTTGCCGTTAAGCTTGACCGTGCGTACCACCTCGGTCCTGAAACCCGGACCCATTATAGTTTTTGTGACCGGTGTGTCAGATCCGACCTCAAACGTGGTTATCCTTGTCGGCACCACGGTCCTTTTAGGATAAGTGAACGTTACCGTTTTCCCGGTTCTTTGCCCGATGATCTTTATCGTCAATCCGCGCCTGAAAGGAACCGCCTGTATGACCACGGGATATCCCGTATCGTTCCTGAACCTGAAGTCCGTATAAGGCGGATAGACAGCTGCGTCGCGTCCGAGCGGATAAATGGCAAAGTACATCCCGTGATTGGCCCTGCGGAGAACCTCAATATCCGCCATCATCACCGTGTTGTACAAAGTGGTCGCGATCTGACATGTTCCGCCTCCGTACTCGGGAACAAGCTCGTCCCCTATGATGACGTATGCTTCTTTAAACCCTCTCTCACCGGTGAACTCTCCAACAGGCTTTAACAGCGAGAACACCTCTCCAGAAGGAATATATGTATTGTCGATAAAGGACGCGACAAGATAAATATTGTGTATGCGGTTCGGGCTGTCATGGTTACCGTAATAGGTGGTATAGCTGCCGATGACCTCCGGATCCGGGATCTGAAGGAGCATCTTTCTCGTTACCGCCGGAGCTTTGGTAATAACAATGAGTTTTGTCTGCTGTTTGCCTTCTTCAAGCGTGCGTTTTAGGGAGTCCATGGATCTGTCCCTGTCGATAACGCGTCCTTCCTGGTCCTTGCTCGCCACCACCTGATGCTTTTTTTTCTTTCCGTCACCCATCGGGACGATGACGAACCTCGCATCAACAGGGTCGGAATCGATATATTCGGCAAGCTGTGCCATGAATACTTTTAACTTGTCGTCATTCCCGACCTTCAGCGCAGGATTGATCCTGGGCTTCTTCTTTTTAAAAGAAAGCAGCAGCCTCTCAAGCAGGTTCTTTCTTGTGAACGCGTGACCCGCGTTCTCGATGGTCCTGTTGATGTCGATAACTATTCCGGCCTGGGAAGGCTTGAACTCATATCTTATGGGGAATTCATCTCCCTGCTGATAGACAAAAGAAAGTGATTCGGTCACAACAGCATCGGCATCCATTGTAGAAATAATGTCCATTGCCTTCTGCAGGGTCTTTCCGCCGACATTTATCCTGCCAATGTGCGACCCCTTAGGGATGACCTCGTTAAGATACACCTTGTCCCCTACGATCACCCCCGCCAGGACGCCCGCGAGCACGACCGCAATGAACGCTATAGTGAACCTTAGTATCCTTCTGTTCCTCATTCTTTCTCCAAAAAAAAGCCCCCGCACCGGCGGAGGCTTTTCAAAACCTTATTTCGGGCCTTCAGCTCACTCGAGGATCTTTACTACCGCTCCGGCCCCTACCGTATGTCCGCCTTCCCTGATAGCGAACCTGATTCCTTCTTCCACCGCGACATCGGTTATAAGCTCAACGGTCATGAGGATGTTATCGCCCGGCATGACCATCTCTACCTTGTCCGGAAGCTTGATCTCGCCGGTAACGTCGGTCGTGTTGATGTAGAACTGAGGCCTGTATCCCGGGAAGAACGGGGTATGCCTTCCGCCCTCGTCCTTGCCTAGCACGTAGACCTGTGCTTCGAACTTCTTGTGCGGATGGATGGAACCGGTCTTTGCAAGCACCTGGCCCCTCTGGAGATCTTCTTTTTCAACGCCTCTGAGAAGAAGCCCGACGTTGTCGCCTGCAAGACCTTCGTCCAGAGTTTTCCTGAACATCTCAACGCCGGTAACAACTGCCTTTTTGTGGCTGCCGAGACCCACGATCTCGACCTCTTCGCCTACCTTTACCTTGCCCCTTGTGATCCTGCCTGTGCCTACAGTGCCCCTGCCGGTGATCGAGAACACGTCCTCGATCGGCATAAGGAACGGTTTGTCGAGGTCTCTCTTCGGTTCAGGGATATAAGAGTCAAGCGCGTTCATAAGGTCGAATATGCACTTGCATTCCGGGCTGTCTGGATTGTTGGATTCGCCGGCCTTAAGGGCTGAGCCTCTCACGATCGGGATCTCGTCGCCTGGGAACTGGTATTTCTTAAGGAGCTCTCTTATCTCCACTTCAACAAGGTCGATGAGCTCAGGATCGTCGACCATATCTACTTTGTTGAGGAATACCACTATCTTAGGAACGTTTACCTGTCTCGCAAGGAGGATGTGTTCCCTGGTCTGTGGCATAGGGCCGTCCGCTGCGCTTACAACGAGTATCGCGCCGTCCATCTGTGCCGCGCCGATGACCATGTTCTTAACATAGTCAGCGTGTCCAGGGCAGTCGATGTGGGCATAATGCCTCTTTTCGGTCTCATACTCGACGTGGGCGATAGCGATAGTGATACCGCGTGCCTTTTCTTCCGGTGCGCTGTCGATCTCATCGAAAGCCTTGGCCTTTGCCATGCCTTTCGCGGCCAGCGTCTTTGTGATCGCCGAGGTAAGCGTTGTCTTACCGTGGTCGACGTGACCTATCGTTCCTACGTTTACGTGCGGTTTCTTCCTCTCGAACTTTTCTCTAGCCATTTTCAATCCTCCTTGGTTTTTCTTGCGATAAAGTAAATTATAGTATACCCCTATACCAGCGTCAAGCGCCGCAAGAAGCGCTTATAAAAGCTGGAGACCGGGATTGAACCGGTGACCTCGTCCTTACCAAGGACGTGCTCTACCAACTGAGCTACTCCAGCGTAAACCGGGGTGTTATCTGCCGACAGAGGAGACCAACTGGCCGCAAGCTGCCTTGATGTCAGACCCCTTGCTCTTCCTTATTGTAGCATTTACGCCGGACCTGACCAACAGCTGCTGGAACAGTGTCATCCGTTCTTCGGAAGACGGCTCAAATCCGGTCCCGGGGACTATATTGAAAGGTATAAGGTTGACATGGCACAGCATGCCGGACAACAGCGATGCCAGTTCTTTTGCGTCCTTGATCGTATCGTTCAGCCCTTTGATCAATACATACTCAAAAGTGACCCTTCTGTTCGTCCTTTGGATGTAATACTTCACCGCCTTCAGGACCTCATAGACAGGGTATTTCCTGTTGATCGGCATTATCTTGTTCCTTGCGGCATCGTTCGGGGCGTTCAGCGATACGGAAAGGTTCACCTCGATCTCCTCTGCGGCGAACTTCCTTATATATTCCGGAAGCCCGCAGGTGGATACGGTAAGCCTTCTGGCCCCCATCCCCATCCCGTCCTTTGAGTTGATGATACGCAGCGCCTTCATGACCGCGGTATAGTTAAGGAACGGCTCCCCCATCCCCATGAACACGATGTTAGAGACCTCTTCTTTTCTTGAAAAATGGAGCGCCTGTTCAAGTATCTCGCCGGTGGAGAGGTTCCTTCCGTAGCCGCCTTTGCCTGTGGCGCAGAATTTGCACTTCATGGCGCAGCCCGCCTGAGAAGAAACGCATATAGTGGTCCTTTCGGAGGACTTTATCTTCACCGCTTCGAACATAGCTCCGTCCGGCGCCTTGAAAACGGTCTTGACCGTCCCTCTCTCCCTGGACCTCTCGGTCATTTTCGGAAGAGCGGCCAGAACCTCGGCTTTTTCGGATAAAAGGGCCCTTGCCGGCTTTGAAAGATCGGTCATCTCTTCAAATCCCGTCGCCCCTTTTTTGTAGATCCACGAGAGGACCTGTTTCGCGCGGAAAGGCTCAAGAGATAAAGAAAGGAAAAGCTCTTTCATTTCCCCGACATCAAGCCCGGTAAGTATGGTCTTTGTGTCTATTGGAGGATCTCCGAGGCGATCTTTCTGACAAGGCTGCCGTCAACGTCGTTCCTTTTGCCCATTATTTCTTTCATTATGAGGCCCATCTGTTTGGGGGAGGTGATATTCAGCTGTGCGGCCGTTTCTTTGACCAGTGTTTTTGTGGCTTCTTCATCAAGCATCTTGGGAAGATATTCCGAAATGATAGAAAGTTCCTTCTTTATGATATCCGCGTCCTCTGACTTCCCGTGCTGGGCCATTATCTCGGCCGATTCCTTCAGCGCTTTTGAGTATGCCTGAAGTATCTTTATGATCTCCGCGTCAGGAAGGTCGCCCCGGGCGTTCACATTGAGCACCTTGGACTTCATCATCCTCAGCACGCCTAGCCGGACCGAGTCCTTTGCCTTCATGGCGGCCGTGAGATCTTTGTTGATCGTTTCGAATAACATGCTAATCGAATTATAGCATGCACTTTCTATGCTATAATTCTTTATGGTAAAGGTCGAGGTTTAATGGACGGATGTTCGCGCATGGCGGGAAGCCAGACTGTTGGCAAACCTGCTTGGTCTATGTCCGGCAGAATTATGCTCGGTTTAGATTGACGCCATTAAGCAACAGAAAAATGTTTTAAGGAGTCCGATAAGATGGCCAAGACGATATTCGTCGGTAACCTTCCCTGGTCAGTGGCAGACGCCGATCTTCAGGAGAAATTCTCCCAGTTCGGTTCAGTCATTTCAGCAAGGGTCGTAACCGATAAACTGTCAGGCAGGTCAAGAGGATTCGGATTCGTTGATATGGATGATGCCGATGCCGATAAAGCCATTTCAGCCATGAAAGGCTATAAATGGAACGACAGGGAGCTCACCATTAACGAAGCGAAGCCGAAGTCCGAAGGTGGCCGCAGGCAGTTCTAAACCTAGCATAAAAACACCTTAAAAATTTTTAAACCCCTCGGAATCCGGGGGGTTTTTTTCTGGACCGTAGTATTTGTTATAATGTCGATATAAGGGCGCGTAGTTTAGTGGTAGAATGTCTCGTTTACACCGAGAAGGTCGTAGGTTCGATCCCTACCGCGCCCAGTTTAGAGAACAGAGCACTGAACACAGAGCTCAGCCAGAAAAAGCACAAATCCCTGTGTTCTGTGCTCCGTGTTCTGTGTTCTGTGTTCTGTGTTCTTATTATCGGGCGTGTAGTTTAGTGGTAGAACGCATCATTCACACTGATGAGGTCGTAGGTTCGATCCCTACCACGCCCATTGTTGCTTCGGTCGCCACGGCGACCTCGCAATGACAGCTCCGCTCGCAATGACAGTGATCCTGTTTGCAGCCAAGCCGTCACCCCGAGCGACGAACGAAGTGAGTAAGCGAGGGGTCAGTCTTTCTTGTAATACTGCGTAAAATCCTCGGGCTTCATGTTCTCGATGAAATCTTTGAACTTCTGTGTCTCTTCGGCGTCTTTTTCCGCATTGACAAGCTTGGCCTGCATCATTACGGCCTCAGTGACATAGATAGGCGCTTTTGCCCTGACAGCAAGCGCGATAGCATCGGAAGGTCTTGAATCAAAAGTGAGCTTCTTGTGGTCCTTGGTCTCAACCTCCATCGTGGCGTAGAAGGTGCCTTCTTTGACATCGTTAACGACCACTTTAAGCACCTTGACCTCGAACTTGTCCAGGAATTCTTTAAAGAGATCGTGCGTCATAGGACGGGGAGCTTTTATGCCCTGAAGTTCCATAACAATAGCAGTAGCCTCGAAAATGCCTATGAATATGGGAAGGAAATTGATCTCATCCTTGTCCTTGAGCAGGACAAGCGGGGAAAAAGAACTTGGATCGAACCCAAGTCCCCCGACTTCCATCGGGATCATGCTATTTTCCTTTGACCAGCTCGACGATCCTTGCAAAAGCCGCGCTGTCGAAGATGGCCAGGTCTGCCAGCATCTTCCTGTTTATGGCGATCTTTTTCTTTTTGAGCGCGTTGATGAAAACGCTGTAAGACATGTCATGTTTGCGTACCGCTGCGTTTATCCTTGCGTTCCAAAGGGCCCTGAAGTCGCCCTTTTTCTTGCGTCTTGCTTTTGTTGAGTATCTGTCTGCATGGTAAACGGCCTGTTTTGCCGCCCTGTACAGCCTTCTGAGAGAGCCCCTGAAGCCTTTTGCCCTCTTAAGTACCTTTTTTCTTTTTCTTCTTGCTACGAAACCTCTTTTTACTCTGACCATTGTTTGAACCTTTCTTTTGTTTTAGGCGTTCGGCAGCATCACCCTGACCTTGGCGATGTCGCTTTTCTTTACCAGCACGTTCTTTGACAGCCTTCTTTTCTGGGAAGACTTCTTCCACTCAAGGATGTGCCTTTTGTAGGCCTTCTTCCTTATTACCTTGCCTTTGGCGGTGAACTTGAACCTTTTCGCAGCTGACTTTCTTGTTTTGATCTTTGGCATCTTCTACTCCCTTTATTTCTGTGTAAGGATCATTATCATGTTGCGGCCTTCCATGCTCGGCGCCGACTCCGGCTTACCGACCTCGGCCACATATTCGACCAGCCTGTCCATATGCCTTCTGCCAATATCGGGGTGGGTCATTTCCCTTCCCCTGAACATGATGCTTGCCTTGACCTTGAAACCTTTTTGCAGGAACTCTTTTGATCTTTCGGCCTTCACAAGGAAGTCATGATCGCTTATCTTCGGCGTAAACTTGACTTCTTTGAGATGCCCCGCTTTACTTCCCTTACGGCTCTGCTTCTCGCGCTTTGACTGCTCATAACGCAACTTGCCGATGTCGGTTATCCTGCACACAGGCGGGTTCGCGTCCGGCGATATCAGTACAAGGTCAAGCCCTTTTTCTTCTGCTTTGGCAATGCCCGCAGACAATGGCATGACGCCCAGCTGACCGCCGTCCGTGTCTATGACCCGCACTTGCGGACTGCGGATCATATGATTGATAACGTAATTCCTCGAGGCTATCTGTAATCCTCCAACATGGAACATTATAACAAAGCTAGCTCTTATTGACAAGCGCGTTAGTTTCTGATAAATTAATTATAGTATGTACGCTGTTATTGAATCAGGAAGCAAGCAGTACAGAGTGACTGCTGGCCAGGAGATAGATGTTGAGCTTTTAGAAGTAAAGGTTGACTCTACTTTAAAGCTTGATAAAGTACTTTTGGTCTCTGACGGAACGACCATTGAGGTCGGGACCCCTTTCGTTAAAGGTGCAACCGTATCCGCAAAAGTGGTAGGCAACGTTAAAGACGCGAAAGTCACCACCTTTAAATATAAGAATAAAGTCAATTATCATAGAACTGTCGGACACAGGCAGAACTATACCAGGCTCAAGATCGAAAAGATCAGCCTGAACTGAGGAATAAGCAATGGCACATAAAAAGGGCGGCGGAACATCAACTAACGGGCGTGACAGTCAAGGCCAAAGGCTTGGAGTAAAGGCTTATGGCGGACAGAACGTAACCGCAGGATCCATCATCGTAAGACAGCGCGGCACCAAGTTCAAACCGGGCATGGGAGTGGGTCTTGGCAAAGATGACACTCTTTTCGCACTGATGGACGGGAGAGTCGTTTTTGGTACGAACAAAAAGGTCAGCATAGTACCGCTTCCCTGACCCCCAAAATTATGGCAAATTCAAAACGCCGGGCATTAGTCAATGCCAAACTGATAGTAATTAAGATCGGAACAAGCTCTCTCGTCGGCAAGGACGGCAAACTCAACACCAAACGCTTCGATCTTATCGCGCAAGAGATCAGCGCTCTGATGGCGTCCGGCAAAAAGGCCGTTCTGGTCACCTCAGGGTCCGTAGCCGCGGGCGCCGAGAGGCTTGGAGCGAAGAGTCCTTTAAAGACCATCACCGAGAAACAGGCTGCGGCCGCGATCGGCCAGGGCCTCCTCATGAAAGCATACGAAGAAAGTTTTTCAAAGCTCGGGCTCATGCCCGCGCAGGTCCTTCTTACAAGGGACGCGTTTGACGACCGCTCAAGGTACATAAGCTCCAGGAACACGATCGAGCAGATACTTGAGCTTGGCGCGGTGCCCGTAATAAACGAGAACGATACCGTTTCGGCGGAAGAGATCAAGGTCGGGGACAACGATACCTTGTCGGCGATGGTGGCGAATCTGACCGGCGCCGACCTTCTTGTGATACTGAGCGATGTGGAAGGCTTCATAATGAACGGCGAGGTCGTTGACACTATCGGGACGATAACCTCCGAAATTATCGAATGCGCGACCGGTTCCGGTACAAAATTCGGGACAGGCGGGATGATGACAAAGCTTTCCGCCGCAAAGATATGCACTTCCGCGGGGATCCCGATGGTCATAGCTGGGAGCGGTGTCAGCGAGGTCGTTGAAAAGATACTTAACGGAGAAAATGTAGGAACTCTCTTCCTGCCTGACTCCTCAAAAAAGGACGGAAGAAAAAGATGGCTGCTCTCGGCAAAGAAGCCCGTAGGCAAGGTCACTGTCGACGACGGCGCGGAAAAAGCTCTTGTTAACGACGGCAAGAGCCTGCTTGCTGTCGGGGTGAAAGAGGTAAAGGGCGCATTTGAACATGGCGACGTAATAAGTATCGTGGCAAAGAACAAAGAGATAGCCAGAGGCGTGACCAACTTCAGCAGCAGCGAACTTGAGAAGGCAAAGGGGCTGAAATCGGCCGAGATAGGCAAAGTGCTTGGATATATCCCTTCGGGCGAAGTGATACACAGGGACGATATGGTGCTTTCATGAAAAAAGAGATAGAAATAAAGGCAAAAGCCGGAAAAGGCGCGGCAGCTGTTCTTGCTTCGGCACGTTCGGAAACAAAGAACGAGGCACTAAAAGCCATCGCGGCAAAGCTTATCTCGGGAACAAAGCATATTCTGTCGGAGAATAAAAAGGATATTTCGGCCGGTAAGGATAAGGGACTTTCGGAAGCATTTATCGAGAGACTTACCCTTAACGAAAAAAGGATAAAGGACATGGCCGAAGGGCTGAGCATCGTTGCCGGACTTAACGACCCCGTCGGCAGCATAATGGACCAGTGGAAGAGGCCCAACGGGCTTCACATAAAAAAAGTACGGGTGCCCATAGGCTTGATAGGCATAATCTACGAATCAAGGCCCAACGTCACCGTTGATGCCGCGGCCCTTTGCCTTAAGGCCGGGAACGCGGTGATACTTAAGGGCGGATCCGACGCCATCAACTCTAACAAGGCTCTTGCCTCCGTCATACAAGAAGGCCTAGGGGAGGCAGGACTGCCCGACTGCTCGGTAAGCCTGATAGAAAGCACCGACAGGGCAGCGGTAAAGGAACTTCTGAACCAGAGAAAATATATCGACTGCATCATACCGAGAGGCGGAGCGGGACTGATACAAACTGTCGTCGAGAACTCCAGGATCCCCGTTATCGAGACAGGCGTCGGCAATTGCCATGCTTATGTCGAAGCTTCCGCCGACCATGACATGGCAGAGAGCATAGTAATTAACGCCAAGACCCAGAGACCGTCGGTATGCAACGCGATAGAGACTCTGCTTGTGGACGAGGCCGTTGCAGAAAAGTTCGTCCCCAGGATAGTGAAGAAGCTGAAAGACCTTGGGGTCGAGGTAAGAGGCTGCTCAAAGACCATGAGCCTTGCTCCCGGGGTAAAGCCGGCCTCTGAAGATGATTATTTTACCGAGTTCCTGGCATTGATACTCGCCGTTAAAGTTGTGAGCGGGATTGAGGAAGCGGTGGAGCATATTGCAAAATACGGGTCGCATCACAGCGAAACAATAATTACGGAGAACAAGCGTAAGGCGGCATTTTTCACGTCGCGTCTTGATTCCGCGGCTGTATACGTGAACGCGTCGACAAGGTTCACCGACGGGTTCGAGTTCGGCTTCGGCTCGGAGATAGGGATATCTACCCAAAAGCTCCATGCCCGCGGGCCAATGGGCCTTGCGGAGCTGACCAGCTATAAATACGTGATCGAAGGGACCGGACAGATACGAAAATGAGGAAGATCGGCATACTCGGAGGCACCTTTGATCCGATACATGAGGGGCATATAGCTCTTGCCGAAAAAGCGCTTGTCCGCTACGGTCTTGAGAGCGTCGTCTTCATACCTACCGGAGTCCCTCCGCACAAAGACCCTTCAAGCATAAGCCCGAGGAAAGATAGGCTGACCATGGTCCGCCTGGGCATTAAGAACGAGCCGAAGTTCTCTGTATCAAAGATAGAGATAAACAAGAGGGGCATTTCTTACGCCGTTGATACTTTTAAGAAGCTGAAAAAGAAATTCGGCGGCAATACGGCCCTCTATTACATCATGGGTCTCGACTCCATCAACAGCATACTGAGCTGGAAAAAACCCATAGAGCTGTTTAAAATGTGCGAGTTCATCGTCGCTACAAGGCCGGGATCAAAGATAAAAACGCTCAAACGGATACTTAAGTTCCCGCCCATCGCGGTGAACAAGACAAAGATACACATGATCGAGCTGAACCTTTGGGTCTCCTCTTCTGACATCCGTCAGATGGTGGCCTCCGGAAAACCTTTCGAGAAGCATGTCCCCAAAAAGGTCGCCGGATATATACGGAAGAAAGGACTTTACCTTAAATGAAGATCCCCGACGCAAAGACATTCACTCTCGGGAACGGCGTCAGGGTGGCTACAGAGGCTATCCCCTCGCTGCGCTCCGCCTGCATAGGCATATTTGTCGGGGTCGGGTCCTCATGGGAGGATGACACGAACCGCGGCATTTCCCATCTCATCGAGCACATGACCTTTAAAGGCACTAAGAACAGGAGCGCTCTTGAGATAGCCCAGGAGATAGACGGCGTGGGAGGCAAGATGAACGCTTTCACCAGCAAAGAAGGCACGATGTACTACTGCATCGTACCGGACCGGCACCTCACAAAAGCCATGGACATACTGACTGACATCTACCATAACAGCCTTTACGACCCGAAGGAGCTTGAGCTTGAAAAAAAGGTGATCCTCGAAGAGATCCGCATGTACGAGGACACTCCTGACGAGCAGATACACGATCTTTTCGCCTCTGTCATGCTTAAGGGGCACGGTCTGGGCGCGAGCACTTTAGGGACAGAAAAAAGCGTGAACGCCATCCGCAGGGAAAGCATCGAGTCATTCAGGAAAAGGTTCTACGCTCCGGGGAACCTGATAGTCTCGGTCGCCGGCAATATCGATCCGGAACAGTGCTTCAAATACATCGAAGGGTCTTTCTCTTCCCTGCCTTCAGGCGGAGAGACGGTAAGCGAGCCTCTTCCTCAGATATCCAGGAACATAAAGCTCAAGAAAAAGAAGACCGAGCAGGTCCACCTGGTCATAGGAACGAAAGGTCTTTCACAGCTTGACGAAAGAAGATACGCTTTTGCGGTGCTTGATAACGCCCTCGGCGGCTCGATGAGCTCCCGTCTTTTCCAGGAAGTGAGGGAAAAGAGAGGGCTTGCCTATTCCATCTATTCTTTCAATCACCCATTCAAAAGTACGGGAATATTCGAGGTCTATGCCGGCACGAAGAAAGAGAACCTCGGGCCTGTGACGGACATAATACTTGGCGAACTCCGAAAGGTCCGGGATGAGGGCATTTCGGAGCTTGAGATAGAGCGCTCCAAAGAATACATCAAGGGAGGCCTTGTGCTCTCTCTTGAGTCCAGCAACAGCCGCATGAACTTCATGACCAGGTCGCTTTTCTACCATGATAGAATTGTTACCATCGACGAGATGATGGAGTCGGTCGACGCTGTCACTTCCGAAAAGATCATAGGGCTCGCAAGAGAACTTTTTACCGACGTGAGCCTCAATGTGGCGGTGATCGGCGATATCGGAAGGCTGCCCGAAGACAAGCTAAAGCTCTGAGGAGAACAATATGTCAAAGATAAAGGTCCTGGTTAACGGCGCCGGAGGAAAGATGGGAAGAGAGGTCGTCAGGGCCGTTTCCGGCGATGACGCTCTCGAACTTGCCGCTGCCGTCGACGCACCGGGAGTCGCTGGAGATGCCGGGGAACTTGCCGGCCTTAAAAAGTCCGGGATACAGATCGAGAACGACCTTAAGACAGCCCTGGCCGCCAAAAAGCCGGATGTAGTTGTTGACTTCACGGTCCCAAACAATGTTATGTCAGCCATAAGGACCTGCGCGGCCGCCTCGACCAATATCGTTGTCGGCACGACCGGCCTTTCTGACGCCGACCTCAAAGAGATCGCATCTCTTTGCGAAAAGAACAAGTTCAACGTATTTGTGGCCCCAAATTTTGCCATCGGGGCCGTGCTGATGATGAGGTTCTCCAAAGAAGCGGCAAAATATATGCCGAAAGCCGAGATAGTAGAGCTGCACCACGACCAGAAGCTGGATGCTCCTTCCGGCACGGCCATTAAGACCGCTGCCATGATGAAAGAGGCCTCAGGCAGGGATGTCCCCATGCACAGCGTAAGGCTTCCCGGTTTTGTCGCCAGCCAGGAGGTCATACTCGGCGCCCAGGGACAGACATTAAAGATAAGGCACGACTCGATAAACAGAGAGTGCTTCATGCCCGGCGTTCTGCTTGCCGTGAAAAAGATAGGCGGACTAAAGGGATTTGTCCACGGCCTCGAACACATAATGTGAAATTTCCCTTCTCATCTGACGATATATAGATGTAGGGGGGGGGAGGATGCCTGTTGCTTCCCCTGACAGATATCTCTTTGAACGAAGGAGTTTTTTAGAGCATGGCTGTCGACAAGATCGGGAATAACATGAAAATAGAGAATGTAAGAACGGGTGCCGACCTGAGAAAGGCGGCACAGGAGATCGTGAACAGAGAGTTCGCCTCTTTGGGTGCCAACGTGCCCGGGGACGCTCAGAGAAAACTGGCCGACATACTGATAAAGAACCTCATCCTCAAGGACAAATAGCTAGACCGCCTTTTCGACGGCTTCTTTCACGCTTGATACAGGGACCAATTTCAACGCTTGTTTTTTTGAAAGTGCTTTCGCGTTGCCTTCGGGTATGATGGCTGTGGTAAAGCCCAGCTTCGCTGCTTCGTTAAGCCTTTGTTCTATCCTTGAGACGGCCCTTATCTCTCCGGTTAGCCCTATCTCGCCTATTACTACCGTCTTGCTGTCTACCGGCACGTTCTTCACGCATGAAGCGAGCGCGATCGCCGCGGGAAGGTCCACGGCAGGCTCATCTGAATACATGCCCGAAGCAAGACTGATGTAGACATCACTATCACTTAGCTTTACCCCTGCTTTTCTTTCAAGCACGCCCAGGATCACCGAGCATCTGTTGTAGTCCAGCCCAGATATGGTCCTTCGGGGAGAAACAAGTTTTGAATAACTTACCAGAGCCTGCACTTCAACGGCCATCGTTCTGCTTCCTTCACTGGTAAGAGTGACGACCGAGCCGGCCTTGCCCAGAGAACTTTCGTCAAGAAGAAGCCCTGAAGGGTCCTTCACTTCCGCAAGGCCTTTTTCTGTCATCTCAAAGACCCCGACCTCCCCTGCCGCGCCGAACCTGTTCTTTACCGTTCGTAATAATCTGAAGTTCTTAGTTTTCTCACCTTCGAAATACAGGACCGTATCTACCATATGCTCAAGTATCCTCGGCCCTGCTACCGCCCCGTCCTTTGTCACCTGTCCGACGATGAACATGGGGATGCTCTGCGTTTTTGCGATACCGGTAAGGTAGGCGGCGCAGTCCTTGAGCTGGGGAACGGAACCTGCTCCGGACTGGACGTTCTCGCTCTCAATGGTCTGAATGGAATCGATTATGATGAAATCCGGTTTTTCATTATTGATGCTGTCTTCTATTGAAAAAAGATCTGTCTCAGGGAATAACAAAAGCCCTTTTGAGTTTATCCCGAGCCTGTCCGCGCGAAGCTTTATCTGTTTTGGCGACTCTTCACCGCAGACATAAAGTACCTTCTTGTTCTTTGAAAGCGAGCCCGCGATCTGGGTCATCAGAGTGGATTTGCCTATGCCGGGCTCTCCCGCGATCAGTATGACAGAACCTTCGACTATACCTCCGCCCAGAGCCCTGTCCAGCTCGCCGATGCCGGACGTCTGTCGCTTGGAGTTCTCTAAAGAGACTTCGCTGATACTTACGGCCTTTTTCCGCTCCCCGCTCTCCGCCCTCTTCTTCCCCCTGTTCCCCGTTCCCCGCTCCCTATTCACTTCTTCTGCGTACGTATTCCACTGCCCGCATTCGGGACATTTTCCCACCCAGCTGGGGGACTGAGCCCCGCAATTAGAGCAGGAAAAGATGCTCATTACACCGCAGTCCCGACCTGCGCGGGATCATCGGCCTTTTTCCTGCCCGGAGATCTTTTTGCCTTCTTAGAGGTGAAAGCAATGGCCTCTCCGGAGAGGTCCGCCTTAAGTATCGAGCCTTCATGATAGATCATGTTCAGTATGCCTTCTGAAAGCGGCTCTTCGATCAGGTTCTCAATGACCCTCCTCAAAGGCCTTGCCCCGAACTTCGGGTCGTAGCCTTTTTCGGCGATGAATGCCTTTACCTTTTCGGTAAGCTCAAGCTGTATGTTCTTTTCTTTGAGCCGCAGATTAAGGTCTGAGATCATGATGTCAACTATGCCGTTCAGGTCCTCTTTTGAAAGCGGATGGAATACTATCGTTTCGTCTATCCTGTTGAGGAACTCCGGCTTGAACGCCCTCTTAAGCTCTTCAAGGACCTTTTCCTTCATGCGGTCGTACCCGGCATCCGCGTCCGTCCTTGTGGTGAACCCGAACGAGCTCTCTTTGCGTATGTGTTCGGCCCCCACATTGCTGGTCATGATGATGACCGTGTTCCTGAAGTCCACGACCCTGCCCTGGGTGTCGGTCAGCCTGCCGTCCTCAAGTATCTGAAGGAGCAGGTTTATCACTTCCTGGTTGGCCTTCTCGATCTCATCGAGCAGCACCACTGAATGCGGTTTTCTCCTGACGGGCTCGGTAAGCTGGCCTCCGTCCCCGTATCCCACGTATCCCGGAGGGGACCCTACAAGCCTTGATACCGTGTGCGACTCAAGATATTCGCTCATGTCTACGCGTATCATCGCGTCTGTGTCGCTGAACAGGAATTCGGCAAGCCTCTTGGCGAGTTCTGTTTTACCGACGCCGGACGGGCCAAGGAACATGAAAGACCCCGTAGGCCTGTTCGGGCTTTTCAGCCCGGCCCTTGAACGCCTGATCGATTTCGCGAGAGCTACCACGGCCTCATCCTGGCCGACCACTTTTTTCCTGATCTCCTCCTCCATCTTAAGCAGTCGTTTGGTCTCTTCTTCGGTAAGTCTTGTTACCGGCACTCCGGTCCATGCGGAGACGACCTCCGCGATATCCTCCTCATCAACGAGCGGAGGGGCCTCTTTGCTTGAAGAGGTCAGTTCGTTGGCCATGGCCTCGTATTCCAGGAGCAGCTCCTCTTCCGAATCGCGCAGTTTTGCCGCCTTTTCATAGTCCTGCGCCCTTGCAGCGGCCTCTTTTTCTGTCCTTACGTCCTCTATCTTTGATGTGATCTCGACAAGCTCTTTCGGGGCGCTGACCGACTTCAGCATCACTTTTGCCGAGGCTTCGTCGATAAGGTCTATCGCCTTGTCGGGAAGATGTCTGTCGGTTATGTACTGGTTGGACAGCCTTGCGGCTGCCACCAGCGCCTTATCAGTAATAGTGACCTTGTGGAAATCCTCATAGCTTTTTCGCAGCCCTTTGAGTATCTCGATGGTGTCTTCAGTTCCCGGCTCGTCCACCTTAACGGCCTGGAACCTTCTTTCAAGGGCCGGGTCGGATTCTATCCTTTTCCTGTATTCATCGAACGTGGTCGCGCCGATGCACTGCATCTCTCCCCTTGCCAAGGGCGGCTTGAGCATGTTGGCCGCGTCCATTGCGCCCTCGGCCGCGCCGGCGCCGATAAGCGTATGAAGCTCGTCTATGAAAAGTATAACGTTGCTCGCCTTGCGGACCTCTTCGATTATCCTTTTGAGCCTTTCTTCGAACTCTCCGCGGTATTTCGTTCCGGCTATCAGAAGCCCGAGATCAAGCGTGACCAGCCTTTTTCCTATAAGAGGAGGCGGGACATCGGATGAGGTTATCCTCTGGGCAAGCCCTTCGACGATGGCCGTTTTGCCAACTCCCGCTTCGCCGGTCAGAACGGGATTGTTCTTTTTTCTTCTGGCAAGGATCTGCACGACCCTCTCGATCTCCTTGTTGCGGCCGACGACCGGGTCCAGCTTCTTTTCCCTGGCAAGGTGCGTCAGGTCCCTGCTGAAACTGTCGAGTACGGGCGTGCCGGACGATGTCCTGCTTTTTTTGTTGAACGAGGTCTCTTCTCCCAGGAAAGAGATTATCTTTGTCTTTGCTCCGGAATAAGTAAGGCCGGCATCGATAAGGACCTTGCCTATGAAGCCTCCCGCCTCTTTGATCATCCCCAGGAAAAGATGTTCGACGCCCACATAACTGTGACCCAGCTGGCGGGCCTCCTCCCATGCGAACTCGATCGTCCTCTTGAGCTGGGCGCTGAAAGGCGTGTCCTTTCCGCGTACAAGGTTCTCCGATTTAAGGAATTCCTCTATCCTTGTCTTTATCGTCTGCGGGTCGATCTTGTAGTGCTCTAGCGTCCTGGTGACAAGCTGCTCCTTTTCGTGAAGCATCCCCAGGAGCAGGTGCTCGTTGGTAACGGCGCTTGAAGCAAGCCTTTTTGCCTCTTCCTGGGAGGACATTATCACCCGTACGGCCTTTTCGGTGAACCTTTCGAACATTGGCATTTTAAGTGCCTCCTGAACCCATTATACCACCCGTAAAAACGTGCTGTTTTCATGCAAGTTTTGCCCCCCGGAAGGCGAATATCTAATGGAAGGCAATAAATAGTATGCAAGCGGTCGACAAGGCATATATTTTCGAGACAACCGGCAACATCAAGGTCGGAGGCAAGATGTTCGACCCCGCGACCGATTCCGACAAGAACGGATTCTTCAACAAGCTCTATTCAAAAGGCCATGACAGCGACCTGAGCCAGAAGCTTCAGGCGATACTTGGCAACAAGGGCTCAAACGTCAACGATATAGCCTGATACGCAAGTACACCCCCTCTTTTTCCGATATATAAGTAGAAGCGCGAAATGAGCATCTCCAATAAAATAGTTTTTTTAGACCGCGACCAGGTAAAGTTCCTGTGCACTTCGGGCAATATCAGGATGCAGGGAAGGGACATATTAAAGGACCGGGATGTAGTAGAGTCGGACCTGTATTCGCCTCTCAGGGACGGGGGATTTTATCAGAAGCTCATAAACGACGCGCAGGGTGAGGGTTAGGCCTCTTTCTCTTTTATCTCTCCCGCCGGCAGCATTATTATGAACGTTGTCCCCTTGCCTGGATTGCTTCGCACTTTGACCGAACCTTTGTGGTCCTCGATTATCCTCAGCGTGATAGGGAGCCCCATGCCTGTGCCATTCGGCTTGGTAGTATAGAAGGGATCGAAAAGATGCTTCATCTTTTCCTCGGTTATCCCTTCGCCGTTGTCCGTTATCTCAATGAACACGGTCGGCTGTTTGCTGCTTTCCGAGCTGGCGTCATCGTCCGACTCGAACCCTTCTTCTGTCATCTTGCCCAGCTGTATGACATGGCCTGTGTCGCTTTTTACGACGATCTCTCCGCCCTGAGGCATGGCCTGTACGGCGTTAAGGATGATGTTCAGTATGGCCTGTGAAAGCTGGGAGGCATCCCCCAATATCGGCGGCACTGTCGCGAACTTAGTGGCTATCCTGACATTGTTCTTTTTCAGCTGGTTCTCGAGAAGCTCGAGCACTTCTTCAAGCACGTTGTTGACGTTTACCGGCTTGATCTCAGGTTTTGTGGGCTTGCCGAACTTTAAGAGGTTCTCCGCGATCTTGTTTATCCTTTCGATCTCAAGCGGAACGATGTCGGTGAATTTTTTTCTGAACTCCGGGTCCTCCCATTTTATGGGGATGAGCTGAGTGAAGGTGCGGAGAGCCACGAGAGGGTTCTTGATCTCATGCGCCATGCCCGCTGCCATGGTCCCCAGCGCGGCCAGTTTTTCCGAAGCTATCAGGTACTCCTGGCTTTCTTTAAGCGAAGCTGTCATGAGATTGAACTCCCTGGCCAGGCGCCCTATCTCGTCGATCGAATGCGTCCTGATGCGGTAGTCCAGATTGCCCCTTCGTATCTGCTCTGTGCCGAAGATCAAAGAGTTGATCGGGCCCTCGACATCTTTTGCGAATATGAGCCCAACCCCGACCGTGGCCAGTATGCCGACTATGACGAATATCAGGGAGTTCGTCTCCATCTTCCTTATTTCCGAGAACGCGTCCTCGCGCCTTTCCATCGCCACCACCCCCACTCCGAGCGAAGGTATAGGGACGAAAGCGCCGACCATCTCCTCTCCGGAAGGGCTGTGGAACCTGCCTTCTCCGGCATTGCCTCTTTTAAGCTCGGCCACCGCCGCCATATGGCTCATGTTCTTTTTGTTGCGGACAACGACCAGGTCGGGATGAACCACGACCCTTCCCGTCGAATCGACTATGAACACCAGTCTTTTCTCTTTCCGCAGCACTTCGACCGACTCGTCCTGAAGCCTTGATATGATGGCGGCCCTGTCCTTCTCTTTTTCAAAAATGTACTGGACCTTGTCCGCCACGCCCTGTGCAATGATCCTGTTGGCCTTTATGGCCGATTTTTCAAGCGAGTTCCTTGATATGGCGATCGTTCCAAGTGTTATTGCCTCGACGATGAGAACTATCATGAGAACGAACAGCGCTATCAGCTTGAACAGTATCCTGGTGCGCAGAAAGTTGACCGGCGCTTTGGCGATATCATCCTTGGGCGATATGACCGAGGCGATGATAAAAGCACCGTAGGAGACCAGAAGGACGAACCATGAGGAAAGAACGAACAGCTCCGAACCGAGCGCGGCATAGCCCATGGAGATGAAATATCCCACTGCTATGAAAAGCGCGGAGAACATCGATATCAGCTCAAGGTTGCGCTCTTTCCTGTCTTTCATGCCGGAAAGCCTGAAGAAAGACACGAATGCCGCCGACAGCCACGAGAAGACCCAGAAGGTCCTTATCAGGAAGACCGTTATAGAGTTGACCGCAAGCCCGGTAGGGTCGTAGCTCTGAGGCGCGTACTGAGGGAATATCTCGGTAGCCGCAAGAGCAAATGCCGCGATGCCGATAGCTACGGTCGCGACGAGCGTTCTTGACGACCCTTTTTCGAGCAGATAGTAGTACATGGAAAGCGAAGCGGCCGCCAGCATCACATTGGCGCCTGCCTGAAGCATTATCACGTCCGTCCCGAGATTGAACAGGAGACGGGCGAAGATCACCCCGATGATGTGCAGGCTTGAGAAAGCGAACACCGAACCCAGAAAGACCTCTGAGTATTTTTTGGCGCCTGTCCCGCGTTTTATGAGCGTATAGGCACCGGAAAGAAGTATGCCGGCAAGTATGATCTCGATAAATATGGACAGGATGCTGAGGGTTGAGAACATATTTTCCTTTATTTTGTAAAGAATTATATCACGCTTGATTTATTTATTCCGCCACTTTTTTTAGTGTGTTATAATCGATTTTTAGAGGAAAGCCAAATTGTACCTTAAAGAGCTCACCCTAAAAGGTTTCAAGACCTTTGCGGACAAAACAACGCTCACCTTCGATCCTGCCCCCTCCATAACGGCCATAGTCGGGCCTAACGGATGCGGGAAATCGAACGTGATCGACGCACTGCGCTTTGCCATAGGCGAACAGAGCATGCGTGAGATCCGCGGCGACAGCCTTGAAGAGATGATATTTGCCGGTTCAAGCGCTAAAAAGGCGCTTTCTCTCGGCGAGGTCGCAATGGTCATGGACAATTCAGACGGAAGGCTCAAGGCCGATTACAGCGAGGTCCAGATAAGAAGAAGGGTGTTCCGTTCCGGCGAAAGCGAATTCTACATCAACAAGAACCTCTGCCGCCTGAGGGACATAAAAGAACTTTTCCTTGATACCGGCGTCGGCGACGGCGCGTATTCCATCGTGAACCAGGGCCAGGTAGATGCCATACTCAGCTCCAAGCCGGAAGAAAGAAGGGCCCTTTTCGAGGAAGCCGCAAAGATCTCCACCTACAAGTTCAAGAAACGTGCGGCCGAGAGACGCCTGATCGCCACCGAACAGAACCTTCTCAGGGTGAACGACCTTAAGAACGAGATAGCCGAGAACATCGCTTCGCTCGAGATACAGGCGCAAAAAGCCCTTGAGTTCCAGAACATCAAGGAAAAGCTGAAAACACTTGAGATAAGCCTTTCAAAACGCCAGCTGCAGTACCTCAGCGACAAAAAAACAGTGCTCGTGCAGAAGATCGAGGAGCTTAAAGGTCAGACGATAGGCGCCGAAGGCGTAGCTGCAAAAGAGGAAGAAGAGCGGCAGAAGGTCAAGAACGACATAAAAGAGATAGAGTCCGCGGTCGATGTCGCCAGGAACGAGATGAACGCGAAGAGGATACAGTTCGAGGAGACGAAGAGCAGGATAAACGTAGGTAACGAAAGGCTTTTGCAGCTTGGCGAACGCCTTGTTAACCTGGATCAGGAAAAAGAGAGGGCCCTCGTCAACCTTACTTCAAGGATAAGCGCGGCATCCCTGCTTGACAGTTTCGGGGACGGCTTCAATACAGAAAGCCTGCTTGCCGGCACTTACGATCTTGAAGGGCTCCTGGTCAGCAGAAAAGAAGGGCTTTGCGCCGTATCGTCCGAGGCGGAGAGCGCTTCACGCGAGCTGGCATCTGTGACATCAAGGATAGAAGAGCTGAAAAAATCTTCCGGCGTTTCGAAAGAAAGGCTTTCACAGCTTTCCGAAAGGGCGGAATCGCTCAGGGACGAGATATCAAGGCTCGAGGGCCAGCTGCAGTCAAGCGGGCAGAAGCTCGAAGAATATCGCAATATACTTGCCGAATACAAAGAACAGCACCGGCAGTCCCAGGAACATATGTCCGGCGCGGGACAGATCTTCGATTCCATAAACAGGAAGATCGAGGAAAGTCTCAAGATGTGGAACAGCCTCAAGAACCCTGTGCTCGAGAGAGAGCTTGAGCTTACCGACAAGAAACATGCCATCTCCGAGATCGATCTCTCGATAAGGTTCGCAAAAGAGAACCTGGACAAGGACGTTCAGTTCTTCGACAACCTGAACGGTCTTAAAGAGGACATGAAGGTCCTTGAGTCGGAACTGATCGGCATGGAGGGCGTCAGCAGCGAGCTTAAGCAAAGGATACTCGGCCGGAAAGGCCAGATCATCGAAAAGATAGACGTTGAGCTTAGCGCTCTAGGCAGGATCATCGAGGAGCAAAAAGCAAAGCTTTCTGTTCTTGAATCCAGGAAGAGCGAAGAAGAGGGCCTTCTGAACGGCATACAGTCAAGCTTTTCCGAAGCGTCAAGCCAGTACAGTATTCTTGAGAAAAGGATGTCCGAGCTCACCGCCGAAAAGGAAGCCGCCATTGCCAAGCTCGCCGAGACCAAGGCGGTCTTCGGCACATTTGAACAGGGGTTGAAAGAAAGGACCTCCGCGGTCGAGCGCGCGTCATCCGACATGACCTCTCTCACTTCGGAAAAAGAGAGAAAAGAAAAAGAGCTGTCAGGCATCGACTCGAGAAAGGCCGAAGCCTCAAGGCTTATAGAAGAGATAGAAAAAGAACTCCCCGGCGCCGAAATGAGGCAGGCGGAGCTTACGGTCAGGAACAATGAGCTCTCATCGCGCAAAGCTTCGGTCGAAAGGCTGATATCCGTCCTTGAACAGATCTCGCTTGTCGTGCACGAGCTGAAGGCAAAGATGGCCGAATCCGAAAATATCTCCGCAAGGATAGCCTCGACCAAAGAAGAGATAGCCGGTCTCGAGTCTTCCCTTCCGGAAATATCCCTAAAAGAGAAAGAGCTCGGCTCCTCGGTTGAGGACCTGATCGCTAAAAAAGCATCCCTTGAGACAAAAGCGGAAGCCCTTGAAGAAAAGATAAGACAGCTCACAAGCGAGGACAGGGGGATCAGGGACGCTCTTTCAAAAGAAGAGGTCAACCTGGCAAAGATCGAAGGCGAGCTTTCATCTATCGAGGCCCTTATGATGCAGGAATACCAGCTGAGCGTGCAGGACATACTCGCAAGCGCGGTCGAAGAGGCCTCCAACATGGCAAAGAGCAAGGATGAGGTCGAGTCGCTCAAGAACGCCATAAGGGAGCTGGGCCCCGTGAACCTTCTCGCCGTTGAGGAGTTCGAGGCCGCCAAAGAAAGGATGTCCTTCATCGAGACGCAGTACAACGACCTGATAAGCGCCAGGGACAACCTAAACACCCTTATCCGCCAGCTTGACGGGGAAGCTAAAGAGAAGTTCATGTCCACTATCGAAGAGGTCAATGTGTATTTTTCGGAGATATTCGGGACCCTGTTCGAAGGCGGAGAAGCAAGGATCGAGCTCGCCGAGGGGGACCCTCTTGAGGCAGGCATTGAGATAGTCGCAAAACCTCTGGGCAAGAAATGGATAAACCTTTCACTCATGAGCGGCGGAGAGAAGGCGCTTACAGCCATCTCCATTCTGTTCGCCCTGATGAGAAAGAACCCCAGCCCGTTCTGTTTCATGGACGAGGTCGACGCGGCGCTCGACGAGATAAACACCATCCGTTTCGCTAAACTGCTCAAAGACTTTTCGGAGAGAACGCAGATCATAGTGATCACTCACAGCAAACGCACCATGTCGGTGGCGAACAATCTCTACGGCATCACCATGGAAGAACCGGGCATCTCCAAGCTTGTCTCCATGAAGCTGGTTAAGGTGGCTGATTGATACGCCTTCTCCCCGTTATCCTGCTGATACTGTCACTTTGTCCTTCCGCCGGCGCCGCAGAATATCAGGTCCAGCCGGGGATCTCTTACAGGACCTTCATGAAAAAGTTCAGCGCGAAAGCACCGATAAGGGTGCACGTGCTCGTTGTAGATATTAACCGGTCCAGCATCGAGGTAAAAGCGGCCCTTGCAAGGGGCACGGTCGGCCGGCTCCTTCCTACCAGCAAGATAGCGTACGCCAACGGCGCTGCGGCTGCGGTGAACGGGACCTTCTTTCACCGGAGATGGCCGTATCTTCCGATAGGACTTATAGTTATTGACGGAAAAATGATGACCAAGTCGCTGCTGAACCGCTCGGCCATAGGCATATCGAGGTCTAAAAAGGTCCGTTTCGGCATACCAAAGATGGTGGGAAGGATAGTCAATGTGTCAAACAACGACACAGCCGACATTTTCGGCATCAACCGACCGCGAAAGAACAATGAGCTGATAATCTACACTCCGGAATACGGCAACACCACAAAGACCGAAGGCAACGGGGTGGAGATGATGGTCGAGAACGATATCGTCATCGGCATAGGCGAACAGGACTGCGCCATACCCAAAGAAGGATACGTGATCTCCTGCAGCGGGTGGAACAGGCATTTCGCCAACCAGCTCCCTCCCGGATCAAGGATAAAGACGGAGATGCGGCTTACCGACGGCTGGGACGAGTACGAACAGGTGATAACCGGAGGCCCGCGCCTTCTTGATAACGGGGAGATCGTGACCGACCTCAGTCTTGATATTGAGAACTTCTGGACGCTTGCCGGAAGGAACGCGAGGACCGCCATAGGAAGAACGGACAGGAACAAGCTTATCCTTGCCGTTGTCGAGGGGAAAAAACCGCGCCGTCGGGTAAGGCGCTCGGGAGTGACCTTCAGGGAGCTGGCCGTCCTCATGAAAGAGCTGGGCTGCAAGGATGCCATCGGTCTTGACGGAGGCGGCTCCTCGACCATGTATGTCGGCGGACGCGTTGTTAACAATCCGCAGGACGGGAATCAGGAAAGGGTCAGCAACGCGGTCGTCATCCTCGCTTACGAATAGAGCTACTTAGCTGCTTTTTTCAGCTGTGCTGCTTTGTCCGTCTTTTCCCAAGGAAGATCAAGGTCTGGCCTGCCGAAATGGCCGTACGCGGCTACCTGTCTGTATATCGGCCTTCTCAGGTTAAGGTTCTTGATTATCCTTCCGGGTCTGAGATCGAAGTGCTCGTTAATAAGTTTTTCGATCTGCTCGTCCGATATCTTGCCTGTACCGTATGTGTCGACCATTACCGAAAGCGGCTTTGCCACTCCTATGGCATAGGCGACCTGGACCTCGCATTTGTCGGCGAGCCCGGCAGCCACTATGTTCTTGGCGACGTAACGGACGGCATAGCTGGCGCTCCTGTCCACCTTTGTCGGATCTTTGCCTGAGAACGCTCCGCCTCCGTGCCTTGCATAACCGCCGTAAGTATCAACGATTATTTTCCTTCCGGTGAGACCGGTATCTCCCTGCGGGCCTCCGATAACGAACCTTCCGGTAGGGTTAACGTAGAACTTGGTGTTCTTGTCCATGAGCTCGGCAGGGACTATCTTTTTCACGATATTCTCGATCGCGTCTTTCTCTATCTGCTTCGGGTCGACATCCGGGCTGTGCTGAGCGGCGATAAGAACGCTGTCCACCCTTACAGGCTTGCTTCCTTCATACTCAACTGTGACCTGGCTTTTGCCGTCTGGCCTAAGATAGGCCATCGTGCCGTTCTTGCGCACCTCAGCGATGCGTTTTGAAAGTTTCTGGGCGAGACTGATCGGCATAGGCATAAGCTCGGGGGTCTCGTTGCAGGCAAAACCGAACATGAGGCCCTGGTCGCCGGCACCGAGCTCATCAAGGTCCTCTTTCACGACCTCCCCGCCCCTGATCTCGAGCGCTTTGTCCACTCCGCGCTTGATGTCCTTTGACTGTTCCTGTATTGCGACCATGACCCCGCAGGTCTCGCTGTCAAAACCTATCTCCCTGCTTGTGTAGCCGATCTCCTTTATCGTGTTCCTTGCGATATTTGCGATATCAACGTATGCTCCCGTAGTTATCTCTCCGGCTACCATCACAAGCCCGTTCGTGGCAAGAGTTTCGCAGGCAACCCTTCCGACAGGGTCCTTTTCGAGTATTGAATCGAGAATAGCGTCGGATATCTGGTCGCACATCTTGTCTGGATGGCCTTCGGTCACGGACTCGCAGGTGAACAGTTTTCTTTTTGTCATTATTTTCTCCTGTTTTTCATTATATATCACGTTTGCCCGCCACCTCAACTGATGATAGAATTGGTCTTGATGGGCAACATCAGCGAACATTATTCCACCCGCGATTTCATTTGCAGATGCGACAGGTGCAAAGGCGCGGTGCGCGTTCACCTGGGCCTTGTAGGCGCTCTCGAAGCTATCACTTCGCACTTCAACAAAGTCCCGAAGATCTCCGAGGCTTACCGCTGCGACCATGTCAGCGAAAAGCTCAACCTTTCAAAAAAGAACTCTCACAGGATGGGAAAAGCCGCTCATATCAGCATCGAAGGGGTCGAGCTTAAAGACCTTTTCCTTTTCGCGGAGACCGTACCAGAGATCAGGGGGATCGGCTTCTACCCTGCCGAAGGCCTTTTACATATAGATACCAGGCAGCTGGATAAGGACGAACCGAAAGACCTCTGGATCAAAGAGAACGGGAAGATACATCCTCTTTCCGGCGAACACAGGGCCCGCCACCGCCTGGCCTGATCCCGCCATGCAGAAAGAGATCTCCGATTTTACCGGCTTCCTTGAAAAAGAGAGGAACCTGTCCCCGCACACGATAGCCGGATACGCCCTTGACCTCAAACAGCTTTCATCATTCCTGAAAAAAAGCTCCGTCGGCTCGTTCGACGGGATGTCCAGGACGCTTGCCAGGTCGTATATCATGCAGCTCGAAGAGAACGGCGCGTCAAGAAAATCGATCGCGCGCAAGATATCCTGCTTCAGGACCTTTTACCGTTATCTGGCCAGGAAAGGGCTTTCGGGAACGGGCCCCTGGAAAGCCGTCTCGATACCAAAGATAGAGAAAAAACTGCCGAGCTTCCTTTATTATGACGAGGTCGAGCGCCTTCTGGCCGCCGCTGACGCCGCCACCCCTATGGGATCACGGGACAAGGCCTTGCTTGAGGTCCTGTACGCCTCCGGCATGCGCGTAAGCGAGCTTGTCAGGCTAAATTGTAATGATATAGGGAGCGACGGGGAGGTCCCGGTCACCGGCAAAGGCTCAAAGGAAAGGATAGTCCTTATCGGTTCGGCCGCCCTTTCGGCCGTGTCCCGGTATATCGGGAACGGAAGACCAAAGCTTAACCCGAAGAAGGAGCAGAAAGCCCTTTTCATAGGCAGGAACGGCACCCGCCTTTCCTCCCGCTCGGTCGAAAGGCTGATACGGCGCTATGTAAGGGCCGCCGGGATATCAAAGAAAATAACCCCGCACAGCCTGCGTCACAGTTTTGCCACCCATATCCTTGAAAGAGGGGCCGACCTCCGGGCCGTGCAGGAGCTTCTCGGCCACAGCAGCCTGTCAACGACACAGATATATACCCATATAACCAAGGAGCGCCTGAAGTCGGTATATGACAAGGCACACCCCAGAGCAGCAGGGCGGCTTCGTTGACACCCCTATTCCCGCTACATTATAATTACTAAGTGAGACTTGATCTTACCGAGCTCCTTCAGCAGACCGGCAAGGAACTCCATTTTGACGGTGATATCGACGTTGACCTTGGTCAGGAGGATATATCACTGTCGGGCCCGGCCCACATGTCCCTGGACATAATAAATGCCGGGGAGCTGTTCCTGGCAAAAGGCAAGATGAAGGCAACGGTCAAACTGGCCTGCGCCCGCTGCCTTAAGGAGTTCGAGTCCGCCTTTTCCGCTGTTATTGACGAGAGGTTCTCCCGGGAAAGGGGAAAGGAAAGGGAAGACGAAAAAGAGGTCGAGATCGGGGACGAGGACATCATTGTTCCTATTTCGGATGATCTGACAATTGACCTTAGCGAGATAGCCAGGCAGTACCTGATATCCGAAACGCCGATACAGGTCCTCTGTGACAGTGACTGTCCGGGACTTGAAAGCGGTAAAAAAGAAAAAAGTATTGATCCGAGACTATTAAAATTAAAGGAGGCTCTTAAAAATGCCGGTACCCAAGAAAAGACACAGTAACACAAGGACGGGAAAACGCAGGGCGACATGGAAGATCAAAGCGACCAACATATCCAAATGTCCGTCTTGCGGCGAACCCACACTTCCGCACAGGGCATGCCTTGCCTGCGGCAGCTATCAGGGACGTCAGGTCATCGTGATAGTTGACAAGGCAGAGAAAAAAGGCAAAAAGGAGAAATAGCCTTGGTGCGGATAGCACTCGACGCCATGGGCGGGGACCATGCCCCGCTCGAGATAGTCAAGGGCGCGGAAGAAGCTTACAAAAAGCTCGGCATTTCCGCCGTTCTGGTCGGCAACAAGGACGCAATAAAGGCGGTAAGGCCCGATATCCGCTTTGAGATAGTCCATGCCGACGAATCGATCGGCATGCACGAACCCCCTGTGCAGGCGGTCAAACAGAAAAAGAACTCCTCTATCAACATAGGGCTCGAGCTCGTGAAAAAAGGCGAGGCGGACGCTTTCATTTCCGCCGGCAATACAGGCGCTCTTATGGCGGCCTCTCTTTTCAAGCTGGGAAGGATCGAAGGGATCGAACGCCCTGCCATAGCCACCATATTCCCCACGGCCAAGGGCGGAGAGGTCCTCCTTCTTGATATGGGAGCGAACGTTGACTGCAAATCAAAACACCTTATGCAGTTCGGTCAGATGGGAGCCCAGTACGCCGAACATGTAATGCACATCAAGTCGCCTAAAACGGGGCTTTTGAACATAGGCACAGAGCTTGAAAAAGGGAATGAGCTCGTTCAGGAGACCTATCCTCTCCTTAAGGAGCACTGCCGCGGCTTCGTCGGGTTCGTTGAACCGGCGGACATACTTAACGGCAAGGTCGATGTAGTGGTCTGCGACGGTTTTGTGGGCAACACCGTGCTCAAGCTGTCGGAATCGGTCAGCAGCCTCATATTCGGGCTTCTGAAAGAAGAGCTTAAGAAGAACGTCATTTCGATCGCGGCAGCGCTCATGCTGAAGCCTGCCTTCAGGAGCATGTCAAAGCGCATAGATTATGACGAGCACGGGGCAGCTCCTCTGCTCGGGCTTAACGGTATCGTTTACAAGGCCCACGGAAGGGCAAAGGCCAAGGCCATAACAAGCGCGCTGCGCGTCTGCGACGAGGCCGTAAAGGAGAACATCGTTGAAAGCATCACAAAAGGCATCATTGAATGAGAAGCGCTAAGATAACGGGCACCGGCTCCGCCCTGCCGGAAAAGATAGTGACCAACGAGGACCTTTCAAAGACAGTAGAGACCAACGACGAGTGGATAAGGACAAGGACAGGGATAAAGGAGAGAAGGGTAAGCGACGAGAAGACCTCCACCTCCGATCTCGCTCTCAAGGCCGCGCAGAAAGCGCTAAAGAGCGCCGGCATAGACCCGAAAGACCTTGACCTGATAATCACGGGAACTACCACGCCCGACACTCTTTTCCCTTCGGTATCCTGCATTATCCAGGACCTTATAGGGGCTGACAACGCAGCGGCATTCGACGTATCCGCCGCCTGCTCGGGCTTCAATTTCGCTTTGACGACGGCAGCCAGTTTCATCTCTTCGGGCAAGTACAAAAAGGCCCTCGTGATAGGCTCCGATACTTTGACAAAATACCTTGACTGGAGCGACAGGGGGACCTGCATCCTTTTCGGCGACGGCGCCGGCGCTGTAGTGCTTGAAGAAGCAAGAACAGGCGAAGGGATCCTGGCAAGCCACTTATACAGCGAAGGCAAAGGCAGACATTCTCTCACAATGCCGGGCGGCGGCTCAAGGAACCCCAAACCGGCCTCCGAAAAGGAAAGATGTATATATATGGACGGGAAAGAGGTCTTCAAGTTCGCCGTAAGGGCGCTGGAAGAGTCGCTCCTTCATGTGGCAAAAAAGGCGGGCATCCCCGTCGAAAAGATAGACCTTGTCATTCCCCACCAGGCCAATGTCAGGATAATCGACCATGTGTCAAAAAAACTGGGGCTTCCGAAGGAAAAATTCTTCGTGAACCTGCATAATTACGGGAACACGTCCGCGGGCTCGATACCTATTGCGATCGACGAGGCCGTTGCCGCTGGCAAGGTCAAAAAGGGTGATATAATTGCCTTAATTGGCTTCGGGGCTGGCCTCACGAGCGGTGCGAATATTCTAAAATGGGAGGTATAGGGGGAAATGGACTATCTGCTGACTGAAGAACAAAAGATGGTAAGGGACTTGGCCAGAAAGATAGCTGAAGAAAAAGTAAAGCCGGTCAGGGCGGAACTGGACGAAGAAGGCAAGTTCCCCTGGGACCTTATGAAGATATTCGGAGAGGCCGATCTTTGCGGCCTTTATATCCCGGCTGAGCTCGGCGGTTTCGGCGGCGGAGCGATGGAGTTCTGCCTTGCCACCGAAGAGATAAGCAGGGTCTGCGGCGGTGTCGGCGTGACGTTCGCGGCCTCGGCCCTGGGCGCCTACCCCATCCTCATGTTCGGAAACGAGGAACAGAGAAAGAAATATATGCCCCCCATCGCGTCAGGCAAAAAGCTCGCCGCTTTCGGTCTTACCGAAGCGAACGCGGGTTCCGACGCTGGCGGGCTTGAAACGACTGCAAAGAAGGACGGCGACTATTACATTCTGAACGGCACCAAGCAATGGATCACCAACGGCGGAGAAGCGGAGATCTATTCCGTCATCGCCATGACCGACAAGAAAAAAGGAAGCCGCGGCGCGACAGCTTTCATCCTTGAAAAAGGTATGCCCGGTTTCACTTTCGGCAAAAAAGAGAACAAGATGGGCATACGCTGCTCAGCTACCAGGGAGCTCGTTTTCCAGGACTGCAAGGTGCACAAATCCCAGATGCTCGGCAAAGAAGGCCAGGGCTTCATCGTCGCGATGAAGACGCTTGACAGGACAAGGCCCGGCATCGGCGCCCAGGCGGTAGGTATCGCCCAGGGCTCTCTTGACGAAGCTCTCGCCTATTCAAGACAGAGGGTACAGTTCGGGAAACCCATCTCGTCGATACAGGCCGTCCAGCACATGCTGGCCGACATGGCGACCAATATCGAGGCCGGAAGGGCCCTTGTTTACGCGGCAGCCAGGACGATAGACACCGGAGCCGACGACATTTCCCGCGACAGCGCGATGTGCAAGCTGTTCGCCAGCGATATGGCCATGAAGGTAACGACTGACGCGGTACAGATCTTCGGCGGGTACGGCTATATGAAGGAATACCCTGTCGAGAAGATGATGAGGGACGCGAAGATCTGCCAGATATACGAAGGAACGAACCAGATCCAGCGCAACGTCATCGCTCTGCAGCTCATCAAGGAAGCAGCCGCGAAGAAATAGCCATGGACATAATAGTTTGCATTAAACAGGTCCCTGACACGACCGACGTTAAGATAGACCCGAAGACCAATACGCTCATCCGCGAAGGCGTAAAGAGCATCGTCAATCCTTTTGACGAGAACGCTATCGAGGAAGCCATCCGCCTTAAAGAAAAGCACGGAGGCAAGGTCACGGTCATCACTATGGGCCCTCCTCAGGCATCCGAAGCTTTGAAAAGCGCGGTAGCCATGGGCGCCGACGAAGTGGTGCTTGTAAGTGACAGGGCCTTTGCGGGCGCCGATACATGGGCGACCTCATACGCGCTGGCAACGGCGATCAAAAAGATAGGAAAGTTCGACCTTATCCTTTTCGGGAAACAGGCGATAGACGGCGACACGGCTCAAGTAGGCCCCGGAGTTGCCACTTTCCTCGACATTCCCCAGGTAACTTTTGCCGTGCAGTTAGAGGTTGAAGGTTGCAAGTTGAAAGTTACAAGACAATGCGAAGATTCAAAAGAAGTGGTTGAAACAGCACTTCCTGCGGCTGTCACGGTGATAAAACAGATAAACGAGCCCAGGATGCCTTCACTCAAGGGCCAGATGAGAGCGAAAAAAGCAGAGGTCCCGTCTTGGACGGCCGCGATGATAGGCGCTGATCCCGAGAATTGCGGACTTAAAGGCTCCCCTACCCAGGTCGTAAAGATATTCACCCCGCCGGCAAAAGGCAACGGGGAAATGCTGCAAGGAGAACCGGAAGAAATGGCAGAGAAGCTGTTCAATAAGCTTAAAGAACTGAAGGTGCTGTGATGGAAGGCATTAGAGTAATAGCCGAGCAGTGCAAAGGCTGCAAGCTCTGCGTCCCTGCCTGTCCGTTCGGCGCAATCGAGATGCACGGCAAGCTGGCCGTAATAAACGACAACTGTACGCTTTGCGGCGCCTGCGTAGGGACCTGCAAATTCAAGGCCATCGAGATCACCGTTACCAAGACCGCCCCTAAAAAGGACCTCTCGGCCTATAAAGGCGTCTGGGTCTTTGCCGAACAGCATCACGGGGAGATAGACCCTGTGGCCTATGAGCTCCTTGGCGAAGCAAGAAAGCTCGGAGCCGACCTTAAAGAAGAGGTAGCCGCGGTCCTTCTCGGCAACGAGAACATAAAAGAGAACACGCAGTCGCTCATCGAGCACGGAGCGGACATCGTCTACGTTTGCAAGGACGCGACGCTCTCGAACTATCTTACCGAACCGTATGCCGAGGTCATCTCAAATTTGATCGAAACATACAAACCCGAGATATTCCTTCTCGGTGCGACGACTACGGGACGCGACCTGGCCGCAAGGCTGGCCGTCATGGTCCATGCAGGGCTTACGGCTGACTGCACAGGGCTTGATATAGACCCCGAAAAGAAGATAATCAGGCAGACAAGGCCTGCTTTCGGCGGCAATATCATGGCGACCATCGTGACCCCCAACCACAGGCCTCAGATGTCCACTGTAAGGCCAAAAGTTTTCAAGAAGCCCGAAAGGGACGCAAAGCGCAAGGGCAAGGTCATCGAAGTGAAAGCAAAACTTTCGGAAAAAGCGCTTCGCGTTAAGATACTTGATATTATCAAGTCTACCGAGGCCAAAGTAAACCTCGCTGAAGCCGAGATAATCGTCTCCGGAGGCCGCGGCATAGGCTGCGCGGAGAACTTCTCTATCATAAAGGCGCTTGCTGAGACCATAGGCGGAGCGGTAGGCGCGTCGCGCGCGACCGTGGACGCCGGATGGATCTCTCATTATCATCAGGTGGGACAGACTGGCAAGACAGTAAGCCCTAAGATATATATCGCCTGCGGGATATCCGGAGCGATCCAGCATCTGGCGGGAATGTCATCGTCAGATATCATCATCGCAATAAACAAAGACCCTTACGCGCCAATTTTCAACGTGGCGACATTCGGCATCGTGGGTGACGTGCTTGAGATCGTCCCTGCCATGACCAAGAAATTCAAGGAGCTTATCGGTTGAGAACAGCTTTCGTATTTCCGGGTCAGGGTTCGCAAAAGACGGGGATGGGCAAGGACCTGTACGATAACTTTGCCGCATCAAAGGCCGTTTTTGACGAAGCCGACGCATCGCTGGGTTTTTCGATAAAGGAACTTTGTTTCGAAGGTCCCGACGATAAACTTAAGCTTACCGACATATCACAGCCGGCCATACTTACCGTAAGCATAGCCGCGCTTGCCGCTGTCGGCAGGACCCCCGAAATGGCCGCAGGCCACAGTCTGGGGGAGTACAGCGCGCTCGTTTGCGCCGGGGTCATTTCATTTAAAGATGCCGTAAAGCTGGTCAACCTGAGGGGCAGGTTCATGCAGGAAGCGGTCCCCGTTGGCGAAGGCGCCATGGCCGCCATACTCGGGCTTGACCGCGAAAAACTTATCGAATGCTGCAAGAAGGCCTCATCTGTCGCAACAGTGGAGCCGGCGAACTTCAACAGCCCGGGGCAGATAGTCATTTCGGGCACGGTAAAGGGCATTGAAGAGGCAGGCAGGCTTTGCAAAGAGGCAGGGGCGAAAAAAGTGATCCCTCTTGCCGTAAGCGCCCCTTTCCATTGCTCTCTCATGAAGCCCGCGGCCGACAAGCTGGCGGCCGAACTGGCCAAAGTAGACATGAAGGACGCGGCATTTCCCGTAGTTTCGAACGTAACGGCAGGGCCTGTGACCTCCGCTTCGCAGATAAGGGAACTCCTTATTAAGCAGGTCACCGGTTCGGTCCTGTGGGAGGACTCGGTAAATGCCATGGTAAGCTCGGGGATCGAGGCTTTTGTCGAGCTTGGGACGGGCAAGGTACTGTCGGGATTGATAAAAAAGACCGCTGAGCATGTTAAAATAGCCAATGTGGAAGACAGCGCTTCAGCAAAGGAGCTGTTGATATGAAACTTAGAGGCCAGGTAGCGTTCGTGACCGGAGGCGCCCAGGGTATAGGCAAAGCTATTTGTGAAGCGCTGGCAGCCGAAGGCGCTGATATAGTCGTTTCCGACATCAACCTCGAGGCCGCGCAAAAGACCGCCGAAGAGCTCAAGGCAAAAGGCATAAAGACCCTGGCGGTAAAGACAAACGTTGCCAGCCATTCAGAGGTGGAATCATCGATAAAAGAGGCCCATGCGGCCATGGGCAGGCTCGACATCCTCATAAACAACGCCGGCATAACCAGGGACGGGCTGCTTATAAGGATGAAAGAAGAGGACTGGGACCTTGTGCTCGACGTTAACCTCAAAAGCATTTTCAACGCCACAAAAGCCGCCGCTACCATAATGATGAAACAAAGGAGCGGCCGCATCGTTAATATCGCCTCCATCGTCGGTGAAATGGGCAATGCTGGCCAGGCCAACTACTCTGCTTCTAAAGGCGGGGCCATTGCACTTACCAAGACCACGGCAAGGGAGCTCGCATCAAGAGGGATCACCGTTAATGCGATCGCGCCCGGGTTCATCGATACGGATATGACCAAGAAACTTCCGGAAGAAGTCAGGGAAAAGCTCAGCTCTGCCATACCTATGGCCAAGCTCGGGCAGCCCGAAGATGTGGCCAAAGCAGTTGTGTTCCTTTGCGCCGACGCTCCGTATATCACCGGCCAGGTGATAAACGTGAACGGCGGAATGTATATGTGATATTGTTGGGGCGTCGCATTGCGGCGCCCGTACGATTAATAATTTGGGATTTTTGCTAAAAGGGGGTGAGTTTGATAATGGACGAACAGAAAATATTCGAGGAAGTGAAGAAAGTAGTTGTCGATCAGCTCGGGGTAAGTGAGTCAGAAGTGACCATGAAAGCCTCGTTCGTCGACGATCTCGGCGCTGACTCTCTCGACACGGTCGAGCTGGTCATGGCGCTTGAAGAAGCGTTCGGGCTTGAAATACCGGACGAAGAAGCTGAAAAGATCAAGACCGTTGCGGATACGGTCAATTACATCAAAGCGAACGCAAAGAACTAGACCTATTTAATGAAATTGCCAGAACTTAAGATAGGCGATCTGGTAGCTAAGCTGCCGATCGTACAGGGGGGAATGTCCATAAGGATATCCACCGGGAAGTTAGCCGGCGCCGTCGCCGCGACGGGCGCCGTCGGCGTCATCGGCGCTTCCGGGCTGGAGCATGACGAGCTGGCGGAAGAGATCCGTATCGCCAGGAAACTGGCCAACGGAGGTCTCGTCGGCATCAACATACTTTATGCGGCAAAGGATTTCCTCGGGATCGTCAATACGGCGATCAAGAACAAGATAGACTTCGTGACATCGGGGGCCGGTTTCTCGCGCGATCTGTTCAAGATCGGGAAAGAGACCAACACCCCGATCGTCCCGATAGTCTCTTCGGGAAAGCTTGCGAAGATCTCAGCCGGGCTTGGCGCAGCGGCCATAGTCTGCGAGAGCAAAGAGGCCGGAGGACATCTTGGCACGCTTGATAAAGGCACGGACGAGCTTTTCCTTGAAGTAAAAGAAGCGCTCAAAGGCACAGACATCCCCATAATCGCCGCAGGAGGCCTTGCCGACGGAAAAGGGATAGCAAGGGTGCTAAAGCTGGGTGCGAACGGAGCGCAGCTCGCAACTAACTTCATCCTTGCCGAAGAGTGCGCCGCCTCCCCTGAGTATAAAAAAGTGCATCAGATGGCCACAAAGCCGGAAGATGTTGTGCTCATACAAAGCCCGGTAGGGCTGCCCGGAAGGGCCCTAAGGACCAAGTTCACCGAAAAGCTCGTTAAGGGAGATTATCCCGGGGTCGATTTCTGCGATAACTGCCTTAAGAACTGTTCGGCTGTGTTCTGTATCTTCGATGTGCTGAAAAAAGCGCAGACAGGCAATGTTGACGAGGGCCTTGTGTTCTCTGGCGACAGCGCGCCGAAGATAAAGGATAAAAGGATAAGGCCGGCGGCCGATATAATAAAAGATCTTGTAAAGGAAGCGGAGCTAGCATATGCATGATGAAAGAAGGGTCGTTGTTACCGGACTGGGAGCTGTTACGCCGATAGGATCGGGAAAAGAAGAATTCGGCTCCGCGCTCAAAGCGGGCAAGAACGGCATCGGGCCCATAACCCACTTTGACGCTTCGGCCTTTGACTCAAAGATAGCGGGAGAAGTGAAGAACTTCGATCCCAGCGCTTATCTGGACAAGAAAGAGAGCAGAAGGCTCGTTCCCTTCCTTACATTTGCCATAGTCGCGGCAATACAGGCCTTAAAGGACGCGAACCTGACCATCAACGAAGAGAACGCACCTAATATCGGCGTAATGATAGGCAGCGGCATAGGCGGTCTTAAGTTCCTCGAAGAGCAGCACAATGTCATGCTGGAAAAAGGCCCCGGAAGATGCTCCCCTTTCATGGTCCCCCTGATGATAAATGACATGGCTGCCGGCATGGTCTCGATAAAGACCGGGGCCAAAGGCCCGAACTCATGCGTGACGACCGCCTGCGCGTCCGGAACTCATTCTATTGGCGATGCCTACCACATCGTTAAACGCGGTGACGCCGATGTGATGATCGCCGGCGGCTCGGAAGCCTCGGTAACCCCTCTCGGTTTTGCCGGTTTCTGCGCAGCACAGGCGCTCTCTACCAACAATGCCGACCCGGAACACGCCTCAAGGCCTTTCGACGCCAAAAGGGACGGGTTCGTGATGGGAGAAGGCGCCGGCATAGTGATCCTTGAGGACCTTGAGCACGCGAAGAAACGCGGAGCGCATATTTACGCCGAAGTTGCCGGCTACGGCATGAGCGGCGACGCGTTCCATATGACCGCGCCGCACGAGCACGCTGACGGCGCCATAAGGGCGGTAAGGGCCGCGCTCAAGTCCGCAAAAATGTCGCCTGACCAGATCGACTACATCAACGCTCACGGCACCTCGACGCTGCTTAACGACAAACTTGAGTCATTGGCTATCAGAACGACTTTCGGCGATCACGCAAGGAAGGTGGCCATCAGCTCAACAAAATCGATGACGGGCCATTTATTGGGCGCTGCCGGCGCTATAGAAGCGGTCGCATCCATCATTTGCATGGAGAACGGCTTTATTCACCCGACCATCAACTATGAATTCCCGGACCCCGACTGCGACCTTGATTATGTGCCTAACAAAGCCAGGGAAGCGAAGATCGGCGCTTTCATGAGCAATTCGTTCGGTTTCGGGGGACACAACGCCACAATTATCGTGAAGAGGTTTAAGGGATAAAAAGTTACTGATTGCTACGATAATTGTGGAAATCCCAATTTCCAAATCCCAAATTCCAAACCTGTTTTCGCAGAGTGTCTTTGCTTCGCTCGCAATGACATACTGCTTAAGAAACCCCAAATTCCAGATTAAACGTCGTTCCCTTCCCTATCTCGCTGTCGACGCTCATGCGGCCGTTGTTCTCCTCCACTATCTTCTGAACGATAGCAAGGCCCAGTCCTGTCCCGTGCTGCTTTGTGGTGTAGAACGGCTCAAATATCTTTGCTACCGTTTCTTTTGACATGCCGATGCCTGAATCGCTTACCTTGACCTTGACCTTCGTATTGCTGGCAAGGGCCGAAATGGCCAGGATGCCTCCGTTAGGCATGGCATCGATAGCGTTGATGAAAAGATTAAGGAACACCTGCTTCATATTGTTCTTGTCCATGTAAATATGCACGGTGTCCTCTATCTGCGTGTCGATCTTGACGTTGCTGCCTTTTGCCTGGTCCCTGACGAGAACGATCGTGTCGTCAATTAGGCCTTTGAGGTTGACCATTTCCTGCTTTATGCCGGTGGCCTGGCTCGAATAGTCCAAAATACCCTGCATGATGATCTTGATCCTCTCGACCTCGGCCGGGAAGGCCACAGCGGCCGTATCAAGGAATTGCTTATTCTCAATGTTGCGAGGGAGAAGCTGCGCGAACGACCGGACATAAGCAAGGGCGTTCTTGGCCTCATGAGCAACGCCGGCGGTCGCCTTTCCGAGTGAAGCAAGTTTTTCGAGCTTGAGCGATTTTTCTACAGTTGCCAGCTGCTGTTTGTACAGGAGGGCGTTCTCAAGGCCGATGGCGGTCTGATTGGCAAGTGTTTCCAGAAGATTGATCTCATCCGGGGAGAACGGCTCCCCGTTGCGTTTTTCGTCGGATATTAGAAACCCGATAATTTTATAGTGTTTTGTATGTGAGATGCTTGGGACGGCAATCTCGATCCCTAAGGCATGCATTTCTTTCAATATTGCATCAAGCCTATCTCTCTCTTCAGTTATTTGTTGGCTCAGCCTAAATATTATTTCATCTTTAACTACACATCTTTGAGTTGCTGCCATTTCTTTTATTAGCTCTTTGATATTAAAATCAAATGCGTCTTTCAACTGGAACAGCGATCCTCTAGATCGCAAGCATTTGTATTTTTCTTGGTTTTCTTGATAAATATATGAAGCCGTCCCCTTCACTTTGAATGCGCTATAAACAAGTCTAGTTATGTATCTGGCGAAGTGATCTATCTTAAGTATTTTTTTAATACTTTCAGAATATTTTCTTGCAATTCTTTCCGAAATATATTTCGACTTAAAAAATCGTTTGTCGATAAATTGCTGAAGAAAGTCTTTTAATGGTTGAAATATTGCTGCCAAGATAAATATTGCCGGAATTGCAAACCATATTTTTCTTGCTTGGATAAAATTGCCGATTACAATCTCAGACAAATATATTATCAGATAATACAAAACAGTCATAATTGCGGTTAATATTGCGTAAACTGTACCTTTTCGTATTATTACTTGGATGTCCATAAATCGATATCTTGTTATTGCATAAGCAATAATCATAGTAAAAAGCCATGTAAATAGATTTGCAAATGGAAAGAGAGGGATCCCATATACCGGAAAAAATGTTGATGAACTGCCAATGACACCCACGATAGTGCTTAACAATAACAATACAAGTTGTTGCCTTCTATTCCCTTTTTCTTTCTTTATTCTGTTCGATAGTAGATATATTGGCAATAAAAAACACGCAATGTACTCAACAAGATAAATCACATATAGACTGCCTGCCTGAGGGAAGTATGGGAACCCTGCAATTGGCTCTACATTAGAAATAAATTCTCTGGATATGCTGTTTGGTACTAGTAAGGCAGTAGATATTATGAACATTACAACAGGTATTGTTTTGTTCTTTATTTCTAATACATAAAACACAAATAGCAAATACAATGGCGGAATAAATAACGCAAAGTTGTGCAGAACAACAGACCAATATAGGGCCATATCATATGTTATTGAAGTTGTGTGTTTATATAAACCAAATTGCCATGCTCCGGTAATCAGGCACATCGCGGAAAAGCAAATATTTGCACTTTTTGTTTTCCCTACCCCTGAAAGTAAAAATATCGCCAACCCAATACAAGCAAGTGATGTTAATAGGTTTATATAGGCATAAATCTGGAGGCTCATTTTTTTATACTAATGAACCAATACCCGCCATTTTCATGTGTTTGATAAATGTTAACGTTTGATGTATCAGATATTTTTCGCGCCCATTTCTGAACCTGTTCTTTCTTCCTGTATATTAAATTCCAGTCACCGAGGAATTCATAGTATGCGCGATGAGAGCTATATTCTTCCGATGCATTGCATACAATTAGTTCCCCTCCCTTGTTGACATAAGAATTTAATATCCCAAATAACTTCTCCGCAAGTCTTTCACTAAGATAATCGAACAATCCGGAACAGTAAACGAAGTCACTACCTGACAGCCTGCCTCCCATTTCCTTGTCCTTTATAAGACACATAATATCTGCATGTATCGGCTGCAGATCGATTCCTCTTATTCCATCTTGTTTTACTTTTGCATTAATATATTCAAATACTTTTTGCTCAAAATCAAAGCACATAAACTGAATATTATCATTGCGCTCAAGTTTTTCTGATGCCTCGAACATTTCTCTAATAGATCCGCATGCGATGCTTGTTATTTTTTTCGCTCCGTTTTTTGAAACATTTAATATTTTATTCTTTAGATGCTCTTTTCTTTCAATGTTTGATCTAGCGATTGGCACGCTACAAGTGTATCTGTTTACATATTTTTCGAAACTGCTTTCCCCAAGAAATTTCCCGGTTTCAGGATTATAGTCATACATATAATTCATAACAATGAAGTCGCCTGGATATCCTAATGGTTTTTTGTTGATTTGGAAATTTATGGCCGGATTAAGCAAATACTTGCTTAACCTTGAATAATAATAGTTTTTGTAGCCTTTATAACTTTCAATATTTTCCATGAGCTTTTCTTTCACAATATAGTCCCAAATATTCGAGAAGTGATTATCAAATATTTCTTTTTCTTTTTGAAAGCAATCTAAAATAAAATTGTTTCTCTCACTTTGGTCGGTATGTTTTGTGTCAAATTCATCGCATGCCTGTTTGAATTGTTTTAAACTTGAAACAAATTGTTCGGTTTCACTTGAAAATTTTGTATCAATTAACATATTTTATTTAGATTTTGTCATGAATGGATTCAATAATCAAGCCTGAGTATATATTAGATATGTAAATATAATACATTGACACCTGTTAGTCTATCTGAATCAATATTTTTGATTCTTCGATATTAATAATTTTTATGACGCCTTTTAGTTGTTTGGTTGTATTCCTTACGATCGTTAACCCCAGCCCCACTCCATCCTTTTTTGTTGTAAAGAACGGCTCAAATATCTTTTCTTTCATTTCATCTGGAATTCCGGGGCCTGTGTCGGCAACATAGATCTCGATCTTCCCGTCCTTTTTTTGCGCCCCTACGGTGACCTTGCCGCCTTCAGGAGTTGCTTCGACCGCGTTCATCATGAGGTTAATAAGGATCTGCTTGAGGCTGTTGCGGTCGGATTCGATATTTATCTCTTCATTGCAGTCTTTTTCGATAGTAATGCCCTTTTTCTTCGCCATGTCGTCCACCAGCATAATAATGTCGTCTACTATGGTGTTAAGGACAAGGGGTTCCATGCGGAGAGGGGCCGGACGGGAGAATTCAAGGACACCCTGCATGAGGAGGCGCATTTTTTCAACTTCGGTAAAGAGCGTCCCCGACCTTTCTTCAAGAAAACCTTTGTCGTACCGCTTTTCCGGCAGGTTCTTTGCAAAATCATCAATATAAAAAAGCGCTTTTTGCGCTTCCCTGGCGACCCCGGCCGTTGCTTTGCCCAGATCGGCAAGCTTTTCAAGCTTCATCGACTTTTCGATAGTATCTATCTGGCTTTTGTACATGAGAGCGTTCTCGATGCTGATAGCCGTCTGGTTCGAGATCGTCTCCAGAAGGTTCATGTCCTCCCTCGTGAAAGGGTCCTCCGACTTTTTCCTGTCGCAGAGAAGGAAGCCCACCAGTTTGTTCTCCCTTTTTTTTGAGATGCACGGCACCGAAATATGAGCTTTAAGGCCTTTAAGGTCCTGATATATCTTCTTGATCGTATCCTTGTTCGAAAGCCAGTTCTTGACGAATTTATGCGCGCTGCCGAGCACATAATCAAGCTCTTCGAGCAGGATTATCTTGCCGGAAAAGTTCATTTCCTCGATGAAGGAGTAATTTGACGTCAGGGTAGTTCCCATAAGGTCGCTCAAAGTGCCTCTTGCGTCCATACATGTGTACTTTTTCGTATCTTCGTCGTACATGAAGCAGGCGGTGCCGAAAAGCTTGAAAGTTTTGAAGGCGGATCGAGAGATGTATTCGGCAAGGTCCTCTTTTTTCATCAGTTTTTTGATGTTCTCTGAGAATTTGCGCGCTATATTGTCGGCCTCGTAGTTCGTCTTGAAAAATGTCCTGTCGACTATCTGCTGGAGGCTGTTGCTGAGAGGCTGGAACATGAGCGCCAGAAAGAATATGGCGGGGACCGTGACCCAGAGGGAGTTGAACCCGGTCAGGCTTTTTATCGAATAGTCGATCATGTAGATGGAGAGAAAAATGCCGGCAGATAATATGATCGTTAGTGATGAATAAACGAGATTTTTAATATTTTTCGAGTAAAGTTTCATTTATTGCTCAGTTTTTCTGAATATTATCATAAATTGTTTGAAAATGGAATAATTTGAATTTTTGCTTGTCAATCCGCTCCATTCACATAATACTCTATCTGCGGCGGGATAATTGCTGCTACCAAGAAAGGGCATGAAGGGATGGAGGAGGTGGAAGTGATGGAAGGGACAGGGGAAAAAGTAGAGAAAGGGGAAAATGGGGATTTTTGGTCGGAAAAGGGAAATGAGGGGAGGTCGTATGGCCACAGGAAACTGATCGTTTGGCAAAATCTTGATGAGCTTGAAGCTATCGTTCAAAAAAAGATCATCTCCGCTTTGCCAAAGAACCAGTACTCCCTGATCGATCAAATCGACAGGTCTTGCAGTTCGGCACTGGCAAATTTGATCGAGGGCTACTACAGCAATTCAACTAAAGAATATGTCAGATTTCTAAATTACAGCAGGCGTTCTTTAGCCGAATTACAGGATTGGATCAGAAGATGTTATCACAAGTCCTTTATCGGCGGCAGCTTTTATAATGAGGTTGACGATCTGATATCAAGAACGCAGTTCTTACAAAACAGGCTTATTGATTCACTAAAAAGAAAGATCGCGTCGACTTGACCCTCTTCTGCAACTTTTCACTATCATTTTTTTCACTCCTCCCTCCTTCCCTTCATTCCCCTTCCACACTTGATTCCCTCGTCCCCTTCTCCACCCCCATCCCCTCCATCCCTTTATCCCTTTGCTTCGACGGAAAGGGCATGAAGGGATGGAGGAGGTGGAAGTGATGGAAGGGGCAGGGGAAAAAGGAGAGAAAAGGATAAATGGGGATAAATGTCGGAAAAATGGAAGCAGGTCAGGTGGAAGAGATGGAATGGACAGGGAAATAAAGTGAATGAGGGTAATAAATAAAATGTTTTAAGCGATGAGGCTTTTTAACAGAAGAGCATTGGTTACTTGATTTTAAATCGTTCTATTCATCAACTTGTTTTGTCTTTTTCTCCCCCCTTCTACCCATTTCCCTCTCTTTCCCTTGATTCCCTCGTCCCCTTCTCCACCCCCATCCCCTCCATCCCTTTATCCCTTTGCCTTCTATTGACTAATTTCCGGCAGTTCCAAAGTAAAAATACTGCCTTGCCCTTTTACGCTTTCTGCGTATATCTCCCCGTTATGATCAAGCACTATCTTGCGCACAACTGCAAGACCGAGCCCTGCCCCTTCTTCCTTGGTTGAAAAGAACGGCTCAAACAGCTCCTTTTTTATTTCATCGGGGATCCCTTGCCCAGTATCGGAGACCGTGATCTTAACGCCCTTTTCCGTGTCTTGTGTCGCCAGGACCATCTTTCCGCCTTCCGGCATGGCATGGACAGCGTTCATGATGAGATTGGTTATCACCTGGTTCAGGCGGTCCTTGTCCCCCAGAATCTTTTTGCGGCTCTTAAGCTCTGTCTTGACCTCCACTCCCCTTTTTGCGCAGTACGACTCGAACAGCCGGAAAGAGCCGTAGATAACGGAATTTATATCCATCGGAAGGGCATGCTGCTTTGATTCTTTTCCCAGCAATACCAGCTCCTCTACCAGATTGTTCAGCCGGTCGATCTCCTTGGGAACAATGTCTGAGAATTCGCTGACATATTCCCTGTCGTCCATATTCTTTGAAAGCGACTGCGAGAGCCCCTTTATAGCGGTCAGAGGGTTCCTTATCTCATGAGCAAGTCCGGCGGCGATCCGGCCTAGCGATGCGAACTTGTCGGCCAAAAGAAGCTCTTTTTGCTTGTCGAGGAGCTCCTTGTGGAGTTTCGCGTTGTTCATCGCGACAGCTATCTGATTCGCAAGCGTATAAAGGATGGCTGTTTCATCGTCAGAATAGGGTTCGTGAGATGTTTTTTGCCCTACAATAAGTTGCCCGATGACCGCTCCGCGGAACTTTAGGGGAATTTTAAGACTGCCGTCTTTCGTGCTCTCGATATTTTCGTTTCCCAGAACGATGCTTGATCCTGATATGCCGAGTTTTGCGGTGGATTCGGCAATTTCATTCTTTATCTGCTCAATGTCAAGAGAACCGGATATTGAATCGCTCAAATTATTGATCTCTGTCCTGAAGGTCTGTTTTTCAGGGAAGAACCATTGGTCTACTTTGATCTGGATTCGGTTTTTAAGCGGTTGGAAAAGAACTGCTAAAGAAATAATAATCGGTATTGTAAGAAACAAGATATTTTTCCCTGTCATGATATTCAAGAACTGGCCAGAAACAAGTATTACTACTAAATATATGCCGGATAATACTGCTGTTAATATTGAATACACTAGTCCTTTTCTGATTATTACCTCAACCCCCATAAGCTTGTGTCTCGTAATCGCATATGAAATTATAAAAACAAAACCTAATGCACAAAGGTATCCAAAAGGGTAAACATTTAAACCGTACTTAATGAAATAGTCTACGCCCCCTGCGGTTCCAACGACAAATGCAAGCAGAACATACCGGATCTGTTGAGCAAATGCAATATTTTTATTGACAATCGCTTCTTTATAAGAGATGAATAGCAAATACACCCCAAATGAAAACAGCCCCCAAAAGAGGATCGGATATAGGTAGTACATATCACCGGGAGTTGGATAATATCCGTAATAGTGTTTATTTAAACCGTTATATGCGTGATCGGTCGATCCAAGCAAGACAAGCAGGAATGAAAGGAGATATACGCTTATAAGACTATAACGATTGATCCCTTTTCCCGTCAGTCTCCCTACGAAATGATAGTTAAGTATAGGTATGAATATATACCCGAATAATCCGATGCGTGCGTAGTCAAGTGCGATTTGATATTCACTGTTAACATACATTATTGAGTAGCCAAACAACCATATGCAAATGCTCATGCAAAACAGGAAAAACAGTTGATTAATTTTTGCTCTTGGTTGTTTTTGCAATACAAATAGCCCCAGGGTCATTACGATGAACAGTGTTGCTATTGGAGGTATTGCATAATAATTCATCTTGTCGCTTCCATCTCCACCTTAAATTTAGTCCCCATCCCTATCTCACTGCTCACGGTTATACTCCCCCCATGTGCCTTAATAATGCTATGCGCCACCGCCAGCCCTATCCCTGTCCCGTCCTGTTTCGATGTGAAGAACGGCTCAAATATGTGCTCGATCACTTCTTTCGGCATACCTTTGCCGCTGTCCTCGATCTCAACAACAGCTTTTCCATCCTTTTCATGCGTCTTTACAGCAATTGTTCCGCCGTTGTCTATAGATTGGACAGCGTTTAGGAAAATGTTTGAGAAGACCTGAATGAGCTGGGAGCGTTCGCCGAGGATGTGGAGAGCAGAGGACAGAGAGCAGATGATCTTTATGCCTTTCTGTTCACATATGTTTTTGTATATGCCTATAGATTCTTTGAGAAGTTCGTTCAGATCGACTTTTGTAAATGTTGACGTCGG